>JAKVBD010000149.1 GCA_022446985.1 Lentisphaerales bacterium
GTGAGGGAAAACTTCATGCACGGTTTGGTCGGTGAGGTAAAGCTGATCCGTAGGAGAGGCTTCACTTTAATCGAACTGTTGGTGGTGATTTCAGTAATCGGTATATTATTAACCCTAATGCTGCCCAGTTTAAGAAAAGCCCGCTTACTTACAATTCAGTCAGTTTGTGCATCAAATCTAAAGCAGTCGGGCTATGCCGGCAGTATGTATGCGAGCGAAAATGATTCACACTTGGTGAATGAATGGGATGGCTGGGATGGAGCAGTCTTTTATAATAGTGGGGCTTACAGCAAGACTATTTTTGGAAGTCACCAGGTCGAGTTATCGGCTTATTCAAATAAGGACGTGTTTATTTGTCCTTCAGATACGAGAGCATCAGTCGGCCGCGAGAAAGCTGAAAAATTCAGGGTGGACTATGGTATGCCGATTGAATATTGGGGCAAAAGTCTGGCAGCTTTTGAGAAGCCTGCCGAAAGTGGTTTGAATACAGACACAATTTGGCACTGGATTAATCATAACACTGCCAATCGTATTGAAGCCCGCCACCTGGATGACGCCAATATTCTATATGTCGATGGGCATGTGACATCTAAACAACGCCGAGTTTTAAATAATGCACCGGCACTTTTTATGCCGTTTCAAACGTGGAATACTGTCGGGAATTGGGTGAGCTCAGGCTTTGTGCGTTACCCTGGAGACAATCAGTAGTAAAATTAAATTTCATCTGTTAAGGGTTGTTGGTTTTAGGAGTATGACTAGTAAATGACTTAAGAGGAAATTTATGAAGTTCAGACCCTGCTTTTTTGCTCTCCTTTACTTATTTTACCTGACTGCTTTTGCAGAGAGAATTGTAACTCTGCCGGAAAAGAATCTGAAGCCATTTATTCAAAAGTACTGCAGCGGCTGCCATGGCGCTGAAAAGCAAAAAGCTAAAGTGCGTTTGGATAATTTGAGCCTGGCAGTGCAAACTCCGCTAACAGCTCAACATTGGCAGGATGTGCTGGATACTTTAAATGCCGGAGATATGCCGCCGGAAAAGAAGGAGCAACCTTCGACGGAAGAGCTTTCTTTGATTCTGAGGGATTTAACAGAGGGTCTCAAAAAGGCCCGTATAGCCTTATCGGATCAGGGTAAAAAGATAAGTATGCGTCGACTTAATCGTCGAGAATACAGTGGAGCGATTAAGCATCTTTTTGGGTTCGGGGTCAATCAAGAAGATATTCCGGAAGATGATCCGACAGATTCATATGATACTATTGGCTCGCAGCAGTTTTACTCGGCAAATCATTTTGAAATGTATTTTACTCTCGCTAAAAAAATTGTTGCACAGGCTTTTAAGCCTCGCCGTAAACTTAAGAGTAAAGTGATTCAACCGGAGAAAAAAGCCAACAGCTTTGCGGAAAAGGTTCTACGTGAAAGAATGCAGAAATGGGATAAATTGTTAAAATTGTGGAGCAGTGGCAAGACCTGGAAGGAGCACGATTTTAGCGATGGCCAAGAGCTTTATTTTTTTGCCAGGGAGCATGCCAATGAATCTAAGCTTTTGCATCATTATATATATGGTCAAAAATACTCTAAAAAGGCCGCTTACCTTTCTCATGCTCATCATCATTTAGCTACAGTAAAGCTTGGGTATAAGTTTGATTTTGACCCACGGGGAGAATATAAAGTTGAGTTGACTGCAGGGATCCATAAAAGTCCTCCAGAGTCCCGCAAGTTTATCGATATTTTGGCGTCTAATCATCTTGAAAAGTCTTTGAAGGTGACCGGCACTTTTGAGCAGCCATCAGTGCTTCGTTTTACTCATAAACCTCTGGTCGGTCAGTGGATGGATTTTATTTTCCGTGAGAAGCGAAACCTCAAGGTACAGGATAAGTATTACAAACACTTAATGGATCGTTATGGCGAGACTGCCAGTCTTTATATTGATAAGATTATTGTGGAGGGACCATACTATGATCAGCCTTCATTTTTTGAGAAGCTTATTTATGGAGAAGCTTTCCCGTCCGAAAGTAAGCGGCTTCCACTTAGTGATGAAAACAGTAAAAGACTTATCCGGCAGTTCGCTTTTGAAGCTTGTTACAGACAAGCTCTGGATGAGAGTTTTATAAATAACCTTATGCAATTATATCAGAGTAATCGAGATTCTGGTCTAAAGCCACAAGAGGCTCTTATTGAACCTTTGGCAACGGTGCTTTCTTCTCCGTCGTTTGTCTATATAAGTGAGCCTAAACCCGAAGACTCTGGAATAGAGATGGTGACGAGTCGGGAGTTCGCGGTTCGCTTAGCGAATTTCTTATGGAGTTCTTATCCCGATGAAGAGTTATATGGCTTGGCAGAGAGCGGCGATCTTTGGCAAAATGATATACTCTTAGCCCAGGTAGACCGAATGTTGCTGGATCCTAAAGCAAAGTCTTTTGTCGATGGCTTTATGGGGCAGTGGTTTAAGTTAAAAAGACTGGATGAAGTTGCAGTCAACCCCAAGCTTTTTCCGCAATTTGATCGCAGCTTGGCTTTGTCGGCTCGGCATGAACCCGTTGAATTTTTTGATCTGTTGCTTAAGGAGAATTTGCCGATAACGAATTTAGTTGACTCAGATTTTTTGGTAGTAGATCAAGTCTTGGCTCATCACTATGGTCTGCCAATTTTAGAGGGAAATGGTTTCCGTAAAATACAATTACCGGAAAACAGCAAGCGTGGTGGTTTATTGAGCTCAGCGGCCTTTTTGATCATGAGTTCGACCGGTGACCGAACTTCACCGATTGTGCGAGGAGCATTGATAATGGATAAGTTTTTAAATGATGAAGCGCCGCCACCACCACCAAATGTTCCGGAGTTGAAAGAGGCCTCAAAAGAACCATTGAGTGTTAGGACGTTGATTGTGCTGCATCAGCAAAAAGCTCAATGTTCTTCATGTCACGCTAAAATTGATCCTATTGGTTATGGCCTGGAGAATTACGATGCTATTGGCCGTTGGCGTGACCATGAGATTATCAGCAAGAAAAAAAATGTTGCTATTCAAACTCAAGGAAAACTGCCTTCAGGCCAAAAATTTCAGGGTGCCGATGGTTTAAAAAAAGCGTTGCTTGGTCATCGCGATGACTTAGCTTCATCTTTGGTGGAAGCGCTATTTTCTTATGGCTTGGGAAGACATGTCAGTTTTAGTGATCATGCGGAAATAGAGTCTCTTTTGCAAGAGTTGAAAGAGCATGATTATCAAGCTCGTACGCTTATTTATTCTTTAGTTAAAAGTCAATCATTTCAGTCTAAGTAGAGGATGTCGATGAAGATTACTCAAACATCTAGAAGATCATTTTTAAAGACCGCTGGCTTATGCTTAGCATTACCACTTATGGAGAGTTATACAGCTCCAAAAAGGCCACATCAAACAAAAAAGAAACTCATTTTTTGTGGACTGGGGTTTGGTTTTACGGAGGATACTTTTTTTCCTCAGGAAGGAGGGCGCCTACAAACGCTGCCTTTAGGTATGCAGCCATTGGCGAGGCATAAACAGGACATAACAGTTATTTCAAATTTAACCAATCATGGTTGTTCTGACCCTCATGAAGGCAGCACAAATTTTTTAACCGGGGCGAATCTATATGGCACCTCTGGTAAGCGTTTTCACAATTCAATTTCTTGCGATGTTTTAGCCGGTGAAAGTTTGGGCGCAGACATGCGATATAATCAGCTGTCTTTGACTGGCGGCGATGGCAGTGGGCATGGTAAAGGTTTGTCTATGTCCTGGAGTCGGGCCGGTAAGACTGTGTCTGGTATAAAAGGGCCTCAAGCTCTTTATGCGCGCCTATTTGGTCAGGAAAAAGAAAGTCCACAGCAACGTCAAAGGCGTTTAGCGAAGAAACAAAGTATTCTCGATGCAGTGGCTGGCAATAGTAGGTACTTAAATGCGAAACTTACCCGGACTGATAAAGAAAAGTTGGATGAGTATTTTCAATCGATTAGAGAGATAGAACAGGGCTTAATAAAAGAAGCTGCCTGGGCGCAGCAGGCTAAGCCAAAAGTGGAGTTTAAACTGCCGAAACAAATCGATGGTATAGCCGAAATAAAACTGACCTATGAGCTTATGGCACTGGCACTACAGTCGAATCAGACGGCAGTTATTTCTTACCGACAGCCGACTAACTCTTTATTGAAAAGTCTGGGGATTCATCAGGATCCACATGCCTTGAGTCACTACAGCGGTTCTACGACACGTACCGCCGCGAGTGAAAAGCGCGATCATATGTGTACTGAGTTACTGGCTAATTTTCTGGATCTTCTCAAGTCAAAAAAATTAGCAGATGGCAGTTCTCTTTACGAACAGTCAACCCTCTGTTGGGGCAGTAATATTCGTACTGGTCACATGTTGAAAAATCTGCCAATGATTGTTGCCGGAAATGCCTTAGAGAAAATTAAACATGGTCGTTATTTAATCTTGCCGGAAGAAGATACGCCACTTTCAAATCTATGGCTGACGCTGCTTCAGCAGTATGGTATACCTGTTGATCATTTTGGTGATAGTCGCGGAACTGTGAGTGAACTATTTGGTTGAAGATATGCAGTTTACAGAATGACGCTTATGGCTTTCACCACTCCAGGTAAAAGCCGCTTGATGTACTGCCCATCTGCATACTTTGGCTTGAGGTTGTGCTGTTGACTGAGAGGTCAAACATAAGGACATTTCCCTTATTCTCATGTTGCTGATAGATTCCCGGCTCCCAGGCTCGCATAAGAGTGAAGTCCATCCATTGCTTCCGCCACATGGAGTCGGCCATCCAGATAGCTCTTGATGGCTCATCGACTGCCGCTAGACTTGTGTAGTTACCCCAGGTTGTGTCCCAGCCGGAGATGTGAACATTTACGCCATAATGGTGATAGATGTTGACTCCGGTCGGCACAAAAGCCAGGTCAGAGCTGACCGATGGGCAATCCAGCAAGTCTCTGGGGAATTCAAAAATATTGTAGAGGTTAACGTCCCATGGTGTATCCCAGTTGATAAACTTGGTGTCGAATCTGGTAGGGAATAGTTGGCCGGGTTTGAAGCTTACGCGGTTAGCATTTGCAATGCTGTCGCTGCCGAGCTCAACTAGCTCATTAGCAAAGTAACCTAATTGTCGTTGGTTATTTTTACAGACTGTTGATTTTGTGGCCTCTCTGGCTTTCGCCAACGAAGGCAAGAGTATGGAGGTCAAAATACCAAGGATGGCAATGACGACCAATAGTTCTATAAGCGTAAAGTTCCTTGAAGACATTTTATATCCTCTCATAATTCTCCTCTCTTTTTAACTTTACTACGTATAGAACTATCAGATCAAGTTTTTTTGATTGGGTTTTTAGTTTGCTTACCACTCAAGAAAGTAGCCGCTTGATGTGCTACCGATCTGCATACTCTGTCCGGATGTCGTACTGCTGACTGATAAATCGAATAACAGAATATTTCCCGATTTATCGTGTTGCTGAAAGATCCCCGGTTGCCAGGCTCGCATGAGTGTGAAATCCATCCAGCCTTTACGCCACATAGAGTCTCCGAGCCAGATAGTTCGCGCTGGTTCATTAATTGCATGATAGTAGGCAAAGCCCTTGCCGCCTTGCCAGCCTGCGGCATGAACATTTATGCCATAGTGGTGAAAACTATTTCCACCAGTAGGAACAAAATTATAAGCGGAGTCGACAGTTGGGCAATTGAAGAGTTCGAGAGTGATTTCGTCTTCAAAGACATTGTACATATTGACATCCCATGGTGTATCCCAGTTGGTGTGCTTTGTATCAAATCTGGCGGGGAAAAGCTGACCGGCTTTAAAGCTGACCCGGTTTTTATTGGCAATATTTTCACTGCCCATTTGAACCAGATTATATGAGAAGTGCCCCATTTGTTTCAGATTATTTTTGCAAACGACACTTTTAGAAGCTTCTCTTGCTTTCGACAGACTTGGTAACAGCAGGGATGCTAATATACCTATAATCGCAATGACGATTAGCATCTCGAGAAGCGTAAAACGATTGATTTTATTCATGAGTTTTGTCCAATTATACCACACTTGAATTATTCATACTCCAGCCTGGAGTAGACCTTAACACAATGAATAAAAAATCTTTTGGGATCCTATTGGAAGAGTAAAGAATATAAAAAAGCCACCTGTTTCAGGCGGCTTTGAAAAGGGTTTAAACCCTGAAAATTTGTAAAGTAGACTACTCTACTTCAAAGTCCCAACTCACACTTTTATGCTCAAAAGTGTCACTGCGAGAAGGTACGGCAGGAAAGCCTTCTTTGTTAAAAAGGTTGGCTTCTGGAAGCCCAGCCCAGGAGTAGCGTATAGCAACTGGCGATTTTACTTTATCGCTGCTGACAATGACGTTATTCCCCTCAATGACTGCTTTAGCTTTGTAGAACTTTTTATCTTTCCCACAAATAACAAAACCCTGTAATTTGTCTGAACTGACATTTAACCATGGAGTTTCAACTTTTTGTGCAATCAGGCCACTGCCAATTCTATCGAAACTAACGATAATTTTATCGTTAGAAATTTGCAATTCTTTGAACTCCGGGCCGGATCCAATCTGGCTGTGATTGTAGACTTTTTCCAGAGCCAATGGAACCATGCGCATGGCCTGATAATATTTCAGGTGAGGGTGAATGTCTGAAGGATGGCCTAAGTCAGTAATCACCGTCATTCCTGTATTTGGTAATTCAAGTGCCTTGGTTTGTGATTCCCGTAGGTAAGGCCAGTTAATCGAAGGTTTATGTTTGGCAGAATCGCGATATCCGGAAAGTTGAAAAAACAAAAAGGGAAAGTCGCCTTGTTTCCACTCTTGACGCCAACTGGAAATAAGTGTTTTAAACAGATCTGCATAAGCCATCGAACCATGAACTGAGCGGCCATTATTTTCTCCCTGATACCAAATAACTCCTTTGATCGTAAACTTTTGTAATGGCGCAATAACACTGCGATAGTATGAGGTTTTTGGAGAACTTTTTAACGCTGCATCAGACATCCAGGTTTGGATTGAAGTTGCACCCCGGTTAGCGGCTATGAGGCCAATAGGAACTTGCAGTTCTTTTTGAAGCTCAGTTCCAAAGACATAACCAATTGCCGATGCATCTCTAAAGGCGTTAGCATTGGGTTCTTGCCAGCTGTCTGCATAAGCTTTGGTTATTTCTGCATCCGGCAAAATCTTTTTAACTGCAGTCCGGTTAATGCCAATCAGGCGGACATTTTTATTTTTGGCAGCGTCATCCATCAGCGCTTGGAGTTTGGTTCCACCTGCACCTTTATAGCGAGAGTGACTGTAGAGACGTATACTGCCCGCCATATTTGACTGGCCGGCACAGACCCAGACATCGCCAAACATGACATTTTTAAATTCGAGCGCATTTTTCCCGGATATTTTGAGTTGGTATGGTCCACCGGCTTTACTGGCGGGTAACTTTAAAGACCAGTGACCATCTTTAACTGTGGTTTCTGCCTGTTTCCCATTAATCTCAACCTTAACTTTTTCACCTTCTTCGCCGCTACCAAAAACTGCTGCGGGCATATCCCGCTGCAAAACCATGTTGTCGGTGAACAGGGTGCTGACTTTTATTTCGGCAATAAGAGAAATACCAATACTCGAAAGGAGGATGAGTAAACACTGAATTTTTTTCATGGAAATACCTGAATGCTTTTTAAACTTGGTTTAATAACAATGAGTCTAAGTGATTTTAATTTGTTACATATGTGTTAGTTAAATAAGTGCTTAAGCTCTAAAGCTACTGAAGTTAAGTTGAAAAGGCTTAACGATTTTTCTGAACTATTTCTTTTTGTTTACTGACGTGTTTGTAGTTATAATAAGAAAGTTAACAATTTTGAATAAAGGCTAAGGCTGCTATGACAGATGATAAGTACTTAACTCGACAGACCCTTATTATGAGGGCCTGTAATCAGGATGATGAAAGTGCCTGGGAAGAGTTTGTCGAGTTTTATCAGAAGTTTATCTACCATATCCTGCACAAAATGAACATCAGCCTAAATGACTTTGAGGATCTGGTTCAAGTCGTGCTTTTGCAGCTTTGGAAAGGCTTGTCTACTTACAGAGCAGAGGAAAGTAAATTCCGCACCTGGTTGAGCCGTGTGACGCGAAATACGGTACTGAGTTATCTGGATAAGATGCAACGTCAGGTCAAGCGTCAGGAGCAAATGGGCGATCTTCAGGAAGCTTTGCATCACTTAAATTCATACTCTCAGGCAGAGCTTGAGAAGATGATCGAAAGTGAATGGCAGGCCTATGTGACGACCATGGCTTTGGAGAATATAAGACCTTTATTTTCTGGCATGGCCATAGAAGCTTTTTTGCTGAACCAAAAAGGCAAAAGTGGTGAAGAAATTGCCAAAGCTTTAGATCTTAAAAAAGAGTCTGTTTATGTCTTGGTGTCGCGTGTGAAAAATAAGTTTGTCGACGAGATGCGCAGCTTAATTCGCGAGTTGGAATTGTAGAATTTTATGGATGAAAAGGTCGACATTGTTTACGGTTTAGAGAATTTCTACGAAGAAGCCTCGCAGCCGGGTGCCGCTAAGGAAGAGAGCCTGCGACCGGTTTGTGATGCGTTAAAGTCTATTTCAGAAAGATATTCAGAAGAAACGCCTTTTGCCGAAGGCGGTATGAAGCGCATTTTCAAAGTTTACGATAAGCGTCTCAATCGCTATGTGGCTTTGGCCAGACTTCATGAACAGGCACCGGCAGCTATGCACGACTCATTTATACGCGAAGCGCGTCTGACGGGCCTTCTAGAACACCCGAATATTATCAGTGTTTACAATATCGGCATAGCAGAAGACGACACACCTTTTTTTACCATGGAATTGAAGATCGGTGAGAACCTGGAAAAAATCATTAAACAAGGCCAGAAGCAGTTGAGGTTTTTGCTGGAGGTCTTCATAAAGGTATGCGATGCTGTCTCGTTTGCTCATTCCAAAAATGTCCTGCACCTGGACCTTAAGCCCGGCAATATTCAGATCGGTCAATATGGTGAAGTTAAGGTATGTGATTGGGGCCTGGGGAAAATCATTGGCGATGAAGGTCATAGCGAAATGGATCAGCTTTTATTTAATCCGGATTTGTTGAATAATATGACTCTCGCGGGTGAGGTCAAAGGCACCCCCGGTTATATGGCTCCCGAACAAATTAACCGGAAAAGAGACAAGACTAAATTAACCGATGTCTACTCACTGGGAGCAGTGCTTTATACGATTCTAACCGGTAAAGTTATTTATTCCGGCGAGGTGGATGAGGTAATTAAAAAGACGCTTATTTCAGATTTGGATGAGTGTTCATTTTTATCCGAACGCTGGCAGGTTCCGGAAAGCTTAAGTGCTGTTGTAAAAAAAGCGATGGAGGCAGATCCACAGGAGCGCTACCAGTCAGTAGAAGATTTACAAAGTGATGTGCATCAGTACTTGTCTGGACGTACGACCGTAGCAGAACAGGCAGGAGCCCTTAAGGAAGCAGCCCTTTTTTTTAAGCGGAATAAAGTTCTTTGCCTGGTGACCCTTTTTTTCATCGCGGCCTTAGGTTTCTTTGCTCTGAGTTTCACAACGCAGTTACAGATAAAAAACCAGTTGCTGACGGCAGAGCGTGATAAAGCGGAGAATAACCGTTTAGTTGCAGTTAAAGAAAAAGAGTTCGCTCAGTCGGCGTTAAATAGAATGAAAAATGACCGCGGTTTGGTGCGAGCTTTTATTCGCGGAGAGGGTGAAGACATCATCAGTATTTATCAAAAGACAGATGCCCTTGTTTTTAGCGAGCCTGTAGAGTCATTGGCTAAGGCGGAAAGTCTGTTGTTGAAGATAGACCCCTCTGAAAGTGAGTATGCCTGGGGGATGATGCAGTTGGGGTATGTGTATTTCTTGCAGCAGCAATTCAGTAAAGCGAAAAGTTATTTTGATATCAGTTCAAATGATCCGGAATTGATGCCATTAGTCGAGGATTATTCGGCAAAGGAAAAGACTTCGGAGCTTCTTAAAGTAGAGGACTTAGTGGCTTTGTGGGATAGGCTTTTAGTCAACAAGTATCGTCTGCCAGATGCAGTGAAAATGCTGCTTTACGACGGTAACCGACGTGATTCGAAAACAGAACACTTAGAGCTGGTGTCTTATCTTTTACAGCGAATTAACCCACAGTGGAAGAAGAGTTCTTTAAATTATGATGAAAAGTTGCGTCATTTGAAAATTTCAGGTACAGGTCTGGTGCGTTTAGCTTTGGAAAAAAATACGCTCTATCAAACTGGAGCACTACCAGAGACGAGGGTCTTTTTGATCCATAGTTTAGGCGTAAAGAGTCTCGATATAAGCAACAGTTCCTGGGGCAATGCTGATTTATTAGTGGGCTTGGAGCTAGAACACCTTGATATACGCAATACTGAAATTCGCGATGCCAGGCCTTTGCTTAAAATTACCGGTCTCAAAGAGTTAGTCGTGTCTCCAAAAATGCTTCCTCCTGAGCAGATCGATTTACTGTCGAAAAGCCTGAAAGTCATCCTTCGCTGATTTTTTTATATTTTTTGTTAAGACTCATTCAAGCCGTTCAGTATGACTAGAAAATGAATATTTTTTTTTGGAGAGCCTGATGCTAAGGAAAAGCTTTTTTACGCTGATCGAGTGTGTGCCCAGACTAATGCGTCAGGAGCTAGCCGGGTGAAATGTCCCGGTCATACCAATTTCCCATTTCGGGTATGTA
>JAKVBD010000015.1 GCA_022446985.1 Lentisphaerales bacterium
AATGTTATTGGTTTTATGAAAGGAAAAAGTGCCATTTACATTGCTCGAAATTTATTGAACCGTCAAAAAAACTTTACGGGGCAAAGTTTTTGGGCGCGAGGATACTTCGTAAGTACGGTTGGTCTGAATGAAAAGACGATTCGTAAATATATTCAGAATCAAGACAAAGATGATCGAGATCAAGACGAACTTGGTTTATTCAAGTAAAGATTAGATACTAACAATCCGCTTTGAGCGGTTCCAATTCCAAGCCTCCGGTTTTACCGGAGGTTATTGACTTGACCATCAGAAAAGCTTTCGGATTTCGTTCATTTGATGTTATGGAAACTGCTCTATATCATCAACTTGGAAAACTGCCCGAGCCTGAGTTAACCCACAAATTCTGGTGAGGAGGCAAATTTATTTTCCTTTAAGTGTCTTGTTGAAGAAGTCTAGAATAACTTTGTTGACTTTTTCCGTGAGGAATTCCTTACCGCCGTGTTTAGCCCCTTTGACAATATAAAGTTGAGTCGGAGCGCCCGCCTCTTTCTGTTTGTTGTGAAGCCTTATGCTCTGTTCAACGGGTACACCAGGGTCCATATCTCCATGCATTATGAGAAAAGGAGCATCATCACTGGATACATTCCAAAATGCAGAGGCTTCTTTGGCTAATTCCGGAACATCTCTCACTGTAGAACCAAGAAGTTTGGCACCGTTGCTTTGGGAGACTTGTTCTAATGTACGAATTTCACTGACAACATTTGGGGGCATAGTTAATAGATCTGCTGGACCGAACCAATCGAGAACGGCTTGGACACGACTGGAGACTTTTTCATCTTTAGGAATGTCTTGAGTTCCAAGAACAGCTACAAGGTGACCTCCAGCAGAGCTACCACCAGCAGCAATTTTTGACCCATTTAGACCATACTTCCCGGCATTTTTACGCAGGAAGCGAATTGCTGCACGACAATCATTAATTTGAGCAGGCCATTGAGCTGGTATGAGTCGATAGTTGATACTGGCAACCGCAAAGCCATGTTCTACCAGCCAGAGGCATTTGACTTTTTCCTTGCTACCATTTTTCCAGCCTCCACCGTGAACCCATAGAAACACAGGAGTTTTACCGGTGTACTCTTTGGGAACATAAAGGTCAAGAAGTAGGGGCTTACCATTAGGCTTGCTGTATTCGATGTTTGTAATGGCTTTGGCATAATCAGGTACTTTGGGCCCTTTCTTCTTTTGTTGAGCGGATAAAAAACTAAGAAGTGTAAAAGAAAGAAACAGTGTCAATAATTTAATCATAGTAGATTCAGGCCTTAGGTTTTTGAAAGTCTAAATACTAATACTTACTGAAATTACTTTAAGTGACTTCAGGCAAATAAAAAAGCCCTGTTACCAGAAGTTACAGGGCAGAGTGGGTGAAGAAGATGTTTATGCAAACATATCAGTCAGTTCAAAGTCTTTTGTACTATCAGCAAACTTCTTTGTCGGTACACCAAGTATATTGAGCATGGTCGCGTACATGTTTGAGAGAGGAGTTTTTTCATCATATTTCAGGAAGGTTCCGCCTGCCAGTCCGAGACCTTGACCACCGGCAATTACAATCGGATAGTTACGGGCATTGTGAGTCGTGCTACATGCACTGCCGTGCATGGCCATAGTTGAATCAAGGATAGAGCCATTTTCATCTCTTAACTTACTCAGCTTATCGATAAAATATGCATATTGCTCATTAAGAAACTGATCATAATGGCCCCAGCGTTCATAACCGCCTTTTGATTTGTCATGAGAAATACTATGGTGACCTTTGTAGCCAAAGGTAATGACCGGGAATTTATCGCCATAGCCCATGCCGTCTTCACGGGCAATCATATAAGTAGCGCAACGAGTAATATCTGCTTCGAAAGCCAGGGCAATGAGGTCATACATAGTACGTATATAATCTTTGGGGGCAGTTTGCTTGACTGAGAAATTAATATGGTCAATGTTGACCTTTTTCATTGGAATATCGAGCCACTGCTCAGTTCTTTTTATATTTCCTTCGATCTGACTTACTGAACCAAGATACTCATCGAGCTTGGTATTATCCTGTTTTCCAAGTTTTCTCGAAAGGCCTTTAGCATCTTCCCTAATCAGGTCGACAATTTTTTTGCCTTGTCGCAGGCTTTTTCTTCGGGCTTCTTTTGATTTTGCATCATTTGAGCTGAAGTAGCGCTCAAAGATTTCTCTTGGATTACACTCAGTAGGAATAGCTTTGCCATTTATGTCAAACGAACAGGTTGAAACGCGAGACTTGTAGCCAACTCCACCATCGCATGAAAGTAAAAGTGATTTAAAGCGAGTTTGTTTGCCGATGACATTTGCCGCCGCCTGATCTATAGATATGCTGTTCTTATAGGTTGAACCACCGATATCTCCTCCGGTTAACCAGGTATCTCCTGCAGCATGTCCAAGAAGATTGCGACTTTTGGGGTGGGATAGGCCACCGACAAAGAGGAGATTTTTTTTGAATGACTTCAGAGATTCATTGACCTTAGTGAAAGTAAAGCTTTTACCTTCGCCATGTGGAAACCAGTGCCAGTCTTTGTAAGCCGGGTTTTTACTATCCGGCATGCTAACGCCATTTGGAATGTATGAAAACACACAGCGTTTGGCTGGATTTGGGTTTTTTACAACATCTTTACCCATGCTCTCAAGAAACGGTAGAGCACAAGTAACGCCTAGACCTTTGAGAAAGGTTCTTCTTTTTAAATGCCATGATTTTTCCATTTTGTGCTCCTGATTAACGCTGGGTAAAAAGTTTACTGGTTACGATGCCTTCGATTATGGAGTGCATCTTATAACCACTGGCTTTTGATTTGTCTAAAATTTTATTGAGCTCTGAGTCATCTGTAAAGCTGAGAGACCGCCCTAAAGCATAGGCTAGAAGGTGTTTTGTTACACCGCGGTTAACGTTGTCTTGTTCATTTTCCAGAAGGTATTTTTTAAGACCGCTAATGCCTTTGATATCTGTCCCATTATTTAAAGTAGAATTGGCATCGACAGGCATAGTCTTTCTTCTCTTAGTGATGATTTTATCCCGCAGTTGACCGATAGCGTCGTATTGCTCAAAAGGGACACCCCAAGGATCAATTTTGCGGTGACAGTCACGGCAAGAAGCATTATCACGGTGCTTCTCAAGTTGTTGTTTCTTAGTCAATTTGGCAAATTCAGGGTCCTCCGGATCCGGCACCGGTACATTTGGCGGCGGTTCAGGTGGAGGATTATCGGTTATTTTTTCGATCAGCCAAACTCCACGTTTAATAGGGTGGGAATCTTCTCCTGAGGAGTGACCAGTCAGGAAACTGCCTTGGGATAGAAGACCGCCGCGTTGTTTCGAACGGGGGACTGCAACTTTTCTAAACTCACTGCCTTTAATATCTGGAATATTATAGAATTGCGCCAGGTTTTGATTAATCATTACAAAATCAGAATCGATGAAGTTCATAACACTCATGTTTTTCGTCAGGACTTCATGAAAAAAGTGATGCGTTTCCTTCGCCATATCTTCTTTGACGTATCTTGTGAAAGTCGGATACATTGAGATATTTATGCCGATATTATCCAGTCGTTGAATATCCAGCCATTGGTCAGAATAAGCCTCTGAAAAATTGAAGGCTTTGGGGTCTTGCAGCATGCGCTTGGTTTCGGAAGTCAGGTGCTTTTTGAGTTCAGCCTTTTGGGCTAATTCAAGTAGGCGGGAGTCAGGCATGGTATTCCATAGAAAATATGAGAGTCTTGATGCCAGTTGATAGTCGTCCAGTGTTTTTTGTTCATTGCTTTCTTCTGGTTCGGCGATGTAAAGGAAATGCGGTGAGCATAATACAGCAACCAGTAATTCTTTTACACTTTCTTCATAAGAATTGAAATCTTTATGGTTACGCTTCCAGAAAGACATAAGCCGATCAATTTCCTGTGCCTTAGCTTTTCTTCGGAAGGCTTTACTTATGAATTGCTCAAGAATTTCACGAGTGTAAATTTCTTTGTTCGACGAATTTTTTGATTCGAAGAAAATGTTTGTATGACTTTTTGGGGGCCAGTTTTTAAAATAAGGGCCTTCAAACTCTATGGATTTTATAAGAACAGGTTCGCCTTGTTTCTTAGCGCTTGTCACAAATGAGTCATTCCAAATTCCAAATAAAGCCATGTTGGCCAGAAACGTGGTGTCATTTTTATCTATTACAGGAAGTGGCATGTCTTCCAGTCTACCGTGAAAGTAAAGTTTTTGAGCTTGGCCAAAGAGGGCAGTTACTTTTTGTGGTTTATCGAAAGTCCTGTATTCCATACCATCGTCGAGGCGGTTACCAGCAAAAACTCTTATGTATGGATGATACTTGGCCAACTGTGGGTTTTTACCTTTTATAGTTTGCTCAAATTTTTTTTCTAATTTACTTCCAGAGTTCACAGGAGATAGAATGAAAGCGTGAATATGAGGGATAGCTCCTTTAGATTTAAAGCTGATTGAACAAAGACTATTTTCTATTCTAAGTACTGCCTGACTGAAAATTTTAAGTTTACTCCAACTGCCAGTTTTAGTAGTCATACAGTCCTTGACGGTGATTTTATTTACTTTGATATCCAGAGGGCGACTATCCTGAGCTGCATAAACGATATCTAATTGATAAACACCAGGTTTAATTTTGATGCTGTAAGACGCTTCAGTAGGGGTTTTCTTGGTGTGAACAAAGTATGTGTTTAAATTGAGACCTTTATATTTCGCTGGTTTACGAGCATCTATGATTTTACTGCCGGGTATAGCGGATATTTTTTGAGTTTTGGAGTCAAAGTTTGCTGCAGGTTTGGCATCTTCCAGATCGAGATATTTGGGAGCTTCTGTAATAAAAGGAGCTTTGGATGCTTCTACAGTAATTCGAAAATCACCTTCTTTGGGGAAGTCACGCATAATGACTTTCATATTTGGAGCAGGGCCTTGCCATATTTTTGCAGCCTTTTCGACATGAGGAAGAGATGACTGAAGAATTATCCCTTCGTCAAGCATTGTGAAGCGTTTCTTGTTTGAGCCACGCATATCAACATAAAATGTATCGTAAAGACTCTTTGAACTTTCAATATCTCCTTTAGTTCCCGCAGAGTTATTGAAAGCAAATTTCGTTTTGAAACTATGTTGCCTGGCTTTAAAACTTTTTCCTTCAGGAGGAAGAGTTTCAAGGAGGTAATCAGATTTTTGAATCGGAACTGACTGGTAGCCAAGTCCGACTTTGCCTTTTTCTTGACTGATACCTTTTCCCAAGGATGTTTTAAAGCGGTAAATTTCAGGTGCGTCGCCGGTGACTATAGCTTTATCGAGAGCTTTGCGGGCGATTTTCATGTAGTACTCCATGTGTAGAGTCGACATGGTTAAAGTTTCGCCATTGTTAGTAAAGCCTTCGTGTGAAAGACCATCATTTGGCAGGTCTTTGCCAAAGTTGATGTTTACACCCAGTAGTTCTTTGAGAGTATTCGTATACTGCTGTTTGTTGAGGCGGCGAATAATAGTTTTGACATCGCTACTTTTGATTTGGGAGGCGTAGTTGAGCTCAACGGTCAGCCAGTCGATAATTTTTCGTCTTTCAGCGTCAGTAGGTTGTGGTTCATCTTCTGGTGGCATCTCTCCGAGATTAATGACATCCAGTATGCCGTACCATTTGTCGCCATCCTCGCCTTTAACAAAGTCTGGATCGAGATCAGTGATCCTCACGCCGCCTTTTTTCTTTTTGGGGCCATGACAGTCAGTACAATACTTTTCAAAAATAGGCATAATGTCTTTTTTGAAATCATACTTACTTATTTGTAGAGAAGTCTCTGCGGGGGCTATAAAGGAGAAGCTTAGTGCTGCACACATAAACAGCTCAAGGCTTTTAATTTTTAACATAACTCTCATACACATTTTTCTGAAATAAAGATATTGGATTTTGAGATCCAAAACAAGCTTTTTTCTATTCAGTTTTACACAGAGTGTTTTTACGGAGTGACAGAAAAAGTCAAAAATATGGCAGGAATGTGATAGATGACAGGGCTAGGAATGGGTGGTAATCAGCTTTTTCTAAAATGGCGTATCACTTTCTGATTTTTGCTTTTTAAGAGTTTCTTTTACTTTTCGAGCAAACTGACCTGCTTTACTAAAGTTTTCTCCACTCTTTAGTTTATTTATTCTACTTACTGGAAGTAAGCCTTGAAGATCTCCAGAATCATTACTTACAGCAAAACAATATTTACCGTTTTTTACAAGGTAGTCATGTAACCAATGTACTGTATAATCTTGACCAGCATAGGAGTAGTGCAAAGTTACTCTTTCTTTAGAAATACCAAGATGTTTTGTTTCAAATGCATACAAACCATTCGTATCACTTTTAACGGCATACTTAGAACTAATCTTTGATAATCTATCTTGACGGCTAAAGTCTTGGCCATTGGAGTAGACTTCTCCTGATGAACTACTACCACCATTACTTTCATCAAAATCAAAATCATCTTCAGTAGATTGCTCTTCGACTATTTGCTTCTGATTTTTTTGTTCTTCATTATCGTTTTGGCGATTGTGTGCCCTTACACCCCTGACTGCGCTGCGCTTTGCCATTCCGTTAATAACTTTACCGCATGAAGAAGTACATAGCATCAGGAAAGATGCCAAAAGAATAATAATGAAATGCTTTAGTAGAATCACTGACTTAGCCCCTTTAAGATAAATAAACTACTATCGCAGAAGTTGATAATATTGCAAATAGAGAAGCTAAAGGCCTCTGGAGATAGAGGCCTAAAAGGATTTACTTGAACTCGCTGTCGCTGTGTCCAAGGATGTATAGAAGTCCATCAAGACCAATCGAAGAAACTGCCAGGCCAGCTTCTTCGCGAACCAGTGGTTTTGCGTGAAAAGCAACACCAAGACCGGCAGTCTTAATCATTGGTAAATCGTTAGCTCCATCACCAACAGCAACTACCTGACTTTCTTTAATACCAAGCTCTTGTGCAACGCTGACTAACTTGTCGCGCTTCTTGTCACCATTTACGACTTCGCCAGTTACTCGGCCGGTAACTTCGCCATCGACGATTTCAAGGTTATTCGCATAAACGTAGTCGATGTCGAGAAGCTTTTGCAGGTGGTTTGCAAAGAAGTAGAATCCACCAGAGAAAAGTGCTGTCTTAAAGCCCAGGCTTTTGAGGCTTTTCATCATGTACTGAACACCTTCAGTAAGAGGAAGATTGTCCGCGATGTCCTGTAGAACTTCTTCTGAAAGACCATTTAGTAGGGCCATTCTGCGTGAAAAGCTTTCGTTGAAGTCAATTTCACCGCGCATAGCAGATGCAGTGATTGAAGAAACCTGGTCACCAATGCCATGTCTCTTGGCTAGTTCATCTATGCATTCACACTGGACAAGAGTGGAGTCCATGTCGAATACGGCAAGTTTAATTTCGTCTTTTGCAAATTCAGCAGGTATAACACAGATGTCAGGACCGCCGGCTTCAACTACTGCGTTCATTGCATCTCTGACGGCAGCTAAATCTTTATCGGTAGAGATAGATACTTCAAAACATGATTTTGTATTCTCAGAAGCATCATCAGAAAGTTTTTTGATGTTTGTTATAGAAGCATATATAGATTCCAGCTTTGAAAAGATGTTGGCCAAGTCGGCAGAGCTAATGTCTCTGCTGATGACAGTAAGGACAAAATTCGGGGCAGTTTGCATTTCTTATTTGAACCTGATTTAAAGTTATTTTTGAGACAATAACCCAGTTCAGATAAGAGACAAACTGCCGCTAATTAAAAATTACTTATCATCAAGCTTTTGTAGCTGCTCTTCGAGCATCCCTTTGGTAAAGGTTTCCGGGAATTTAATAGGCTTGGAATCTTTGCCATCGTAAAGCAGATTCAGGGGAACCCCCGGGCTCTCGTAAGTATCCAGCCATTTATTGATAATTGGATCGTGCTTGGTGTTGTCTCCTTTCATGAGGATAACACCTTTTTTAAGGAACATCTTGGTATTTGGGTATATGGCAATTTTCTTGTTAACCTGGCATGTGGCACACCAGGTAGCAGTAAAATCGATGAAGACTTTTTTGTCTTCTGCCAAGTACTTACTCAATTTTGCTTCATCAAACTTTTCCCAGGTTAAAACAGTTTTTTCTTCCAGTTTGTTCGCGCCATAAGTTATAGCATAAGCTCCAAGGATAAGAGCTGAGAGTACTCCTATGATGCGTTTATTTTTTTCTATATATGCAGGGCTGTACTTGCCATAAAGCCATAAAGCGGCACCCATTGCAGTGAACGCCCAAAGTACATTAAAGAATTTATCTTGTTCTACCATAAGAGACTGTAATGTTTCCATTAACCAGAAAACAGCCAGCATCATGAGAAATCCCATAGCCTGTTTAAAGGTTTCCATCCAGGCTCCCGGTTTTGGGATGAATTTTAAAAACTGCGGGAAGATTGCCAGGAAAAGGTATGGGGAACTTAAACCCAGAGCGATGAAGGTGAAGAAGATCATTGCAATGGCAGGAGGTTGAGTAAAGGCAAATGCCAGGGCGGCTCCAAGCATAGGTGCCATACATGGAGTAGCGACAACTGTAGCGAGAACACCGCTCATGAAAGAAGCAGAGAATCCGGTTTTCCCCTGAACAGATTGACCTGCAGAGGTAAGGGAAACACCAATTTCAAAAACTCCGAAAAGATTAAGTGAAAGGGCAAAAAGAATAATAATTAAACCAAACATCATATAGGGGTTTTGTAATTGGAAGCCCCAGGATGCACCTTGCTCTGCCGATTTCAGACTAAGAGTGACTCCGGCTAGAACCCAAAAGGAAACGAGAACACCAAGTGTATATATACCAGCATGCATCAAACCGTGACCTTTACCTTCTTTTGCCTGATTTACAAAGCCCATAACTTTGATTGACAGAACCGGAAATACACATGGCATAAGGTTAAGGATGAATCCGCCAAAAAATGCCAGAATAAGGTAATGAAGAATTCCTTTATTTTTTGATTCGATTTTAATGTTCTCGCCAGACAGGTTTCTATAGGGGAGTTCTTGAGCGTTACTGTTTTTAGGGAGCTCAACAGCTTTGTCGCTTACTTTTGTAGAGAATTGAATGGCCTCAGTATAGCCTTCGTCATTTTTATAAGTAAAGACACCGTTTAAGTCTGTTATTTTTTGACCTTCTTCAAGGTTGAGTTCATAGACTCTTTGGAGGGTATTTGAGTCTAGCTTTGTAATTGGGTGGTCTACAGATTGGTCATGTGCACTTTCTGTAATTGGGAAAAACATAGAACTGAATTCATCCAGTTCCATTGGTGCTGAAATGGTGACTTGTACTACCGGTTTTTTAGAAGGTGCGTCGTCGTAGCGACCTTGAAAGTCTTTTGTCGTTTCAAAAGCATGTATGGCCCATCCTTCCGGAGCCATTTTAGGAAAAAATTTGTTTGCTTCAGTAAATAGAGCTTCATTTTCTGAAACTATTTTTGACTCAGCTGCGATTTCAATTTCTTTGTTGTAGAGGGTCGGGCCGGTAAATGGCTGAATACACTGGCCGCCTTTTTCACAAGCCTGCCAATTGAGTTTCATGCCGACATTTACTTTTCCCGGCTTAGCATTTTCAGCAACTTTGAAAACAGCGATATACTTTGGATTTTTAGGATTGTAAAAAGAGGCAGAATTGATGGTGTCATCAAATTTATATCTCGGGTAGGGAAATTTCATTTCGACAAAGGATATTCCATCTGGAGTCTCCCAGACGAAGTCCATTTTTTGTGAAATGCCCCCAGAAGCCTGCCAGTAGACAAACCAATCTTCTTTCATCTTGAGATCTAGCAAGACCTCGAAAGTTACGCCGGGTTTAACGGTTGCTTTATTTACAAAAAGTGAGTCTGCGAGGCCGCGCTGGAAAACTTTAAGTTCAAGGTTGTCTTTATTAGAACCACCAAAGTCGCCAAATTGGGCCTGGCTGGTAAATGATAAGAGAAGTAAAAAAATGTAGAGAAAGAGTTTCACAAAGTTAAACCTGATTATTATTTGTTTTGTGTGACATATAAAATGTTTTATTGATCCATTTGTTAGCGTTATTTTTGATTATATTCACAGTTTGGTCAATACAGTGTCACTGACGTTCATATTTTATATAATTACTCAAATGTCGGAGAATTTATGAAAATTTATATATTGCTGTTTATCGTTACTTTGAGTCTCTTTGATATCTATGCCCAACTATTAATAGATGATAGTCTGCTCCGTTCAATAATCAATAAAAATCTGAATTTGTATGAAAAGGAAAAAGCGTTTCCTCACCGTGAAGAGTTGTTTAAAGAGGGCCTCAAAGAGGTCATTTTAGACTCAGGTAAGGCTTTGGGAAAGGACTATGAAAGTCAGGTAAATGGAACTTTGATCTTAGTTAGAGCCTATAAAAGCAGGATTTTGCCGGATTGGCAATTGAGTATTGGGGCGGCTGTACCTGTAGGGAAAAATAGAGTCCTAACTAATTTTCACATGGTCGATCCCAAGAAGCGTGCTGATGTTTTTATGTTGATGAATTTTAAAGGGAATTGCTTCCCTGTGTTAAAGGTGAGAAAATCGTCAAAAGAAAACGACCTGGCTCTTTTGGAGTGTGACACTCAAAGTTTCCAAGGATTGAAACTTTCAGAGGAAAATAAAACTGGTAGTGAGGTGTCGATTGTTTCACACCCGGATGGAAGCTTTTATTCCTATTCTAAAGGTCATGTAACCCGCCATTTTTTAGAAGTTGAAAATGGCAAAAAAGTCCAGCGCATGAGTGTTTCTGCAGGTTTTGCCAAAGGATCCAGTGGTAGTCCTGTTTTAAACTCAAAAGGTGAGGTTGTAGGCATTGTCAGTTTAACTAGAAGTATTTACTACAATAAAGAGAATGGCATTGATAAAAGCCTGCAAATGGTTGAGCGGGTTTGTATTCCCACTCAGGTCATATTGAATTTTTTAAAAGATTAATGACCGTGCCCGTGTCCATGAGGATACAGGTAGTCGTGTTGGTACACTCTTAGTTTTTTCTCACGACCATCTTTGAATATCGGTTGGCACCAGGCGTAAAAGCCTTCTTTACCTCGTTCTGGATGATTTTGAACATATGATACTTTAACTCTGAAATAAGCACTTTTAGGGAGCTTTGTTAAATCAAATTCAGCCCAGCTACTATTGGCGGTTTTTATGAGTTTACCTTTCTGGCCAATGAGTTCTATTTTAAAACCAGTTTTCTGGCCAGGAACTGATTTTCCCCTGCGGACAATCTGCTTTTCAAGTTCTTTGATAGTTTCACTTCTACTTGCAGTAACGATAATTTTATTTTTAGTTACTTTGTATTCGCTTAGGTGAACGCCTGTACTGGTGTAAAAATCACCATGAAACATAGCTCGGGTAATGCTGTCTGCATCAAGCTTTTCTGAGCGAACCATTACCCAGCCACGACCAGGATTAGACTTTTTTAAGCCGTATTTTTTAAAGTCGTGAGCATCATCTGAACCAACGCCATACATGATCATGCCTTCGCTCAGTAGACGATCCCACCAGACTTCTTCAGAAGGATGATCTTCATGATATTCGGAGTAATTGCTTTCAAACCAGGAGTTATTGAAGACTTCAAACATATAAAGCTTTTCTACAGGGAAAACGTCTTTTGGAGTTAATGAGGTTTTGTAATTTGGGTGATTAAGGATGGTGACGCCACCTTTTTTTTCAATTTCGTCTACCTGACGCTGAAGGACTTTGTCGCGGCTTTTGGGTAGGTCGCCCCAGGGCGTAAGGCTTTTTATATTCATCGCAGTTGTGTGAATATTTTTTATGCCAGTAACCTCCTGTCCTGGGATAAGTATAAAGTCTTTTTTGAGAGGGGTGGGCATTTTGACTTTGGAGGGGTCGATGAAGATGTTGTGTTCACTGAGTATAAGGAAGTTGTAATCATGATCATGATACCACTTAGTAACAGCTTCAGGTGAGCTATCGGCATGACCGCAAAGAATGGTGTGAACGTGAGTGTTGCCTTTGTACCACTTAGCGCTTGAGCAGCCAACGGAAAACAGGGCAGTTAGAAGGGCTAGAAGAGCTAGAAGAGTTTTCATAAAATCCTGCAGAATTTAAAAATTTCTACAGGATTTTATGGGGTTAACTTTAAGAAATCAAGGTCTGTTATTAAGACAGAGCGTTTTCTGCTAAGTATGACTGAATTTCTTTAAGATCGCCAGCAGCTTTGTGGCATCTTGTTTCTGCACCTTTTAGAGCTTCAAGAGTTGGGTGCTTAGCCAGATCTTCACCAGTTGCCTCTTGGATAGCATCGGGGAATTTTGCCGGGTGAGCTGTAGAGAGACAAACTATCTTAGATGAAAGGTTAAGACTCTCTGCAACATCGACACCTACTGCAGTGTGTGGATCGAGAAGATAATTTTCTTCATTCCAGTACTTTTTGATAGTAGCCAACGTTTTTTCAGTGTTGGATGAAGATGCCATAAAGCAGTCGTTGTTATTCATGAATTCATCTTCAATGACGACTTTACCTGTAGACTTGAATTGCTCCATAGCCTCACGGATCTTTTCAGGATTCTTATTCACCAGGAAGTAAAGGTAGCGCTCGAAGTTAGAGGCAATCTGAATGTCCATAGCTGGACTAATTGTAAAGTTAACATCGCCTCTTTCGTAAACACCAGAGTTAAAGAAACGAGAAAGGATATCGTTTTCATTGGCAGCAAGAACTAATTTATCGATTGGCAGTCCCATGCTTTTGGCGATATAACCGGCAAAGATGTCACCAAAGTTACCTGTAGGTACGGCGAAGCTTACTTTCTCGCCATTTTCAGCAACCTGATTGTAGGCGTGGAAGTAGTAGACTGTCTGAGCCAGGATACGAGCCCAGTTGACTGAGTTTACAGCACCGAGATTGAACTTGTTTTTAAAGTCGAGGTCTGCGAAAGTTTCTTTCATAATGCCCTGACAATCATCAAAGCTACCTTCAACAGCGATGTTGAAAACGTTCTTTTCGAGAACGCTGGTCATCTGCAATGCCTGTAGAGGGCTTGTTTTGCCATCCGGGTGCATAATGAAGATATTTATGTTGTCCTTACCTCTTACTCCCTGAATAGCAGCACTGCCGGTATCACCGGAAGTTGCACCAAGGATATTTAACTGACCATTTCTTTCGTTTAGGATGTACTCAAAAAGGTTACCAAGGAATTGTAGAGCAACATCTTTAAATGCCAGTGTAGGTCCGTGGAAAAGTTCAAGTATCCCAAGTTTTGAAAGTTTAGTAACCGGAGTCACCAGTTCATGGTCGAAGGTCGAGTAACTTTTCTCAACAAGATTTTTCAGGGCATCTGCCGGTATATCGTCGATGTATAGAGAGAAAATTTTAAAAGCGATTTCCTGAAAACTCAGGTCTTTCCAAGAAGCAATTTGGTCTGCTACGTTCGGAAAGCTTTCAGGAATAAGTAATCCGCCATCTGATGCCATACCCATCATGACTGCATCTTTAAAAGCGATAGGCTCAACCTGGCCGCGAGTACTGATATATTTCATACTAAACCATTATTTATTTAAATTCAGAGGCAGTTCGACTTTTTTGCCTTGACGGCAGCTAATAGCAACGGCCTCAGTAAATTCCATATAACGCACGCCTTCTTGGTAGGTCGTGAATTTTGTTTTTTCCTGTCCTCGAATAGCACCGATAAACTCTTCTTCAACCCGCCATTTGTTATATTTGTGTTCTAGGGGCTTTATTTCCTGCATTTTCTGAGAGTTTTTGTCGCCCACTCTCAAAACATTTGTTTGCAGGTTTAGATGAAGAGTTCCTTCACTACCATAGAGCCATATTTCCTGACTGTTTTCCGCTAAGCCGGTGACTGCACTGAATTGCATTTGTGCTAAAGCTCCACAATGCATATTGGCGATTATGTTCAGGTGCTCAGGAATCTCAATGGCTTTTATTTCACCTTCGAAAGTTTTTGTACAGTTGCAAATTTTACCTTGAGCCATGACTGATTTAGCATGTCCGAGCCAACGTGTCATGCTTTCGTAGACAATGCCCATAAGCATAGTGTTGAGGCCTGAGAGTTCTATATTCTCACGCCAGGTCATTTCCTGAGATGTATTGAGGAAAGTAGATGAATTAAATTTTACATTCACAGCCAGAAGCTTTCCAAGTTGGCCAGATGAGATAATCTTTTGAATTTCCTGATCGAAAGGAAAGGTGAAAGGTGCAGGGACAATTTGAGCTACCAGGTGAGGGTAACAGCGCGATACTCTCAACATTTCATGTGCTTCTGCAGCATTCATGGCCATGCGAGCTTCACAGAGGACATGTTTACCTTCCATAAGAGCTGCATTTGAAATAATTTCATGCATGTATGGCCAGGTCCCAATGACTATGGCGTCAATTTCTTCATCTTCGACCAGCTCCTGCCAGTTAATGAAAACTCTGCGAATGCCGAACTCTCTGGCTACTTTTTCGGAAGATGCTTCAGATCTATTACAGATTGCATTTATAGAGACTCCAGGGATTTCCTGAAGTTTTGGAATGTGCATTAACTTTGTGTTGGTTCCGGCACCGATGATGCCGACTCTAATTTCTTGCATAGAAAACCTTAGGTATTTTTGTCGAGCCAG
Organism: Lentisphaerales bacterium; assembly: GCA_022446985.1. Classification (GTDB taxonomy): domain Bacteria; phylum Verrucomicrobiota; class Lentisphaeria; order Lentisphaerales; family Lentisphaeraceae; genus JAKVBD01. The sequence continues at coordinate 14,628 of JAKVBD010000015.1, forward strand.
TCCTGCATCATGAGGAAGCCCCACAGAATTTCTTGATTATTTTTACGGCCGCTTTGGTGAGCCTTCCAGACTTCATGAATAGATTCAGGAATAAAGATGTCCTGCTTTTGAAGTCTTTCTTTGCTCATGAGGTCAGATGCCCACTCTTTGAGAGGGCCATTCAGCCAATCACGGATAGGAACTCCAAAGCCCATTTTGGGTTTATTGATCAGTTCATCAGGGACATACTTAGAAAGAATTTTTCTCAGTGGATTTTTGCCTTTTTTCTTTTCGATATTCATCGAATTTGAAAATCTCCAGGAAGTTTCAACAACGTTATGGTCGAGCAATGGAACTCTGACTTCAAGGGCGTTTGCCATGCTTGCTCTGTCTACTTTATGCAGTAGGTCATCTGGAAGGTAGAGTAATTGATCGATGAACTGCATTTGTTTACGATAATCATCTCCAGAAAGCCAATTCTCTTCGTCAGTCAAGACAGTGAGAGGCTCTGAGTTTTTCTTCATGATGTCTTCTGGGTAATTCCACTGTGAGCACATGGCTCGGTACATGTTGTACTTGTGAGCAGCTGGTAGAATATTTGCTAGTTTATGAATCTTTTCTCCTATTCGCTTTTTTTGGAGAGCCGGTAGAAAGAAAAAGACTTTTGCAAAGACATCCCAAAAAGAAGGAGGAAAGAGTTTTATGAAGTCTGATATTAAGCACCGACTAACTGGAGAGAAGCTCTTATACCATTTTAGAGTGTAAAGACCCCAGTTGTACCTATCATAGCCGCTGAAGAGTTCGTCTCCTCCATCTCCGGACAAACAGACAGTGACGTGTTCTCTCGCCATTTTCGAAACGAGGAAGGTTGGCAGTTGAGAAGAGTCTCCAAACGGCTGATCATAGATAGTTTGCAGAGAAGGGATAATATCCAAGGCATCTTTATCAGATAAGTAGAGTTCGTGATGGTTTGTTTCAAGGCGTTGGGCGATCTTCTTGGCATCTTCAGCTTCGTTATATTGAGCATGATCAAAGCCAATAGTAAATGTTTTTACTTTCTCTATGCTATTTTTCTGCATGAGTGAAATAATAAGGGAAGAATCAATTCCACCGGACAGAAAAGCTCCATAGGGAACGTCGGCCTGCATGCGCAGTTTTACAGATTCTTCCAACTGATTCTCTAAGGTATTTTGAGCATTTTCAAAAGACTTAAATGCATGTTGAATACCTGTTCTGGCAACGTCTGTTAAGTCCCAATAATGTTTCAGTCTGGTTATTTCAAAGCGTTTAGCAGAGAAACGAATGTAGCAACCTGCACGAAGTTGAAAGACTCGCTCATATATACTCCATGGAGCAGGGATAGTATTGTGTCTCATGTAGAGAGCCATACTCTCTAAATTAAGTGAATTTTTAAAGTCAGGGTGCTGTTTTAGAGCTTTAAGTTCAGAGCCGAAAACGAAATTTTTACCACAGAAGCCATAGTATAGAGGCTTGATCCCCATACGGTCTCTTGCCAGGAAAAGGTTTTTTTCTTGATTGTCCCAGAAGACGAAAGCAAACATGCCGTTAAGTTTTTCAAGTGTAGGTTCTATTCCCCAATTACTAAGTGCAATCAATAGGGCTTCGGAATCGGAATTGCCGTGAAATGTTTCGCCCTCAGAAATGAGACGCTCTTTGATTTCAAGGTGGTTATATATTTCACCATTGAAAACAAGTGTGTAGCGCTTGCAGGGAGAAAGCATTGGTTGATTGCCTGCAGGAGATAGGTCAATAATAGCAAGCCTTCTGTGACCAAACGCTGCTTTAGATTCAGGGAATATTTTAGTGTCTTGAAAGTCCGGTCCACGGGTTTCGAGAACAGAGGTCATCTTATTAATGGTTTTTTCAGCACTGTCATTAAAATCATGCCTACTTAGAAAACCGGCAATTCCGCACATATTTGTCCCAATTTGTTTCTGAAACTTAGCAGTGCGAGAACTAAGATCAAGCAGGGCTTATGCGTGACTGCCAAATTCCTCAATTTTGCGAATAAGCAAATTTTTATTAACCGGTTATACAATGTAATCATTGATCACCGAAGCGAGGTATTTTTCCGATCATTCTCTAAATTGTTTGCGGTCAATGCAAGAATTGGAATCTTGATGTTGAAGGTTCGAATTTCTCTTGTGGCTTCATATCCATTTTTAAGCGGCATGAGTAAAAACTGTAAGGATGAGATGAAAGTTTTCATTCTTAAGTATATCAACAGCTTCCTGGCCATTGTTAGCAAACTTAAAGTCATATTTATCTTTAAGGATCTTTTTTAGTAGAAATTGGTTACTTTTATTATCTTCAGCAATAAGAATTTTTGTTTTGCTCATGTTTATGACATCGAACTCATTCACGGAAGTGATAACCTTAGTATTGATTTTAGCTGTCAAAACAGCATGGAGGTGCTTGTGTGAAAATGGTGAAGAAAGGTGGTGATGGAACCGGGTTACCCAGTTTAACCGTTAATTGGACTAAGAATTCAGTTCATTTGCCTAACTCACTTTTGACAGAAATATTTCCACCCATTAGTTCAGTGAGTTCTTTGCAGAGTGAAAGTCCCAGTCAAGTTCCACCAAATTTTCTTGCAGTTGAGTCGTCTACCTGAACAAAGTTGTCAATAACTTTCTCACAGTTTTCTTCAGAAATACCTATACCTGTGTTTGCTACAGTGATGTATAGGTTTTGATTTTATTCTGAAAGTTTTATGTTTAGCAGAATTTCCCCTTTTTCTGTAAATTTTGCAGAGTTTCCCAGTAGGTTTGTAAGAATTTGTTTATACGAGTTACATCTGCGATTATTGATTTGTTGAGAACAGGGCAATTACAGACAAGGTTGAGATCTTTGGCAAATGCTCTTGAGGCTATGACCTTGAATATATCGATGAGAATTGGTTCGAGTTGAAACTCAACTTCTTCAAAGATAAGTTTCTGGGCTGCTATTTTGGCTAAGTCTAATATGTCATTGACAAGCTCTATTAAGCTGGATGAACTAACGTTGATTGCATTTAGCATTTCTTATTAAGATTTAGAAAAAGTTTCGGAGTCATCGATTAGCAGTTCAGTAATCTCTAAAATAGAATTCATCGGCGTACGTATTTCATGACTCATGTTCACTAAAAACTCAGATTTATACATGATGGTGTTTTCAAGAATGCGATTTTTTTCTTCCAGTTCTTTTTGGATTCTGGCTAATTGATCATTTTATGAAGAGAGTTCATAGTATTATGTGATTTTGATTTCTTCTAGAAAGCGTTCGGTATGATCTTCAATTTGAATCAGGTAGTAACTGGGACTGTGACTTTTATTGACTGCTACGCCATGAGTAAGTTGTAGCATCATTTCTATTCCTTCTTTTCGGAAAAGAGAAGGGTTTTTAATAGGGATTAAATATTTGTGCAAGAGTGGAGAAAGTACTAAAGATTTTTTTTGAAGAATAGCTCTTCTAAGCTGTTTACATGACAAGCGGGTTTTAATTTCGGGAAAGAGGTCAGTGAGCTTTTTACCAATTATGTCATTTGCAGGAATGAAGATCCTGGATTCCAGCCATTGATTCCAGCCATTGATTCCAGCTTAAGATACTCAGGTTTTTGTCGAGAGAGAAGACTACTCGTTCAATATAATGAATAAGATCTTTCATAATTTAGTAATTTATAAACTTCTCGATGGATTTAATAAAGAACGGAATGAAGCCTTCTTTAAGTGTTAGAAAGAGGTCGGTTGATATAGCTTTGCCTTTGGCTTTTAAGGTTGTTGTGATAATCATACCAAAATGTTGGCTTTGATCGCGGTCTAACATGTCATCCAATAGCTCACTGGTAATACGATTAATCATATGAGGGATGGAAAAGTGACATTCAACTTCCATTAAATTTGAAATATTACCTATACATCCATTTATGATGATGTTGCCAATTTCAAGCAGGAAGTCATTTTGCATGTCGGAGGTTAATTCAATTTCATGGCCAAACTGATTTGCGCTTATAAGGCTGGCCCAGCCAGTCGCCGATTCTTCACTGAAGATGAGGACGGCATTGCCACTGAATTTGGACATAAATTCAAGTAAAACACAGCTGTGCCATTTTTGGCAGTGTCCATCCAGATGTTCTCGTACAGAGTTTAGCTTAACTGTTTGTATAGATGGAATTTCTAATTCTATAGCTTCGCCAACTAGTTCGGATAGAACTGAGGCGGCTTGGCTAACGCCAATATTGATACATTCACAGAGAACATCAGTTTGAAAATCTGTGAGTTCAGTCATTTTTCCTATTCCAGACCTATATTGCTGTCGTAATTATCGACCCGCGAGATTAAAAAGTTGTTGTTTTTATTCAGGTTCAGGAAGTCTGCGCACTAATTGTGCCGTTGGGATGAATTTGAAGAAAGGAGAGGGAGAAGAGGGCTGTACGGTGGCAGCCCGAAAAAAATTACTTAGACCAAGTGTCTTCGGCATCTTTTAGATTTGAGCCGCCAATGATTTTATCTTTGTAGACGACACATAGGTAAGAGTTAGAAGCGACGGAAACAGCATTGCTCATGCAGCGTAGAGCCCAAAAGCGACGAACACCATCGATAACCTGGAATCTGAATTCTTGCGAAGTCTTCACAAAGCTTTGAGGTACATACATATAAAATACCGAAGCTTTGCCTTGTTGCTTTGCATGACATTTTTCAATATCAGCGAATTCTATGCCATCTCTTTTCTTTGAAATTCGACTTTGGTTGGCAAGGTAGTTTTTGACTTCGAGAGCGGCATGTGCTAAGCGTTTAGAGGAATCTGTGACAGTAGTGTCAAATTTACTGAAGCTGGAAGATGCCATGGGCTTCGCTGTACCGGTAGTTGTAGTAACACTCTCTTCGACAACTTCGACAATTTTATTTTGCTCCCTAAGGAACTCTTCGAGCTTTTTATTCGCGTATGAGTTTGCTGCTTTTTCCGGGAAGAAATACGTCCTGGCTTTTGGTGTCAGCTGTGAGTAGTGAATGTTTGTTTTAGCATTGTAAGGTTTAACTTTAATGAGGTAAACTTTGTACTTATCCATTTTCTCAAGCTCACCATCGCGAGTTGCATTAGTCAGAGTAGGAATTTTATACCTTTTGCCTATTTCAGGTTTATTGGCTTTTGCGAGGTATTCGTCGATGAACTTTTTGTGCATCTTTTCGATTTCACTGGATGGGCCAGTTTTTTCTTCTGGCTTAGGCTCAACCTCAGGTTTAACTTCCTTAGTCTCTTTTTTGACTACTTTTTTACTTTCCTCTACAGGCTCTTTTTTTGTTTCTTTTTCAGCTTCAGCGTTTTGGGCAGTTTCCTGCAAGCCAGCATCTGATGCTGGGACTTCACGTCCACTGTTGATTGCTTTAGTTAGCCAACCTTTAGAAGGACCAACAAAGTTAGAGCCGACTACACCAGCTATGATAAGGATAAGTATAATAGGAAACGGACTACCGCTTTTTTTCTTTCTTTTGCTCATTTTCCGCACACAATTTAATTGTTTTTGGGATAAAAAAAGTCCACACTCTTAAAGAGTGTAGATTTGAAATTGGTATTTTCTAGTGGAATTAACGTCCAACTTGTAGACGAAGCGCAAGTTTTTCAGGTAAACCTGCATTTAGAATCTTTTGTTGAGCAGTTTGTATATCATACTCAATTCTATGAAGTCTAACGACGCGTTCTTCTGTGTCGAAAGTAGCGAATGAAGCTCGACAATCACCATCACGTGGTTGCCCAACACTACCTACATTTATCAGGTATTTATGATTTGGATTGAGGTGGATTTCCTCAAAACGGCCAGCTTGGATGATTCCTTTCATACCACCAATCTGTTCGTAGGCAAATGGTACGTGTGAGTGGCCAATAAAGCAGTATGGAAGTCTCTGGTAGGAGAAACTGTTTTCAGCATAATATTTGTCGAATATGTAGCCCCAAGCTTCAGGACTGTCCAAAGTTGAGTGTACAATGGTAGTTTTGAGCTGCCATAAATTTTTAGTGAGGCCAAGGCTGGCTAACCAACGTCTGTCGTCGTCGCTGAGCTGATCTCTAGTCCACTTGACTGCGTGAGCCGCTTGCATATTAAAGCCAACCAGTTCTTCTTCTTGAGAAACATATTCGTCATGGTTGCCTTTGATGACGGCTACTGGCTTAAGGTCTCTTAGACGGTCAATTACCTCTTTGGGATTGGCATTATAGCCAACAACGTCGCCAAGACATATGTATTTTTGGACACCGATGCTTTCAGCGTACTCAAGTACTGCGTCAAAGGCTTCCAAATTCGAATGAAGATCTGATATTATGCCGTATAGCATTTAGACAATCCCTTTTGGATTTTTAAACTGTTTCTCATTTATTATAACATAAAACTTAAAAGAGATTATTCAACTAAGCTTTTGATTCGTAGTCAAATCAATCACTGGAATTAAGGGAATAGTCGCTTAATTTCCCGTCCGTGTACTTAAATTTACCTAAAAAAGTACTGCCTGACAATACTAGAGGTAGAAAATATTTGTCACCTTCCCATAAATTTAGTTCTAATATTTTGTTTTTCGCTATCCAATGCAGCTCCCCTTCAGGAGGGTTTTTGAGTATTTCTCCTTGAAAATCATCGGAGCTGAAGACGAAGACAGACCAGTCATTTCCCTGCTTGTCGAATCCAGGAAAGAAGAGGTGACCACAAAAATTAATGGAGTCTACAGTTAGCCCACTTTCCTCGTAAACTTCTCTTTTAGCGCATTCCTCTGGAGATTCACCAGGCTCCATTTTGCCGCCAAGGCCATTCCACTTATTTTTGTGTATATCGCCCTTTTTCTTAATTCTGTGCAACATGAGGTAATTGTCATTTTGAGAAAGGTAGACAAGAGTGGCTTCTATTGTTTTCAAAGTTACTTCCAATCAGCTATTGATTTGTTTGTTGAGGCAAGAACGTTATAGTGACTACGTTCAGTAGATAATTTTATTCGTTAATATTTGAATGCAACCTAAAGGATACCAAATGGCGATAATAGAAGGCGAAAAAGCCCCAGATTTTAAGCGTTTAGATCAAAATGACAAAGAGCATTCTCTGGCTGATTATGCAGGAAAATATCTGGTCATCTATTTTTAACCAAAAGATAATACACCGGGGTGTACAAAAGAGTCTTGCACCTTCCGCGATAATATTGCTGCTTTTACAGATAAGAGTTGTGCTGTATTAGGCGTTAGTAAAGATAGTGCTAAAGCCCACACAAACTTTATTTCCAAGTATGAATTGCCTTTCGATTTGTTGGTTGATAAAGAAGCAGAGATGATTGAAGCGTATGACGCATGGGGTGAAAAGAAGAATTACGGCAAAACTTATATGGGTATTATACGTTCTACTGTGTTGATTGGGCCTGATGGCAATGTAGTTAAACACTGGGCAACGGTTAAGAAAGCTGAAACACATCCTTTGGAAGTTTTAGAAGCTTTACAAGCTCTATAAAGTCTTTCGAATAAGGGGCGATGGCCCCTTATGCATCTTCAAAAGTATTCCAAAGATACTTCTCTTTTGCAACCTTATCGTTCTTCAAGAACTCAGGTGTCCCTTGTCGCAATACTTCACCTTCAACCATTATGTATGCATAGTCAGTAATAGCCAGCGTCTGTCTGACATTATGGTCTGTTATTAGAATTCCGAGGCCTTTGTCCTTTAGTTGATAGATGATCTGCTGCACATCGTGAACTGCTATAGGATCTACTCCACTGAATGGCTCATCCAGCATGACGAATTTTGGGTTAGTGACTAATGCCCGAGCAATTTCAAGTCTTCTTCTTTCTCCACCACTCAAAGTAATTGCTTTTTGACCAGAGACCTTATGAAGTCCAAGTTCATCGAGAAGGTCATTCAGCCTTTGTTGTTTTTGAGTAGAGTTCAGATTGAGCGTTTCTAGAATAGCCATGATGTTATCTTTTACAGTAAGTCTTCTGAAAATAGAAGGCTCTTGTGAAAGGTAGCCCATGCCTAAACGGGCTCTTTGATACATGGGGATTTTAGAAATATCTTGATCTTCAAAATGGACGGATCCACTGTTGGGGGGAACAAGTCCTGCAATCATGTAGAAGCTAGTCGTTTTACCAGCTCCATTTGGGCCGAGAAGACCGACGATTTGACCAGGTTTAATTTTAATGGAAACGCCTTTTACGACAGTGCGGCCTTTGTAAGATTTTACTAAGTTTTCAGCAGAACAGAGATCTTGTGGCATAAATTATTTCTTTTCTTTTTCTTCTGTTTTTTTCGGAGGGGCGCCAAACTCAACTGTGCCGCCATAGGTAACTATCTCATTATTACTTCTGAAGAAATCAATTTTTTTTCCTGTAAATGTCTGCTTTTCACCTTTGGTATTAACGGAAACAACTTTTGGTGATCCTGTTAATGTTACTTTCTCTTCTGGGACATAGTATTCGGCGCGGTCCGAGTGTGAAGTTGAGTTTTGTTTGCGAATGACAACATTTTTTTCGCAGATAATCTTTACTGGATTTCTGGTTTTGTCTAAATTTACGGTCATGAAATCACAATTAAGTTTCATTTCTCCATCGTCAACATTTACGTTACCGGTAAAAAAGACGATAAAACCATTTTCGTGATACTTCATTTTATCGGAAGTGATTCTAATTGGTATTTTCTTTTCTTCTTTTTTATCAGCTTCATCAGCAATTAGAGGTGTAGCAGTTCCGAATATAAATATTAAAAATGTTAAAAAAATTTGTGTCATTTTGTATCCTTAGAACTTTTTGTGTCCTTTTGGGCAGGCTGCTTCCAAACTACTTTAACTTTACTTCTGATGAAGATCTTTTTTGATTGATTATCAATGTCAAATCCAACACCGGTAATTTTTACACCGTCTCCTACAACCTTGACTGGCTCTTTGCTGGAACACATCTTAGTCTCGAAATTATAAGTGCATTTTGGCGTTGTTAGGTCCATTTTGGAGTCCTTGTTGAAGATTTCGAAGTGGACTCCATTTATATTCGCTTCTTTTCCAAATCTTGATCCATTATTACCCCTAAGGATACTGCTAAGTTTTCCTTCTTTGTTATACTCAACGACTTTAAAGCCTTTAGCGGAGAATGAACTATCCTGAGCTGAAATTGTAAAAATAAAAAGAAGAAAAATTAGGATCTTATTCATGGCCTAGAGCTCTACGGATTTTCAAAACCTTTTCAAGGTTTTCTTTAACTTGACTCAGGTTAAGAGAGTTAGCACCATCTGACAATGCTTTGGAAGGTTCTGGGTGAACTTCCATGAAAAGGCCATTTATACCGGCTGCTGCTGCTGCTCTTGATAGTGGCGGAATAAACTCAGGCTGTCCACCTGATTTTGTTCCTTGACCGCCAGGTAGCTGGACAGAGTGAGTGGCATCGAAAACAACTGGACAACCAAGCTCTTGCATGATTTGTAGAGAGCGCATGTCAACGACTAAATTATGATAGCCGAAAGTTGTACCTCTTTCACAGAGTGAGACTTTTTCATTTCCAGTAGAGTAAATTTTACCAATGACACTTTTCATGTCGCCAGGAGCAAGGAACTGGCCTTTTTTGACATTGATAGCTTTACCGGATTCACCAGCGGCAACGAGAAGATCTGTTTGACGGCATAGGAAAGCTGGTATTTGTAGGTAATCGATAACCTGAGCAGCTTTTTCAACTTGTCCTGCATCGTGGATGTCGCTGACAACAGGTACATTAAACTTTTCTTTGATGGCGTTCAGTTTTTCAAGCCCTTTCTCTAAGCCTGGCCCGCGGTGAGAAGTGACGCTGGTTCTATTTGCTTTGTCGAATGAAGCTTTGAATATGTATTGCGCGCCAAGTTCTGCACAAATTTCCTGCATTGTCTCAGCAATCTGAAAGCATATATCTTCAGCTTCCAGTACACAAGGGCCAGCAAGGACGGTTAGTGGTTGTCCTGGTCCAATTGTGACGCCTTTACCTATTTCAAAAGTTTTAATATCTGACATTTTATTTAACCTGTTTTAAGAATTCTTCTACTTTTCAGATGTCTTCAGGAGTATCGACTCCAATTGCTTTTTCCTGAGCTATTATTAACTGAATAGAAGCACCATTTTCTAAAGCTCGCAACTGTTCGAGGGATTCTATTTTTTCTAATTTGCTTTGTGGCCACTTAATATACTGCTCTAAAAAATCTCTTCTGTAGGCATAAATTCCCCAGTGGAAAAGGCATTCGGCCTTTTCTGGTTTATTTCTAAAATATGGTAGTGGTGAGCGAGAAAAGTAAAGAGCTTGATTTTTGATGTTTTTAACGACTTTTACCGTGTTTGGGTCAGAGTATTCTTCTGAGTCGATATCTCCAGGTACTACAACTGTTCCCATTTTTAGACTCTTGTCAGAGAGCATCGCATCTATGAGCTCGTCGATGATTTTAGAAGGTAGCATAGGCTCATCACCTTGTAGGTTGATGATGAGGTCTGCATCTATGTTTTGAATGGCTTCAGCAATACGGTCAGTGCCAGATTGATGATTCTCGGAGGTCATGACAGCTTGGTAGCCGAAACTTTCAACAGCTTCTTTGATGCGGAGGTCATCTGTTGCGACAACGACAAGATCAGCTTTGGATGCCGCAGCTTTTTCACAGGTCCATTGAATCATGGCTTTTCCGGCAATTTTAGCAAGGGGCTTGCCAGGGAATCTTGTACTAGCGTATCTAGCAGGAATAACTGCTGCAGTTTTTAACATTTAAATCTAACCTTTATCTACTATGAAACCTGTGCCCAATTTAGGGCATGTCAGGAAAAAATCACTTGCCTTTTAGGGCTTTCCGTGCAAATTATGGCCGTTGATCATAAAGGCAGGAAGGTCAGGCCTTTAGTTACTCTTTAATTAAGGAAAAATTGATGCCAATAGCCTTAACGGCTGCTCTGTTTATTTTGAGTATACTTCTAGTAGCAGCCATTTTTAAACTTTCCAGTCAGGAAAAGTACAGCTCTTTGAAGAAGATTCATAGGGAGAAAAAACTTGGGAGTTTGATTAGTGCAATCGCTCTGAGTTGGGGTGGTATTCAAGGTTATGAGTTACTGGGACAGGACTTTCCCAGTGTCGCTGGTATAATCCCAATTCTTACGCCTACTTTGATCATTGGTGTTTACTTTCTCATGGATTATATTTTCACAAGAGCCTTTGGTGGTTTAATAATTATGCTTGTTTGTGAGTTATTTTATCGTTCACAAGATTTTGAGATGCCTGTGCGTTTTGTATTTTCTTTTATTGGTTATGCTTTTGCAATAGCAGCCATGTATATGGTCGGGCAGCCCTGGAGATTCAGAGATTATCTTTTTAAGTCAGCCGTCAATGAGCAGTTTGGCTCTAAGTTGGCAGGTGCGATAACAGTTGCTCTAGTCGTTATGTTTATTCCTTTTGTAATTGCCTATGTTTAATAATTTTTACGAGAAGTTTTCGGAAATCCTGGAGGCTACATGTGCTTTGTCTCAAGCTGAGTTTGTTGAAAAGGCAGAACAGCTTTTTGCAGAGCATACAGCGATCAATGAGATTCACAATTTGACTCGAATTGTTACTCCTGAGGAATTCTTCGAGAAGCATATAGTTGATTCTTTGATTATTAATTTGGTGAAACCTGAGTTAAAAACAGAACCGTTTAAAATTGCTGATATTGGCAGTGGAGGAGGTTTCCCTTGTTTGCCATTAGGCATGATTAATTCTTTGCTAGATATAACAGGTATAGAGTCACTCGGGAAAAAGGTTTCAGCGGTAAATACGGTAGCAGAAAAATGTTCCATCAAAAACGTAAAAGTAGAAAAGTATCGAGCCAGGGAAGCAGCTCGAGAAGAGCGTTTTGGTAAGCAGTTTGATGTAGTGACGGCAAGGGCTGTAGCGTCAGTCGAGATATTGATTAAAGAATGCAGAAACCTTCTTAAAGATGATGGCGTGATGCTTTTTTATAAAACTCCAGATGCAATTGAGAAAGAAATGCCGTTGGCGCTTCGAGATTCAAAAAAGTTCAAGTTTTCGCTTTCTGTGTCAGAAAAATTTACTCTCAGTGAAGAATCTGGGCAGCGCCAGTTTTTTATACTAACAAAAAATTTATAAGGAGTCATACTGATGATTCTTAAGAAAATGGTCATATTAATGGCTGTGGCATTGTTGTGCTCGTGTTCTGTAGTAAATGAGGAAAAGGCTCAGAAAAGAGTTAATCATGTAGTTCTTTGTTGGTTGAAGGATGCAGGCAATGAAGCTCAACGTCAAAAGTTGATTGAGACTTCACTTAAGTTTAAGGAAATTCCAGGAGTGCTTGAGGTAAGAGCTGGAGAAGTAGTGAAGAGTGATCGTCCGATTGTAGATAGCAGCTTTGATGTGGCAATATTTTTATCCTATGACTCTGTAGGAGAGATGAATGCATATATCATTCACCCAGATCACAAAAAAGCTGTTCAAGAAGTTTTAAAGCCTCTAGTTAAAAAAGTGTTGGTTTACGATTTTATCGAAACTCCTTAAAAACGAAAGCACCTTACCGAAGCAAGGTGCTTTTTACTTAAATACTAGGCTCTAAAATTAGAACTTGTATTTGAAGTCAAGCTGGAATAGATCCTCTTCCCTATCATCGCTTTGTCTTTCAGCCATACGGTAGAAAGTGCCAATCGAGAAGTTCTTAGTTACTTTATAACCAAGCTTGAAAGTGTGGCCTTTTGTCCCAAGACCACCAAAGTCACCATCAACCAGGTAGGCTGGAGCAGAGTCTGCTTCAGTGTCGTGGTATCTGTATGAAACTTTGAAGTCAGAAATACCCACTTCTGCACCAAGTACAATAGCAGAGTCTTCGTCTTCAGGATCTATAGAATCGCCACCGCCTTGTGAAGTTCCAGATTTATCAGCACCCATATTTACGAAATATTCTGCAAATAGAGCATATTTGAAACTATCAGTTTTACCTGCGTATTCAGCGTAAGCATGGACAATGTTGAAGTCAGTTTCGCCAAGCTCATCAGAATCATCATAGCCATCTTCTAGATCGCCAAGATCAACGGAAGCTGAGGAATTGTAGTGGAAGTAACCAAGAGCAGCCGTAAAGCCACCAGCTTCCATACCAACCTGTAGTGCACCCATTTTAGCAGAATCTTCTGTGTCTTTGGAGTAGTTCCAAACTTCATATAGACCAGTTGTAGCGAAGAATCCATCAGCTGCATATGCGACAGTAGCACCAACAGGGCGTGCATCTGAGTCAAACATGATGTCAGAGTTTACGTAAGGATTTTTGTGCTGACCTAAAGTTAGGCTAACACCGCCGTCAAATTTATGTTTGGCGTATGCGTAATCAAGATTGATGTCACCAGTTTCAAACGCACCTTTTTCAGAGTAAGTGTCATTTGTAGAAGTCGCAGAGTCATAACCAGTACCACCAGTAGCAAGACCAGCACCGATTTCCCAACCTTCGTTAGTCTTCCATACCATACCTAGACGGAAGCGCTGGCGCCAACGGTTACGCTCGTCATCACTGGTGTCTCTGTCTCTGTTTTCAAATCTAACTCTTAAATCACCTTTGATAGTTAGGTTTTCAACGTTGCTTCCAAGAGTAAGAAGACTACCGCTGCTGTCCGCAAGAGCTCTGTCTACTTCGTTTTTAATATAGTGAGTAAGAGCTTCGTTATGAACAGTTTCTTGTTTCTCAAGCTTCTGGCTAAGAGCTTCGATCTGAGCCTGTTGCTTTTCAAGCATAGCTTTTAGGTTTGCTGTTTCATTAGCTACAGCAGGTGTAGAGAATGTGCAAAAACCGGCAACAGCCGCAATTGCGCTAAGTTTTTTGATGAGCATTTTTACCTCATTATAGTTTTTCTTAGATTGAGTTACCTACTCGGAAACGCTTTCACCTTATAGGACTCGGTTTAATCTCCTATTCAGAGTCAGTTAAAAAGAAATTAAATTGAGGGGAGTTTTGTTAAGTCTTATTAAGTCTTGTGTGGTTGGTTTATTTTTATGTAAGTATTTTAAATTCAAAGTTTAATGGTGTTTTTATTAGCCATTATGGAGTCTTTTTTGGATTAAGAGAGGGAGCTTGTGTTTGGAATGAGTTAAGCTGGGGGCTGTGTGGAGTGAGTAGAAAAAGAATTTTATGCAGGTTGTTTTATGGACAGAATAGGGAGTAATTAATAGTATGTTTATACGAAAAGGATTCTGGAGCTTTTGAATGATGAGCTTGATAGTCGGTCGATATTGTCGCAAAATGGGTATGCGTAAATTTAGCTTTGCTTTGGTTGAGTTAATGCTAACAGCTGCAGTTTTGGCAATAATTGCTGTTTTAGTCATCCCTTTTTTCAGTAGGGCGAATCAAAAAGGGCGTTATACTACTTGGGTTAATCAAAAGAATAGAATTTTAAGTGATGGTGATTTGAGAGTTTATTATGATTTTGCCGATGGAGAAGGGAGTATTGTTAGAAATTCTGCCCGCGGTTTTCATCAGCAAGATTATGATCCCATTGTAAATGATGCGCGGATTGTTAAAGGGGCGACTTGGTCAAATGGGCGTTGGCAAATGAAGCCTTCTTTGGAGTTCGATGGCTCTTCAGGGTATATGTCGGCAAATGCAGATATAACAAATAAGTCAGCAACTTATATTTTGTGGGTGAAGTTACAAGAGGCGAGTGGTGGATTGATGATGACAGCTAAGACTCGAAAAAAAGATAGTCCTTCGATGCTCAAGATAAATATTCAAAAAGGCTTTGTTAGAGCAGCAATTAAGCGCAAAGCAGTTATTTCTAAAGAGGCGTGTAAATTGTCGCAATGGCATATGGTGGCTGTGACGGTTGGCGAAAAGAACAACTCATTGAAATTGTTTCTTGATGGTAAGTCACAAGGGGAAGTTAATAATGTGCCTTTAAAGGGCTTGGAGCAAAACAGCTTTTTACTTGCTTATTGTTCAGGTAGTGGCTACTTCAAAGGCCGTATCGGAGAGTTTATGGCTTTTTCTAGAGAGTTAAATGCAGAAGAAGTTCAAAAAATCTATCAAGAAACACATCCTTAACAGTTTAAGGGACCTGAAGATCAGGCCCCTATACAGAAGCTTAATATACTTTTAGACACTTCATTTCGTTTTGGTCACGAATGACCAGCATGCCATTTGAGTAGGCCATCGGCGCCCAGATATTTTTACCTTTACCAGTTAATACTTTATGTTTTGATATCTGTTTAAAGCCTTTTGGAGAAGCTTTGGAAAGGTATAGGTCGCCAGTGTCTCCATCCATGATCACCAGATTATCATTAATAAGAATAACGTTGCCCCGGTTTAAATTTGGCTTATCACTGGTTTTCCACTTAGTTTTACCTTTTAAATCTAAGCAAGTTAATCCTTGTCTTTCAACTCGTTTCTTTAGATTTGAGTTTTCATTGCAGTTTGCATAGATGTAGCCGTCGTGAACGATTGGGGCATGAATGTGGGCGCCGGTATCTTTCAGTCTAAAGACTTCTTTGACTGAAATTTTTGAGCCTGATTTCTTTAATTCAATCATTACAGAACCTGCATCGTAGCCACCCGTAAGAAAAAGTGTTTTGTCATTTACTTTAACGGGTGCTGGAATAGCCCATTTGACTTTGTAGCCGCCCCAGGAAAAAATTTCTTTTCCAGTTTCTGGGTCGAGTCCCGTGATAGTGTCACTAGATTGTTGAATTAACATTTCTTTTCCTAGAAGAGACATGAGTATTGGGGAGGCATAGCCGTCTTTTGAGCCTACATCACTGGTTTTCCATATTTGCTTTCCAGTTGATTTATCTAGAGCAATAACTCCAGCTTTTTCACTTAGTGGGGCGAAGATGACGGTGTTTTTATAGATAATCGGTGATTGACCGAAACCCCAGTTCTCAGGTTCAGAACCCCAATCCTTGATAAGATTTTTATGCCAGACGGTTTTGCCCGTTTTGCGATCGGTACAGACAACATCCCCCATGCAGCCAATAGAGAATACGTGATTGTCATCTACTGCTGGTATTGAACGAGATCCATTAAAGCCAAAGCGTCCTGGGTTTTCGTATGAGTTTTGCCATTTTAGTTTCCCGGTCTTAATGTCAAAGCATTTAATAATGTCTAATTCGTCTTCCTGGCGATCAAGGATAAACACTTCGTTTTTACTGATTGATGCACCACCGAAGCCTTGGCCTACAGAGATTTTCCATAATTCTTTCGGCTCTTTGCCAAAAGATCCCTTAAAATTCTTATCAATTACTTTCCCAGTTCTATCCGGACCGAGGAATTGTGGCCAGTCATTTGCAGATAGATTAAGGCTAATGCTCATGCATAAAGCTGTTAGTAATTTTGCTTTCATCTTTTACACTCCACTTTTAGTAAACTTTGAGGCATTTTAGGGATCTTAGGTCTCTTAAGACGAGATGGCCTTGATAGTAGGCCATCGGCGCCCAGATTTTATCGCCATTTTGGCCAAAAACTTTTTGGCGGAAAATTTCCTTGTATGATTCTGGTTGGGCTTCAATCAAAATAAGTTCTCCAGTTTTGCCATCTAAGGCCAAGAGGTGATTGTTAATCATGATGACGCTGCCTCTATCGAGATTGGGCTTTTCGCCAGTTTTCCAAAGCATTTTGCCGTTTAAGTCAAAGCAGGTTAGGCCTTGCTTTTGAGATCTTTTTTTGAGGTTGTCATTTTCATTGAAATTGCCATAGAGGTAATCATTCTTAAGGATTGGGGCGTGAATCTGGCTGCCTATTTCCTTTATCCGAAAATCTTCTTTGATGCTTACTTTGTCGCTTTGTTTTTTCAGTGTTAGCATGACTGATCCTTGTTGGTAGCCTCCAGTAATAAAGACCTTATTGTCCGATATTTTAATGGGGGCCGGAATGGCTCTTTTTACACTGTAACCTGACCAATTAAAGATATTTTTTCCATTGTCGGGGTTTACTGCAGTGAGTTGATCCCCTGCCATTTGCAAAAGCATTTTTTCATTTAAAAGATTATGAATTATAGGCGAAGAGTAACCTGGATTACTGCCAATAGCTTCAGATTCCCAAACAGTTTCACCTGTTTTTTTATTTAGGGCAGCAAGACCTACCTCGCCTAGAGGAGCAACGATGCAAAAATCTTTATAGAGAAGCGGGGAGCTGCCAAAACCCCATGGAGGAGAAGGTGCAGACCAGTCTTTTAGTAGATTTCTTTCCCATAATTTCTTTCCAGTTCGGCGGTTGACGCAAAGAATGTTTCCCATACAACCAATTGTGTAAACTGCTTCATTGTCAACTGCAGGAACAGATCGAGTGCCATTAAAGCCAAAACGTCCCTCGCTTTTGTACTTACATGTCCACTTTGTTTTGCCACTTTCTAAATCAAAACATTTTATTAAGTCCAACTCGTCTTCCTGGCGATCAAGGATGAAAACTTCAGCTTTGTCGATAATTGCCCCTCCAAAACCTTCTCCTAAAGGAAGGGACCATTGTTCTTTTAGAGGTTGATTCCATGGGATGAATTTTTTGTCTGTAACCTGGCCCGAGCGGTCGGGACCGAGAAATTGTGCCCAGCTTGTTTCAGCAAGAGATATTGTGCATAGGCTTAGGCATAAGAAAATGATAGATTTGTACATTGGCATTTTAAGAAACTGTATAGTTTTTCAGTATTAGAAGCTGTGCTTTTTAAGATTCTAACACTGATTTAAATAATAAGTTCCACAATAGTCAAGTGTTATTTTTCCTATTGTGATCTTACTTAAACAGCCTTCTGGAATGATCGGCTTAATTGTAAAGCTGGAAGATATCTTAATAGAAGACTTGCTTGAAAGTGTTTGATAGTATATGATAGTTGATATTTTGACTAAGAAATATTAAGATAATGCCGAATTAGAAAATGAAGTTTATTAATGTGGCTTAAACAGTTTAAAGCAGTGTATAAAAATTCCTTTAAGGTAAGTACATCAGATCCATTTTATCTGGTGATAAATTTGGCAGTTATCTTACTGATGGTTACTGCTGCCTCCATGCCTAGTTTAGGAGAAGATGAGCACTTGCGTTTGGTGCGAGACCAGACACACTCTATTTTGTTCATTTGTGCTTCATTAGCTGGTGTATTTGGATTGATACGTGTGGTGACAGATGATTTGAGGAGAGGTGCAGGTTCAATATTAATGAGCCGGCCACTAGGAAGTTTTACTTTGATCTCTGGTAAATTGCTGGGGGTTGTCTCTTGTGTGGGGATTTTATTCATAACAGGAGCCGCATCTTACCTTTGGGTTTCAGAAATCACTCATAGCAATCAAAGCATAGATTCTCTAAGTTTAACTTTTTATATTGGAGTCATTGTTGTGGCTTTGATAGCAGGCGGGGCCCGACAATATTTGTTTGGAAGTAATTTTATTTTATCATCAAGTGTTTGTTTATGTATGCTGATGATTTTAGGAGTTGCTTTGAGGATAGCTTTTGTTAATAATGCAAAATTTGATTTTATAGGGTTACAAAGCCTCGCCTTATTGTTTTTAGCGGTTGCAGCATTTTGTTCGACCGTTTTGACTTTTGCCGTAGTTGCTGATTCTGCGATAGTTTTGGGAGTCGGAATTGTCACTTTCTTTTTTGGCCTGATTTCTCCTTATCTAAGTCTGAGTCTATTGGGAGGATCTGTTGGGCAGATAGCTACATTTGTATTGCCAAACTGGCAGATTTATTGGGTCTTAGAAGCTTTAGGACAGGGGAAGGTTGTTCCTATAGCTTACTTTGGTCAAATTTTTATACAGACATCCTTTTACATGGGAATGTATATAGCTCTTTCAACAATGCTCTTTGAGCGAATCGAAATCAAAGGTAATTGATGACTACGGAAAAACAGCAAAAATATAGTTTAATGGCAGCAGTGTTTCAGCTGTTTATGGGAGCTTTTGTAGCGGGCTTATGGTTGAAGTATGAAGGCTTTTTACCGGTAGAGTTTTTAATTCAGGCAGGAAATACATTAGTCATTGGTTTCTTAATAAGCGTTCTTGCATGGCGCCATAATGCTATGGCCTGGAAAGCTTCAATTGAAAAAAGAGACAGAGGCTTAGCCACTGAGCAAGAAAAGATTTTTTCTGATGATGACGAATATTTTGGTCGATTTGAAAAGTCATTTTTACAGTTCAATAAAGTGCTGCTCCCATTTATACTGGTCGCTATAAGTGTAATAGAGATAGGCCTGAGTTTAAGAGTTTACTTACTGGAAGCCAGTGAACTGTCAAAGAATTCACAGACATTACTCATTCCAGTAACATTGATGCTTTCATTTTCTTTAATTTCTTTTCTTGTTGGAAAGTTCTTTTCGGGTTTGGCTCATAGAGAAGCTTATGTTTTTTTAAGACCTGTTTGTGGCTATCTTCTATATAACTCTTTTACAATGTTTTTAGCAGGTATTGCTGCTTTAAATTATCACTTTGGCGTCATGCAGCCTCTAGTATGGTTTGTTAATTTCTCTATAGGTTTAAGTTGCTTGATTGCAATTGAAAGATTATTCCTTTGGATCGTGGATATGTATCGTCCAAAGAGTAAAAATGAAGGTTATTTACCAATATATGAGAGTCGCATACTGGCATTGTTTAGTCAACCTAAAGGAGTGCTGGGTAATTTAGCCGCTATGCTGGAGTATCAGTTCGGCATTAAAGTTTCAGAATCTCTATTTGCGTCATTTTCAAAGAAGGTGTTGCTACCATATGTCAGCCTTCAGCTTCTAAGCCTTTTTGCTTTATCTTCCGTTACTTATATCAAGCCAAGTGAAAAGGCTTTGAAAATGTCCTGGGGAGATAAAGATTTTACAATTTTAGAGCCGGGAATTTATTTTGGCGCTCCTTGGCCTATGAGCAGTATTGAGCGTTTAGATGTGCATAGAGTAACAGAGGTTGATTTAACAGAAAATGCTGAGTTTGAAAAGAAGCTATCTGAAGCGAGAATCAAACCTTTGGTAGATAATTGGGATCAAGAAGAGTACAATGAATTGCTTAATTTAGCTGCACAAATTAATCAGGATGGACAATTTTCGCAAAATCTGGTGGCGCTGAATGTGAAGCTATCATACAGAATTCAGGATGTCCTAAAGTTTAGAGGTGCTTATGAAAATACAGAAGCCGCCTTGATCATGACTGGACGTAAGATTTTAACCAGAACTCTGTTGGAGAGTAACTTCAACGAAACCATTAAGTCGGGTTTAAAGGATTTTCATACCAAGCTAAAGGCGAGTTTAGTGGATGTGTGTGCAGAAGAGTTTGGTGTTGAGGTGATTGATGTGTCAGTTATTAACTTTCAGCCTCCACCAGAAGTCGTAGAAGCTTACAGATCTGTTCATATTGCTCTGGAGGAAAGAGAGCGTTTAGCCATTAAGGCTGATAAATACAGTAATTCTCGACATAATCTGGCAGAACTTGATGTTGACCTTTTGCTTAAAAAAGCTACACAGGAGACTGTGTTAAGAAAGCTTTTGTTGGATAAGGAATTGCAAGCATTTAACGATCAAAAAGAAGTATATGAGAAGTTGCCGGTTCTATATAAAGCAATTGCTTTAATGACTACTTATGAAGCTGTTTTGAAAGATGTTAGAAAAGTTGTGAACCTGACAGGCACTCAAAATGAAATTATTACCTTGGAATTAAAGAAATCTACACCGGATTTATTGGAGTTGGAGTAAGCTATGAAGAATAATAAACTGACTATAATAATTAGCAGCTTGACGTTACTTTTAGTCGTTACGGTTATGTGTACCTTTCAAATGAAGGTCGGTGAAATGGCGATTGTTACGACCTTTGGTGATGCCAAAGAACTCAAGCAACCGGGTTTATATTTTAGATGGCCATGGCCAGTGCAAAAGTTGGTACGTTTAGATGCCCGTAAGCAATTATTTGAAGGACGAGAAAGAGAGATTCTCACTAACGACAATATCAATATTATATTGAAGCTTGTTGTCGCTTGGTCAATAGACAAAGAAAAATCTCTAGACTTTTATAAATCACTTGGCCAGAATGCTCGTGCAGCGGAAGATAGGCTTGAAACCTTAGTTTCAAGTACACCGCAGAGTGTTATACGAAATTATGAATTAAAAGATTTTTTTAATTCAGAAGGCGGATCAAAGATTCAACAAATAGAAAACGAGTTAACAGCAGCCTTAAATGAAGTGACTTATGGAAAGTATGGAATTGTAATCCATAAAGCAGCTTTAACTAAGATTAGTCTTCATGAAAAGAACAGCGAAAGTGTTCTGGCAAAAATGCAAGAAGAGCAGAGCCGTATAGCTGCTGAGATTTTATCAAAAGCCGAGACCGCAGCTAAGTTGAAAGAAAATGCGGCAGATAATATTCGAGCTGAAAAAATAGCCCAGGCACAAGCAGAGTCGAAAAAAATTCGGGACGAAGTCAGAGTGAAGTCTACAGAATTATTTTCGAAATATCAAAAGAATCAAGAGTTTGCAGCTTTTTTAAGACAGCTGGATGGCTTAAAGGAAATTATGAAAACTCAGACTACAGCTTTTTTGAGCCCGAATATACCTCCGTTTGATTTGTTTAAAGAAGCTATTCAGTCTGAGGATAAAAACAAAAAATGAGCTCAGAGTTAAAAGATAAACAGGAGAGTGGTGGGTTAAAGGCTCTAAAAGATGCCTTAAATACAACTTCTATTTTATTAAGAATAGCCATGGTTCTTCTTGTTTTCGCTTTTTTGTTCAGTGGAATGAAAAACCTTGAGCAATATGAGGAAGCTGTAGTATTGCGGTTTGGTGCAGACTCCGGTGCTGTTCGGCAAAAGGCTGGAATGCAGTTTGCCTTTCCGTATCCAGTTGATCAAGTGATTGTGGTTCCTGTAGGTAGAACACAATCGCTCAGTTCTCCTTCCTTTATGTATAAAGACATGCAGATGAAGGAAGTTGCCCCATATTTAAAACCTGGAGTCGACGGTTACTTGTTGACTGCAGATCGAAATATCTTGCACTGTGAATCGACTCTGAAGTATGAAGTTGAAGATATAAAAAGCTATTTATTCAGTCTGAATAAAGAGCAAAGGGATGAGATTATCCGCAATTTATTGGATAATTCAATTTTGAAGTCTGTAGCTAAACTGACTTTGGAAGAAGCCCTCAATAAAAAGCAATTAATTGCTGATACTAAACTAACTTTACAAGCACAATTAGAAGAATTAGGCGCGGGTGTGCACGTTGATCTGTTAGATATTCGTTTGACCGTGCCTAGGCAGGTTGAGGAAAATCGCCGGGAAGTCGTTAAGGCTAGGAATCAGGCAGATACACGATTAGCTGAAGCAAGTAAGTATACTCGTCAAACAGCTGATAGGACAGAAAACGATATCATCAAAATTAAGTACGGTGCTGGGATTTGGAAGAAGAGAATGATGGAGCGCGCCAAGGGTGATTTAGAAATATTTGAAAAGCTGCTGTCTGAATATGAGAAGAACCCAGAGCAAGTAAAAATCATGCTTTTACGAGATGCCATGTCAGAAGTAAGTGGCAAGTTGGAAGAGGTTTTTGTTTTCGATAGCAATGAAGAGCGAGAGTTAAGAATTCAAATGGCGAGGCAGCCGATAAACAAAAAGACGAAGTCTGATGAAGAAGATAAGTAAGGAAAATATGCATTTATGGGCCTTTGCCGGGCTGATATTTATTATCAATTCCTTTGTCTTTTTAAAAACAGTAGATGATGGCCTGTTTTTAGCTTCTGTATCAGCAGGAATTGCTGTTGCTATTTTATTGATCCCAATGTTAAGGACCCTTTTCGAGGATTTTCGTGAGAAGCAGATGAAGATGCATGAGCTGGTCATATTGGCTGTACTGGCCAGTTGCAGCCAGGGCGACTTAATTACTTCCTCTTGTATAGCTTTCTTTATGCTTTTGTCGATGATTATTGAGTCAAAGACAGCAAGTGGGGTCCAGTCATCTCTTGAGGCTTTAGCAAAGATTACACCAGGTAAGGCGAACCGAGTAAAAGAGGACGGGGCACTCGAAGATGTTGAAGGTAAAGATCTTTTGCCTGGAGATATTATACGAGTTAGTCCAGGCGAAAATATATTGGCAGATGGCGAAATCATTAAAGGACGAAGTTCTATAAATGAAGCAAATATTACCGGAGAATCTTTACCTGTAGACAAAGGTGAGACGTCTAAAGTTTTTGCCGGCACAACTAATCTTACAGGTGTTGTTGAAGTTAAAGTTTTAAAAGCAGGTGAAGATACAGCCATTGGTAGAGTTAGAGAGCTAATTTTGCAGGCAGAAGGCAGTAAGTTGCCATTTGTACGATTAATTGATGAGTATGTGAAGTACTATACGCCGTTAGTTGTTATGATTGCAGCAATTGTGCTATTTTTTAACAAAGACACAGATGGCGTGAATAGAGTCGTTGCTATCTTAGTTGCCACTTGTCCCATTGCACTTATCTTAGCGACTCCAACAGCTGTAGTTGCGTCTTTATCCGCTGCCGCCCGTTTAGGTGTCTTAATCAAGGATGTAAATGACATAGAAGCGATGGCGAGGATAGAAGCGTTTATTTTTGATAAAACGGGTACTTTGACGAGTGGAGTTCTTCAGGTAGCCTGTTTGAAACCTGTACCAGGAGTCAAGAATGCAGATTTACTACGAGCTGCAGTTATAGCGGAGTCTGACAGTAAGCACCCTGTCGCCAAAGCTATAATGCAATTGGCAGATAAAGCCAGAATGAAAGTTCGTCATGCCGATTCACTTCATGAAGAGCCTGGACGCGGGGTAAAAGCTTCTTTTAAAGATCAAACGATTTTGGCAGGTAATTTAGCATGGATGGAAGATAATCGCTTTAAGGCGGAACAGTTTAATTTTTCTACGAAAAAAGATGGCGTCGGCATGAGTTTATTATTCATTTGTCGAGATGGTAAGCCATTAGGTTGGATCGGGCTTTCAGATCAGCCTAGGCCGGAAGTTGCTGAGAGTTTAGTTGATCTTCAGGGTTCTGGGATTTCTTACTCTGCAATTGTTTCGGGTGACCGCACATCGGTTGTAGATGCTGTTTCAAAAGACTTACCAGTGCATGAAGCTTTTGGTGATTGTACTCCAGATATGAAAGTGGATAAAGTTAAATATGTTAAGGATAAGGGTTATAGAGTCGCATTTGTTGGTGATGGAGTAAATGATGGTCCTGCATTGGCTACCAGTGATATCGGTATTGCTATGGGAGCTGCGGGAAGTGATGTCGCAATAGAGAGTTCAACAATTGCACTGATGAATAATGAGTTAGATCGTTTACCATTTTTGGTCACATTATCAAGAAAGATGCGAATGACCGTTATTCAGAATTTTTTACTTGGTGGTATCTTTATAATCGGTGGAATCAGTCTTGGAGCTCTTGGAAGTTTAAGTCCTGTCATTGCCGCAGTTCTTCAGGTGATTGGAGCTCTCGGTGTTGTTTTGAATAGTGCGAGACTTATCCGACAAGGTGAGGAAATTCAAGCTTTTGATCAACCTTTAGGAGAAGTTAATGAAGGGTAATGTTGAAGCCGTTGTTAAGGGGGAAGCACTCGTAAAGACTTTTAAAGACTTTTGGGGTAGAGATAAAGTCAAAGCTTTGAAAGGTGTTGATATTGTTATCCCCAAAGGCTCGGTTTTTGGTTTACTAGGACCAAATGGTGCAGGTAAATCGACTCTTATCAAATTAATTCTTGGTCACCTTCATCCAACCTCTGGCAGGGTTGCCGTATTGGGGAAAAGTCCTAAAGATGTTGAAGCGAAGTATAAGATAGGTTATCTGCCAGAAAGGTCTTACCTCTATAAAAACCTTACAGCAGAAGAAACGTTGTATTATTTTGGTGAAATTTTAAACTTAAGTAAAGAGCAGATTAAAAGTCGTAGTGACCAACTTCTTGAAATGGTAGGGTTGCAGAATGCTGTAAAGCGCTACGTCGGCGAATTTTCTCATGGTATGACTCGCCGAATGGGGTTAGCTCAAGCTTTACTTAATGATCCAGACTTTATCATTTTAGATGAACCTACAGCTGGTTTAGACCCGGTTGGTTGCCGCGAAGTCAAAGACTTAATTATTACTCTTGGCAAAAGAGGTAAGACAGTTTTGCTAACCAGTCATTTATTGGCAGATGTTGAGGATACCTGTGATGAGTTGTTGATGATGTATGGAGGAACAGTTCAGTCTAAAGGCAAAATTGATGACCTCTTAGCAGATACTAATAGAATCAAACTTGAGTTTCCTGCTGATAAAGGAATCGATTTAACTACATTAGAAAAAGAGTTAAAACAAAAAAGTTCAGGTGATTTCAGTATATCATCACCCAGGCAGTCATTGGAACAATATTTTTTAAATATTGTAAATAAAGGCCGTCAGTTTAAGGAAACGTCAGGTGCCCAAAAAGGAAAAGGTGTTGCTGCTTACCTTCAAGCTGGTGTTGAGCAAGAAAAAGTAAGTTCAGTTGAAAAGAAAGAGTCCGAAGTTCCAGAAGTGGCAATAAGAAAAGCTACTGTTGAGATTCAAAAAAAAGAAAGTGTCGCAGAGGAAACTTCTGAAAGTGCAGGAACTTCAGAAGTGTCTGGAAATGTTAAGCCTGTTGAATCTATACCGGAGGCAGAATCTATACCGGAGGCAGAATCTATACCAGAGGCAGAATCCAAGCTTGAGTCAGTAGAGGTTTTAGATGAAACTCCTAAAATGGTAGAAGCAGTAGAAGTCGCAGACGATGTCATTATGTCCTCAAGTAAGAACGTTGAACCTGAGGTGGGATTTAACTCGGAAGACGCAGTTATAGATAGTCTTCCTGAAGAACTCTCTGAATTTAGTGATTTAAAGGCTTCATCGTCAACTGAATCGACTATTGATTCAGAGCTAATTGATTTCAGTGAGGATGAAGAAGATTCTGATTTAGACGAGAAGCTTTTGGATGATTTGACAATTTAAGATGAATCAGGTTTTTAATATAGCAAAAATGACGGTGCTTATGTCTCTTCGACGAGGCACATTACCTGCAATTTTAATAGTAGTAGTAGTCATGTCTACTCTTATTTTTAATGTTGCACGTAGTGATGGTGATTTGATTAATGAACTCGATATTCGGTTACTATATAGCTATGGATTTACATATAGTGCATTGAGCTTGATTGCTATCTCTATCGCTTGCTTTACAGTCCGCTCTCAGCTAGATGCTAAAAATATCCACATGTTAACCAGTTATCCGGTATCGAGAAAGGTGATCTTCTTCGGTCAGGGTTTGGGGGTGGCGTTGATTCTGCTGCTATCGGAACTTGTTCTTTTGGTGTCGATTGTTGCCAATGCTTGGTTGTACTCACAAGAGGCCAGTCAAGAATCCCAAGATTTGGCAGCGAATAAGTATTTAAATAGTAGAAAGCTTGTTTATCCAAATTATAAATCTAAAAGAGACTTGACGCTGGAGTTTGCCAAAGAATATGACTTGAAGGTTGAGAAGTTGAATGAGATCTTGTGGGATGATTTAGCGGAGCAGGCCATTTTTAAAGATCAGAATATCAAAGCTAATGAATCTAAGATTTGGTTCTTTGATACAGGAGGTATTTCAGAACAAGCTGAAGAAATAGTTGTTAAATTTAATTTCAGGCAGGGTGATAGACTTCAGAAAATCAAAGGAGCTCTTGAACTTAACGGTGTTAACTCTCCAACTTATTTTAAAGCGAATGTTGAAGCCCACCAGTTTCAAGAATATAAAATAAAAATACCTTTCGCGAGCGTGCCAGAAGACGGAATATTCACTTTAACATTTACGAACTTGGGGACGTATTCAACTGTTGTAACTAGATCTGGATTAACGCTGGAGTTTGTAGATGGGAATTTTTATGGAAACTTTTTTAAAGTCATTTTGTCACAATTTATACATGCTTTTGTAATGATTGTGGTAGGAATGTGCGCCGGGTTAGGTTTGTCATTTTCTGTAGCTAATTTTTTGGTTATGATGCTTTATCTGATGTCAGTTGCAGAAGGCGTCGTGAGTGTAGTTATTGAGGAAATGGGTTTTAAAGCAGTTGTTAGTATTTGGGATACTTTAGTGGTCAATTTACTAAAGGCAGCAATATGGGTAACAAAGGGGCTTCAACCCCCGGATGTAATAGGTAAAGTCTGTAGCGGAGTAAGTGTCGACAGTTCATATATATTTTATGAGTGGTTACCTGCAACTTCAATTTATGGGTTGATTGCACTGCTCATAGCATTAAAAGTTTTCGACAATAAAGAACTAGACAGGCTTCAGGTATGAGTAATAAGCTTATTGCAAAAATACTACTGTTTTTGATGTGCTTTCTGATTGTGGTTTTCAATGGTCGCACACTTAAGAGTTATGAATTTAATAAGCAGAACTCTAAGCTGTTAGAAGAACTTCCCCCCTCTCTTCAGGTAACATCTGTAGCATTAGGGCCTATGAAAGGGTTGTTGGCAGATGTTGTTTGGTGGCGAGCTGAGCGAATGTTAGAGAATAAAGAGTTTTTTGAATCAATCCAATTAGCTGATTGGTTGACTGGTTTACAGCCGACATATCCATCTGTCTGGGTTTATCAGGGATTTAATCTGGCTTTTAATATTTCTTACAATTTTTCTAATGTAGAAGAGCGCTGGAAATGGATTCACGAGGGTATTAAGCTACTAAGAGATAAGGGGTTGAGGAGTATTCCGGATTGGGAGCTTAACAGAAAAATACGCTTTGAAATAGTTGATATTTATTCTCGTAAGCTTTCGGGAGTTTCAGATGTTGAAGCAAGAAGGTTTCAGGATTTTTGGACTTTGGAGATGTTAAAATATTTTGATCAAGGTTCACTCTCTGAATTGGAGAAAATTGCGAAAGCTCCTAAAACGTTCGTTGAGTTAATGCAGGATAAAAACGTCGTTGAATTTTTTGATGTATTACAGGTATCTGAAAGTAAATTTGAGACAATGCTTATCATGCAACCGCCAAGCCTTAAGCTTTTGAAGGCAAACACACCAGAAAATAAGACTTACAATTCAACATTTATGAAAGTCTATAGGTATTCTCAAAGAAAGCGCTTAAAAGCTGAACTCAATATGGATATTGAGCGTATTATACAGGTTGATAATGAGTATGGGCCATTAGATTGGAGAACACATGAAGCTCAAATTATTTATTGGGGTATGGAAGAGGATCATAGTAAGTTCAAGAGTGGGGGTATGCAGTATTCTCATTACATAAGGGACGCTTTACTCTCATCTTTATACAGAGGCAGAATCCTTTTCTCAGAGGAAAAAGACTATTTTATGAGAACCCAAAACCTTGAGATGGTAATTAGGCTCCATGAATATTTTAATAAAGCTTTGAGTGAACTGGAATATGGCACGGTTGACTTTGCCAGGGCTGATAAAATGAATCGAGACTTTTTACAACGTGCTTCGGTAATTTGCTACAACTACAATCAAATCAGTGCAGCGAAAGATCTTTTTAATCATTATGCAGATTACCTAAAGGAAGATGGAAAAGAGATGACTTTTGAGCAGTTTATTGTTCAAAGTATGGAAACTTCGCTTAAAAGAGAGAACTATAAGTCTCGTGGGTCTTTTCTGGAATCTGTTATTACTAAAGCGTTAGAAGATGCCGCATTGGGCGAATGGGATCGTTATCATGGGTACACGAGGCTTGTGAAGATGATTTATAAAATGCACCAGAAAAAACACGCTGATGCACCGGCCCGTTTACTGCCACCTCTAAAAGATATCGTTGCTTCGGCTAAAAAGTCTTATGCAAAAAATAAAAATAAAAACGACGATGAACTATCTAAACTGGAACAAGAAGCAGATAAATATGCAGAACCTGAAGTTGAACTTCTGAAATCTTTTCATTGTAAAGACGAAGGTAACGAGCTTAATTCGTCCCAGAAATAATTTCATTCATAGAATAGTCTGAGCTTTTCTCCATTTGTGCTTAGCAAAGCTGAGTTTATCTTTGGTAAAAATCAGCACTTAGCTTATGTTATTCAAAAATTTCAAATTTCAGCTGGAGTGTATTTTGAAAAGCAAGTACGATTTTACAGATACGTCACTGACTCATGAAGAGCGATTTGCGTATTTGACGTCAGAAGTAAATGGCAGGGCACATATTCTTGATCACCTTATTAAAAATTTGAGCGGCTATCTCGATCAGTTAGAAGCTGAGGTTGATGGTAACCCTGCAGCAGAAAATTACTTAGATCAATGCATTAAAGAATTGGGTAAGTCAGCGACAGTTATCTCAGAAGTTGCGAAATTGCAAAAGATGGATCAACAAGAGAATCAGTTGATGAATCTAGTTGATATTTTAAAGGACGTTAAAGATCGTGCAGAAACTATTTCTGAAGTTGAGTTAACTCTGAACCTTAATGGGCATGAAGAATGTTTGACTAGTGGAAATAGGGATCAATTCACTGCAGCATTTATTTTCCTTGTTAATTATCTTTCCCTTAAAGGAGAAGGAAATGTTAGTATTTCTCTAGAGGTTAAAGAATTGGATTCATCTTGTGTTTCACTCAGTAAGACTGAGCTGCCACACAAAAAATACTGGTTTATCTCTTTGGGAGAAGAGTCATATTCCCTAGATGAATATAAGCCTGCTTTACACTCAAAGAACTCTTCCTTCAAAAATAAACTTTTTCATAGAGATGGAACTCTTTGTTATGGGACCTTTAGAAGAAGTTTGGGGGACATAGTCGCTTATGATCATGACTCAGGTGCACTATCTCTTGGGGTTATGTTACCGGTGATTGAGTCAGGAGCGGTCACAGGCGCTTTAGACGAGATTCTTGAAGAAGATGCTTGGCGTGGTGACGAAACTGTACTGGTCGTTGATGATGAAGATATGATTTGGGAAATTCTTATCGAAAACCTCCAGGAGCTCGGTTATACCGTTATTCTCGCAGAGCATGGAGAAGATGCTGTACAAATTTTTCAAGAAAATCCAGGTTTTATCGATGTTGTAATTCTGGATATGGTTATGCCGAAAATGAATGGCCGAGAAGCATTTGGTGAATTGAAGAAAATCGACGAGAATGTAAAAGTGCTTCTCTCAAGTGGTTATATGGCTGAAGGTGAGGCAGGAGATCTGCTAGAAAACGGCGCAAAAGGTTTTTTAAGAAAGCCATACAAAATGATCGATCTGGCAAAAATGATTCGAAAAATTTTAGATTAATGTTCTAATTTTATTTGTGTGTTATTGGGGGGTATTTATTCTCTATAAGTTTTGTTCGGTTGTTTAGTGAAAGTGGAAGGAAGTGGCTTGTGGGTGTGTGCCCACAAAGCTAAAAATAGCTAAGGATACGTTTTAATGCTGAAAGCGGTACAGTGTACAGCCTGTGGGCATGCCATGACAGTGGAAAAGCTTGGTTATGAGCAACAAGTGGCCTGCCCAAGTTGTAAGACTTTAATAACTGTTCAGTCGGCAGGTATTGATAAAAATACTATCGTTGGTGAGCGTTATCAGGTTAAACAGGTTGTTTCAGAAAATGGAATAAGCGTTGTTTATCTTGCTACTGACCTTGAGATCGCAGACTACGTATTGATCCGAGTCTATTCCTGGAATTTTAGTGAATCGCTAAGTTACCGGGAAGATTTCTTGCAGATGATTTCTTCAGTGAGCCATTTGGCTGAACCAGCTCATGTCAGAATTATAGATTATGGTACAGATGATAGCCTGATTTATACAGTCTGGTCCTATGAAGATATGGAGCCAATTCAAGCTATTGTAAATAGAAATGGACCGCTTTCTTCAGCAATGGCTCTGTCGATTTGTAAAGACTTGGCTCTGTCACTGGATAAAGCTTATTACTCATCTGGCGTTGGTCATTTTAATTTAACTCCTGAGTGTATATACTTGAATTCTCAGGGAGTTGTGAAATACAGTGACTTTGGTATTTCTGCCCAACTAAGTAATGATGCCCGCTTTATGCAAGCAGGTGTATCTTACTGGAATATGAGCTTTATGAGTCCTGAAATGGCTTTGGGCTGGAACTATCCAGACATTAAGAGTGATATGTACTCTTTAGCAACCGTTTTTTATTACTTACTTACAGGTTTGGAGCCTCATGGCGGGGTGAAGAATTGTCATGAAATTAATTATGATGGTCTGTCTTTTCCTCCTCAGTTGGAAGCGACTCTTGATCGTAAACTTTTAGGTATGTTCTACAGCATGACCGCGAGGAATCCGGCTCAGCGTTACGTGAGTTGGTCTGAAGTCGTTTCAAAAATGGATCAACTTCTTTACGAAGAGAAGATGAAAAAGAGTTCTTATTCTCAGCGGCACAGAGCGACTTTAACGCGTTCTTTCAGTAAGGACATTTTTGAGAACATTGAAAATGCTCCAAAGCTGCCCAATAAAAAGCGCCCGAAAAAACGCGGAAATGTATCCCAGAAAAGAATGAGTGCTGAAGACGTAAGAAAGCGTTTATCGCATAAAGAAGCGGATAAGCCGGTTACTTTTGCTAAAGGAGGCGCTTCACAGTCCTCTTCGTCTAGACCTTCAGTTAAACGTCGTGGTACGAGTGGAGGCCGTAAGCAGTTATCAAAAACAACGACAAATAGTAATATTCCCAGAAGAAACTCGGAGCCACCTGCTAGAAAGCATCAAGTAGAAGCAGAGTCAGAAAAGTCAAAACTAAATATAGTTATGGTTCTTTTTGGGATCTTATTTGGTGTGGCAATTATCTTTTTTGTGATGAAAGCAGCTCTAGGGAGCGATAAGAAAGTTCGTTTAGCTAATGAAGTTCAGAAGGAAGAGAAAGAGATATCTAAACAAGACTGGAGAGGTAAACTTCCTCCATTAGCAGAGCCGGTTAAAGAGCCTGAAAAGCCAGTTGAAGAAGAAAAGGCCGCAGTCGTTGAAGAAGAAGCAACAGAGCCTGTAAAATCTCAAATGACAGAGAAAGAAAAAAGTAGTCGTTTGAGAGAGTTGATTAAAAAGCTTTTCAAATCAGTCTCAGATAGAGAATCAGATCTCGCACAAGTGGAAAACGATTTGACAGAAGCTGAGGAGTTAGCACAAGGTAACGATACTATTCACCAGACAATCAAAAAGCTCAAAGAAGAGTTTACGACAAGAAAGCAATTAGCTGTCAGAATGGCTCTAAGTGATTTAACTCAAGATGTAAGAAACTTACAGCTTAGAGGAGATCATGAAGCAGCTCTTAAGACAATAGAAGATTACAATGGTCCTTATAAAGGTGCGCTTAGTGGTGATATCCAGAAGTTAAAGAATTCTGTTCTTAAAAATAAAGAAAGGGACTCAGGTGCTGCTCAAAATGACCAGCCTAAAGTGATCGAGCCTGGAGCCAATATGAAACAGCAGCCAGTAGAAGGCGCTGCCATTGAGAGTAATGCAACAAAGACAGGTGTTGTTAAGAAAATTTCTATGGGTATGGCGGAAGCAGCATCTTTAATGATTTCACAATTGCCTGAGGCAGAAAAAGACGGAGTCAATTTTGCCGCCTTAAATACACTATTGGAGAAATCCTCACCACAAGGAATTTTGGCGGAGCTTACTAAAGGTTATCAAAAAGAGCAGCAGTCACAAATAGCGATACGTCATAAAGGCCAGACTCTTACCGGTAACTTGGTCTATGTTGATGATGAAGTGAGTAGCCTAAGAATGGCTGTAGTCATAAACAAAAGAGAGATTTTTAGAATAGCAGATATCAAAGACATTTTCCCAGACGATAATTTAACTCGATTGAAAGGTGTAGATTCTTCAGAAACTGCATTTTTACAAATGATTTATTTACGCCGTGCAGGACGTGTAAGCGATGCAATAAAGGCTTTTTTACCATACAATGGGCCACTGAAAGCTGAAATAAGTCAAGCACTTAAGGAAGAGATCGATAGAGCCGCGACTGAAGGTGTAAAAGAAGTTACGTCTCTTGTAAGTCTACCGGATTTTTCTTCTGAAGTTTTTATCACAACTTTAAATCAAATTAAGAGTACTCCTGAAGATGCCTGGTTAGCCATGTATAAGCTTAAGGAATTTACGAAAAAGTATGGTGCAACCGACTTTTACAAAAACAACCAAAGAAAATTCCTTACCTTATCAAAGGCACTTTCTCAAATGACAAGCAGAGTCGCTAAAGCGAGTGTTGTTGTATCAGAAGATGGTCGTTCAGGAACCAAGACTTTAGAAGCTGCACTTAGAGAAGCGAAAGCCGGAGAAGTCATTAGAGTTCTTCCAGGTAATTATGACGGGACTTTTGATATCCGTCAAAAATCTGTTCAACTCTTAGGTAGTACAGGAACAGTTTTAGTTTCCGCTTTGAGAATTTCAGAAAAGGGTGCAGTAGTTAAAGGCCTCGTTCAGAGTAATGGTGACCTTACAATAGGCTCAGAAGTGGATAACGTACAGATTGTAAATTGCTTGTTTTCAAAAGGCGGTATAAAAATGGCCGGAAATAATAGCAGTATCATCATTAATAATACTTTGATGCATGGGCTGACTCTTGGCTCAAATAAGAGGCTTTCTATACAAAACTCGACGATTATTGATAACAAGATTGATAAAAATAAAGATCGCCATTTTTGTGTTAAGGGTTTTATCAAAGGTGAAGTTAATAACAGCGTGATTTACAGTGAAGCTAACTATGGGATTAGTTTTAAGAAGAGTGAAAAAAGTTCAACCAGTTTTAAAAACTCTATTGTATTTGGTTCTAATTCTATAGCCTATGCGACGGATTCTAAAGAAGCTTTTAATAGTGAAAAAGATTTCAAGAAGAATGTCGGACGAGTGAACAATGTCTTGTTTGAGAGACCTAGTTTAGAAAATCCTGTAAAAGGTGATTTTAGGATTAAAGAATTTACACCAGGGCATCTCCAGGGCGAGAACAAAAAGTCTATGGGGATTCAAATGGATGCCAACCTAAAATTTTTGAATGTCGAATAAATTAGTTCCTGTCCAGTTTTCTCTTACTCATTGTATAAATACGCTGACCTCACCTTTAAATCCTGTTATTCTTGAGCAGAATGAAATTGAGGAGAAATTCTCATTTCTTTTTAGGAATATTTGCTTGTTTCAAGGAAAGGATAAACCTGATTTCCTCAAGCTTATTTCAGCTTTTAAAGAAGCTGAAATTTTAGTTTCATTACGAGAGTGTATTCACTCGATCTTTTCAATTTCAAAAATGTCTCACTATGATCAAGAAGTGCAGGAGTATGATTTACTGTTAGCAATTTTTGATTCAGACTCAAAGTATTATAAATTGCGGTTAGCAGCTATATGCAAAAGACTGCGATTTACTCCTGAGAAGCTACTTATGAAATTGTTTTTTCGTTATGAATCTGAAAAGCTTTTCCCTCTCTTACCTGTTGAAATAGGTCGAGTCTTAGCAAGGCCGGAACTCCAGCAAAAAATATTCGAAGTGAATTTTGATCCTGTAAAGATTCGTTTTTTGGCAGACCATGGTGCGAGTGATGATAAATCCTTGGCAGCATTTGTTTTGGGTGATTGTCAATTGGTGAATAGGGAGAAAGGCATTGTCGGGAGTGTTGTCACTTCATGGCTTAAGCAGGACTATGCATCGGTTTGTACAAGTTTGGAAGGTGTCGAGAAGTTAATTGATGCAGGGAAAATTAAGAAAAGCCGTTTCAATTATTTACTTGTTCTATTTCACATTCTTTCACTTTTAAAAGAGACAGATGTTGCTGTAGCTCGTAAGTATTTATTGCTTTATCAAAACTTTTTGGGAATAAATACTTTACTGAGAGTACTGGATATTTGTTTGGATTTCCAAGCTGGAAATTTGAAGAGAACGAAAGCGAAATTGAAACAATTAGCTTTTGGCCTCAAAGGAGAACGCTCTGAGATATTTTTTAGGAATTTAGCCTATTTTTGGGTAAACGATAAATTTACCGACAAGGAGATTTTTCAATTACGGCAGTTACGTGAAGAGGCTGCGGAATCTGCGAATAAATTCATTTTTTCAGAAATAGATGCTTTACTCAAAAAAAGCCTTAAAGCAGATGCTCTCATAAAAGAAGATTCGACTTTTGCAAATATGAAGCTTTGTGAGTTGTTTGATTCAACGGAGTCTTGGGATGATCTTCTCAATAGTTTGGTTAAGGAGAAGACACATAGGCTCGTCTGGCTTGTTAGGTTGGATAGTAGTAGTGAGCTCCAAGAAGCTTATTGTGAAATTGAACCGGCATTAGCTGAGGAAAAAGCAAAGGGTAAGTTAGGGACTCCAAAGATTACTGCTTGGAAAGATTTGTTAAGTGATCAAACAGGTTTTGAGCTGACGGACCAGGATGAGCGGCTTTTTAGTTTGGTGAAAGAGACAGATGATGAGGACAGGCTTTCTTACAGTTTCCCAGAAGTAAGAGCTTTACCCTACCTTCATAAAGCGGAGAATGTATATCTTCTGGACGATCCATTACAAAAAATTAAAATATTAAAGAAAAGTCCTGAAATAGAAGTGAGCAGTTACGAGAAAAATTTTCAGGTCGAATGGCTCTTTCCTAAAGATAATGGGGCTCTTTACATTCATGAAAGAAATGATTTTGAGTATGAGGTTTGCAGCCTCAATGAAAATCAGTTCTTTTTAAGAGATAAAGTTGGCTCTGGCTTATCTTTGCCTAAAGATTTTAAAAAGCTTTCAGAGTTTCTTGAGTCTATAAAGTCAAATATCATCATTACTGGTGAAGAGTTCCTAAAGAAAAAGGTGGCAGGCGCTACTGAAGGTAGTAGGACAAAAATTATATGTCGGTTCAATCCCTCAGGAGTTGAGTATAAACTTGAGATAATGGCCAGGTCTGACTGGGGCTACGAAACGGTGCCAGGCTATGGGAAGTGTTATATATCAGAAAAACTGCAAGGGAAGTTTTTTGAATGGCATCGAGATTTAAAGGCTGAAAAAGCAATTTTGGATCATGTTTTAGAACGAATAGATTTTGAAAGTAACTCAGACTGTGAATTTGAAATTTATGATCGCCTTCATCTACTTGAGATTCTTGAAAAATTATACGGACTGCAAGAAGTTAACATAGAATGGCCTAAAGATTTAAAAGTGTCGGCTCATAAGTATTCTTCGGGAGTATTGTCGGTAAATGCGACAGAAAATAAAGATTGGTTTCAAGTAGAGGGTAAATTAAAATTTGGTGAGGTTGTGGTCAAAATCGCAACTTTACTAGAAAAGCTGAACAAGAAATCCCGTTTTATTGAAATTTCAGATAATCAGTATGTGATTTTGACCAATGAGATTCGTGATCAACTTGCAGATGTGAGTCAACTGGTTGACCAAAGAGATGAGTGTTTGTTGCTCCACACAGCTTTGGCAGAACAGTTTAATTCGCAACTAAGCGGTGTGCCTGTCGATTTGGAAGAAGATATTCTTTTTAAGGATGCGATAACTAGAGCACTTTATTCTAAAAATGCAGAAGTTTACTTACCTGAAAGTTTTTGTGCTGAGCTGCGGCCCTACCAAAGTGTCGGCTTTGAATGGATGGCGAAGATGTCCTCACAAAGTATTGGTGTTTGTCTTGCAGATGATATGGGACTGGGTAAAACTATTCAGACTTTAGCGCTTTTATCGTCAAAAGCTTTAGAAGGCCCGTCTATTGTAATAGCGCCGACCTCTTTATGTATAAATTGGTGCTCTGAAGGTAAAAGGTTCGCTCCAAATTTAAACTTAATAAACTATTCAGGTCAAGATAGACAAGAATATCTGCAAAAAGCGAAGGCAGGTGATGTTTTTGTCATCAGTTACCATATTCTTATCTATGATTGTGATTTATTTTGTGAAACGAACTGGAATACTTTGGTGTTAGATGAAGCCCAAATGATTAAAAACTCTGGAACTCTTCGTTCAAAATCAATTCGCTTGATTCCAAGTAAACACCGCATTGCTTTAAGCGGTACTCCTTTGGAAAATCACACAGGAGAGTTGTGGAATATATTTGATATCTTAAATCCAGGTTTGTTAGGAACAAGAACGTCGTTCAATAAAAACTTTGCATTGCCTATTGAGCGTGGCGATAAACAGACTTTGAAAAAGTTAAGGTCGAGAGTAAAGCCATTTTTACTAAGAAGACTGAGGAAAGATGTTTTAGATGATCTTCCGGAAAGTCAGGAAAGTGTGATTCAAATTGATCTTACTGAAGATGAAAAAAATCTGTATGATGCTCATCGCTATAAAGCGATTAAGAGTTTGAAGAAGTTCCGCAAGCAAAATCAGAATAAGCCACAAAAACGCATTGATATACTGGCGGAAATTACCCGGTTAAGAGTAGCCGCGGCTAATCCACAGATAGTGGATCCTCATTTGGGTATTTCTTCTAAAAGTTCAGCCTTGATTAGCAAGCTCATTAATCTTTCTGAAAACAATCATAAAACGCTGATTTTTTCACAATTTGTCAACCATCTGGATGTTATTCAAAATTTACTTGAAAAAGAAGGCCTGTCGTTTAGTAGGCTGGATGGTAGTATGAATCAAAAAAAACGGCAGGCATCTATAGATTCTTTTACGGAAGGCAGTGTCTCTTGTATGCTTATCAGTCTGAAAGCTGGAGGTGTTGGATTGAACTTGACCACTGCAGATCATGTTATTCATATGGATCCCTGGTGGAACCCGGCAGTTGAAGATCAAGCGATTGCCAGGGCGGTGCGTATGGGCCAGAAAAATAAAGTGAATGTTATTCGCTTTATAGCTAAAGGAACCATTGAAGAAGATATCATTAAACTTCATGAGAGTAAGAGGGGGCTTGCAGATGAATTACTTAAAGGTACACATGCTGCCTCAAAATTGAGTATAGAAGATTTAGTGAACTTGATCGAAAAGCCATAGCGAAGCAAATTCATAATTCTGTTTGGTTTGAACTGGAAAGTTTTTTATACTATTAAGTAATCGTTTTTTAAGGGCAATAATAAAAGGGTCGATTTATGCTGACAAAGGTATGGAGCTCGGCATTGAATGGTATTTCACCGTTTACTGTTGAAGTTGAAGTGAGCAATAACGCACAAGGGAATGAAAACTATGTTAGCATCGGTGGTTTACCGGATGCATCTGTACGAGAGAGCAGGGAGCGAATTCGTTCGGCAGTTTATACATCTGGATTAAAGTTTCCTGAAGGAGCTTCGACTGTAGCACTTGCTCCAGCAGATATCAAAAAGTCCGGAGCAGCCTTAGACTTACCAATTGCTCTTGGCTTGGTAGGAATAACGAATGGTATTCCCAAAAATATTTTTGATCATACAATCATTATTGGTGAACTTGCTCTTGATGGTCGAGTAAGGCCTGTCAAAGGTAGTTTGGCTATGGCCATATATGCCAGAGAGAAGGGTTTTAAACGCATGCTAGTTCCAGCAGAAAATGCATTTGAGGCATCTGTAGCAGAAGGAGTTGAAGTATATGCGATCGAGAACTTAAGGCAAGCGTTTGATTTCTTAATTGGAGAATTACCTTTGGGGGCGGTTAACTGTGATCTAACAGCTTTATTTAATAAAAGCCAAAGTTACGAATATGATTTCGCTCATGTTAAGGGGCAACATGCAGTTAAGCGAGGCTTGGAAATCGCCGCTGCTGGAGCACACAATATTCTCCTCATTGGCCCACCAGGCTGTGGTAAAAGCCTTTTAGCCAGAAGCTATGCTTCGATTTTGCCTGAATTAAATATCGATGAAGCTTTGAAGGTAACACAAATTCATAGTATCGCTGGAGAGCTTCCAAATGATGAACCATTGTTGACACGTCGCCCGTTTAGGTCCCCACACCATACAGTTTCGGATTCGGGCCTTTTGGGTGGAACATCGAATCCACGGCCAGGCGAAGTTAGTCTTGCTCATAAAGAAGTGCTGTTTCTCGATGAGTTGCCTGAGTATAAAAGGTCAACTTTGGAAGTCATGCGGCAACCCATGGAGGCTGGAGAAGTGACCATTTCACGTGCTGCGGGTACAGCGACATTCCCAGCAGACTTCATGTTGCTGGCAGCGATGAATCCATGTCCATGCGGGCACTATGGTTCAATACAACGCCAATGTCGTTGCAGTTCAGCGCAGATAACTCGTTATCGATCGAAAATAAGCGGGCCTTTGTTGGATAGAATAGATATTCATCTTGAGGTAACTCCTGTTACCGAAGAAGAGTTATTGAATAAAGCAGTAGGGGAACCTTCGGAGGAAATTCGGGAGAGGGTTAACAGTGCAAGAGAAAAACAGCGTCTGAGATTTGGCAATGGCATAACCACTAACTCAAGTATGAAGCCAAATGATGTACAAGACCATTGTACAACAGATGCTTCTGGACGAGCATTGTTGAAGACTGCAATCAATGATTTAAATTTATCAGCCAGAACTTACGATAGAATTTTACGACTAGCGAGAACTATCGCAGATCTGGAAGGTTTTGAACAAATACAGGCTCAACATATCGCAGAGGCCGTTCAATATAGAACTTTGGATCGCAAACTCTGGTAATTTTACTTCACTTCAAAGTGGTAGTTGAAAGCCGTTAAGTCATTCATGTATTTAACATGATCATCAACGAAAAGGAAGTTCCTGTAGTTTGCTTTGTCATGGACGGCATTTCCCCAAACACCTGGATCATTCCATAAATCCGTGCAGTTACCACTACCTAATTTATTACCATTTGAGTATCGTTCACTGATTGTTACGGTTTCTGAGGGATGAGGGACTTGAGCATAAGTTATTGAACTACCGTTATTAGGACTGGATATACCATTATTATGGTTAGTTCCTATGTTCATTGAGTAACTTCTACCGGCTTTATTGCCATTATCAGTTTCGTCATCGGGCATTCAAAGATAGGTGAACGTAAAGTGGATTTATCGATGTCGTTAGCAATAGAGGGTCTATCATAGATATTAATTAAATCATCATAGCTGACATTTTCTCCCCAGCCATTTTTGACAACTGGAAAGTTTTCGTAGTCAGTTGAATAGTTAGCGAAGCCCAGGCCAATTTGTTTTTGGTTTGCAATGCATACTGCTTGCCTGGCTTTTTTCTAGCTTTGCTTAATTCTGGCATGAGCAAGGTCATTAAAATGCCAAGGATGGCAATAACAACCATAAGTTCAATAAGTGTGAATTTTCTATTCATCTCTCTTCCTCTTAAGAGTTCCTCCATAAGAGAGAATAGCAATGAGCCTTGAACAGTTGACTGTATTATTAAAAAAACAGTAAAGAACTACCTCCAGTTAATTTTATCCCCGTACCAATAGTAATTGACTTGAGCTTGTGAGCCTGCTTCTAAAAAAGTTGCTTTCTTTTTAGAGGCATGGCCATCTGCCCATGAGATAGCTAATCCATTTGAGTGTCTTCTTGAGAGACCAAAGTTCCAGCTTGGTGGTAATATCCTGCAATGTATTTGGTCATCGGGATAGTCTCCTGTAACTACGGTTTCAGTAGGGTGAGTCAATTGATCTAACTTTCTTGGCTTCCAGTTAGCATAACCACCTCTTCTATCTCTATTGAACCAGTCAGTCATCAAGCCCCGGTCATTGTAGCCGTATCCACCACTTCGGTAATCATCTCCATTTATACTGTTTGAGGTCGGGCATTTGAAGGCTCCTTGGCTCATAGCCTCTACGCCGTCGGGGTCATTATTTTTATTATAGTTACCTGGAGGCATAGGGTAATCCATATAAGCAATTATTTCCCGTTTCCAGCCAGAGACATGTCTAAGAGAGTTAAGGCTTCCAGATGGGTAATTGTAATTATTTGAATTGAGCAGTAATTGAAAGCCGATGCCTTGTTGCTTTAAGTTATTTAAACAGACGGTTTCTTCTGCTTTTTTTCTGGCCTTGCTTAATGCTGGCATGAGTAAAGTCATTAAAATGCCAATGATAGCGATCACAACTAATAATTCAATTAATGTAAATTTTTTGTTCATTTTTCATTTCTTAAGTGTTCTTATATTTGATGTAAATAGCAATGAGAATATGAAGGTTGACACGGCTTATCATAATTTTTGAACCTTTGGAGGTACTTGGTTGAGTCATTTATTTCAAGCCTATATCGAATAGACTTCTTCTTTGACAGAGTTAGATTCAAAAAAGAAATTCTTTTGGATGTTTATGCATATATATATAGATGCGGATGCCTGCCCGCAGGTGATAAAAGACATAGTGTTTAAGACTGCTCGTCGTTTAAATTTAAAAGTGACATTGGTGGCCAACCAGTATATGAAGGTTCCCAACTGTGAACTGTTTCATTTTATTCAGGTTGCAGATGGACCTGATGTTGCAGATATGAAGATAGCTGAGCTCTCTGTTGAGGGGGACCTTGTAGTAACTCAGGATATTCCTTTAGCCGATCAAATTGTCACTAAAAAAGCTTTTGCGATAAGTCCCAGAGGCAAGTTGTTTACGGAGTCAAACGTAAAAGAACGTTTATCGGTAAGGGACTTTATGACGGAGTTAAGAAGTTATGGAGTCGAGACTGGTGGCCCACCGCCATTTTCAGATAAAGATCGGCAGAATTTTAACAATCAATTAGATCGCTTTCTTACCAGGCAGTTAAAGAAAAAATGAAAGTTTTAGTAGATCTCAATAGTAAAGTTAATAGTTTCCAGATCACCGAAACTCATAAGAAAAGATTAGTGGATGAGTTTCCCGAACACGAGTTCATTTTCACGAGTTCTTATAAAGAGTTTAAGGAGCGCCTTGTAGAGGCTGAAGCCGCTTTGGTTTGGCTTTTCCCAGAGCGTTTGTTTGAAAATGCCGAGAATTTAACTGCACTTTATACTCCAGCTGCTGGAAAGGACTGGGTGGCAGAAGATCCTACTGGAAAAGTTAAGACGTACTTCTCCAGTTTTCATGGAGATATTATCGTAGAGTCGTTTTTGAGTATGCTGCTTTATTTTAATAATCAGTTGGGGACGGCAGTAAAGAATCAAAGCTCTAAAACATGGAACCGCAATGCTTTCTCTGGAAGAAGGCTGTTAAAGAGCCAAAACTTATTGATTTTAGGTTATGGAAGTATTGGAGAGAAATGTGCCTCTTTAGCAAGGGCTTACGGGATGGCCCTTGCCGGAGTTTCGAGAAGCAAAGAATCTACTACTGAGGTGTCTATTGTCCGTCCAGAGGAGTTATATGGTGTAATTGGTACATATGATCATGTGTTAAATTTACTTCCTGGAAATGAGTCTACTTTGAAGTGGGTAGGTAAAAAATTGATTTCTTCTATGAAAGAAGGAGTTTGTTTTTATAATTTTGGCAGAGGGGCAACAGTGGATGAAGATTCGTTGATTGTAGCTTTGAAAAGTGGACGTATAGCTTTTGCCGGCTTGGATGTTACAGATGTTGAGCCCTTAGATGAAAGTTCACCTTTGTGGAACTTACCAAATGTATTGTTGACTCCTCATTCTTCCTGCTGCTATGAAGATTATCTTCATTTGTTTATAGATGAACTTCATAGAAAGCTTTAATGACACTCGTTAAAACAGTCTTCAATAAATCATGGATTCCTTATGAAAACAGGGTTGATTTTTACTTGGGATCTAAAGTCGAATTTGATGCACCTGTAACTACGGTGCATGGATTTTTTTTCAATGAAAAGAATAAGTTGCTACTCGTAGAACATTGTCGTCGTGGCTGGGAAATTCCTGGAGGACATATTGATACCGGAGAAGGTTATGAAGCCGCGATGAGAAGAGAGTTGTTTGAAGAAGCTCAGATGGAAGCAGGGGAGCTTATTTTATTAGGTCATTTAGAGAAAAGTGCTTTAGAAGCTAAGCCACATGACTGTAAGTACCCTTACCCATTAAGTTATTGTCTTTTTTACAGTGGTAGAATTGCTTCTCGAGAAGAGTTTTGCGGAGATGAAAGTATCGTTAATTTCAAATTTATAGACATCAAGGAATCCAGGGAGAATGCCTGGATACAATCCTATGAGGTCTATCTAGATGAAGCGTTAAAGCTTCTTATTGATCTTTAGACTTTTTCTTATCGAGAATATTTTTGAATTTAGCCAGGCTATTGCCAAGGGATTCTATGTTTGTTGCGGTGTTTTGAACAGCATTTTTATTTTCATTCATGACTTGTTCAAAAAGCTCATGACGGTAGACTGCAACATTTTTAGGAGCGACTATTCCAAGGTGCACTTGAGACCCTGAGACTTTGACAACTTTGACTTCTATGTCGTTGCCAATCATTATACTTTCGTCAAGTTTTCTAGTTAGTATAAGCATAATTTACCTCACTCATCCCCCATTGCATCCAGGCTTTCCCAGATATTCAGTC
Source organism: Lentisphaerales bacterium (assembly GCA_022446985.1). Taxonomy (GTDB): domain Bacteria; phylum Verrucomicrobiota; class Lentisphaeria; order Lentisphaerales; family Lentisphaeraceae; genus JAKVBD01. Next base: position 57,746 of record JAKVBD010000015.1, read on the forward strand.
GCACTGGGTAATTATCCAGTATAATTTGTCGGCCAGTTCTGTTTTGCAGGTTTACTACTATTGGTGCCAGTAGATTAGCGGTGTTATCTTTTGGGTCTTCTTTGACGGTTACAAAGCAGAAGACTAAAGCATCTTTTGGATCTTTGAGCCCAAGATGTGCTAGATCCGCTGCGGTGATTTTTACCAAATAGTCTTTTTGTATGAGAAAAGGATCAATACAGACAAAACCGAGCTCGTCTATTTCTAAAGATTTTAAATAGAGAAATGGCTTTATCTCGTCTGTTGTTACTAGTGTGAAGCTTTTAGCATCTTCAAAAGCAGGTACACCCTCAGGGAAACTAATGACGGCTTCTTTTTCGAGTGATTGAAGCATTTCACCCTGATATGGAGTTAGCCCCAGAATAACATTATTTTTCTTTTTACTCACTTTAGGCCCTTAGTATTGGCGTCTTAAATTACTTGGCAGTATAGAAAGGCTTTCGCGATATTTGGCCACTGTTCTTCTAGCAACTTTAAGACCCTGGTCTTTTAAGAGGTTGGCCAATTGAGAGTCAGAAAGTGGTTTACGTGGATCTTCTTTTGAAATAAGTTCTTTGATGGCTGTTTTAACAGTAGCATTTGAAATTTCTTCGCCGCTGGAAGAGGTGTATCCAGGGGTAAAAAAGTATCTTAGTGGGAAAAGTCCATATTTGCATTTGAGGTATTTGCCGGCTACAGCACGACTGACTGTTGTTTCATGAACTTCAGAGAGTTCTGCGACTTGTGACATGGTCAAAGGTCTGAGGTGATTGAGTCCCTCTCTAAAAAAGGATTCTTGTTGACTTAGTATAGCGTTTGTTATCTTGTGAATCGTAGATTGTCTTTGCATTAAGCTATTTATGAGGAAAACGCCACCATTAATTTTACTTTTAATATAGTCTTTAGCATCTTTTGCTAATTCAGGATTCTTTAACATTTTCTTGTAATAAGGGCTGATTTTCAGAGATGGGACTCTGCCATCATTTATTTTGACTTTCAGCTCGCCATGTTCTTCGATAATTTCGACTTCTTCTTCAACGTAGTTTTGCGGAAGTATTGGAAGTGTGTCTTTAAGGTGTGGAGTTAAGGCTTGAATCTCACTGATGATTTGCTGTAGTTCAGTCATGGTGATCTGCATAGTCTTGGCTACTTTAGGTAGTCGATTGGCAGCGATGTCGTCGAGATAGAGGTCAATTGCTGAAAATGTCAGAGTCTCTTCTTTTCCTTCGCTTTTGAGCTGGAGCAGTAATCTTTCTCGTAAATTTCTGGCACCGACACCAGCAGGCTCTAAAGTTTGAATAATTTCTATGGCTTCATTTAGGTCTTCTACTTTTTCACCGGTGACCATAGATAAGTCCGCTGGATGACTTGTAAGGTAACCGTCATCATCTAAGCCAGAAATGACTGTTTCACAGCATGAGCGAATTTGTTCTTCAAGGCCCATGAACATAAGTTGTTCTATAAGGTGGTCATGGAGAGTCTTAGTTGTTGTTAAGGAGTCTAAAAAGTGACGTCTTTCTTCGCTCTCTGTTTTAATAGGAGAGCTAACGCGATTGAAGGCTGTCTTATTTTCCAACTGAAGAATTTTTTCGACCCATTCATCGCTGTCGATTTTATTGTTGACTTCTTCATTATTGACGTCTTCTATTTCTAGCTTTTCGTAGGACTCGGCCTCAACTTCCAAAACAGGATTCTTTTCAACTTCTCCGGATATGATACTCGAAAGTTCCATCACAGGTGCGAATAACATTTCCAGAGCTTGAATCTGGTGATGCGTCATCGTCTGTTCTTGACGCATACTCTGTTGTTGGACTAACTCCGTGGCCATTGTAAACTCCTTATCTTCTCAAAAGGTCATAAATTCTTGCTTGATGCATAAAAACAAATCCCAGGCGTCCTATCGTTATAAATTCACAGTCGCTTAAAACCTGCGATTGATTTGTCGTGAGAAGCTTTCCCGCAACAAGCGTGCCATTTGTTGATCCTAAGTCAGTAATATGATATTTATTATTTTCTAAACGTATGGCTGCGTGCTTTTTAGAAATTGTAAAATCTGGAATGATTAGGTCATTGGGGATGACTCTGCCAATGGTAAATACATTGGGAGATGATGTCGCATCACGGTTTTTTCTAAGTGCATATATCGATTGATTAAAATTTTCATCGTCATTTAGACCGTGAAATGTTTCTTCTGGAGATTGTTGCTCTTCTTGTTTTCTGAGAGATTCACGGATTTCTTTTACGCTGAAAACCATGGTGTTTTTACTGTCGCCGACTTTTTGAAGTTGTCCTTCATAAAGTTTTCTTGAAACTAGTACTGGATGAGTCATGCTGGCAATAAATTTTTCTTTTGAAATGCCGTTTAAATAACTTATGAACTTTGTGTTATTTATGCGGCCAGTATTACCAACAAAATCAAGGATAGTTATGCTCATTCTCGATCCTGATTCCTATTAAATTCTTCTTTTAGACGCCGTTGTTTTTCGATTTCTTTTTCCGCCTCTGGAGATAGATTCAGCTTAACTGACTTTTCTTCATTATAGACATTCTTTTTTTGAGATGCATCGGTGTCTTTTTTTTTCTTACGTGATCGTCCAAAAAAATTAAAGCGATAGCCTTCGCTATCTTCGATATTATCTGTTTGAGCGAGTGGTTTTTCGTCTTTGTCGTTTGGCGGTTTGTCGGGAATATGGCCAGGACTTACAGGTTCCAGCATGGTCGCACCTCATACACTGCTTCATTCCAGTTTCATTATAGATCTCATTTTTACGAGGATTTCCTTATACATTTGAGAGACTCGTCCTTCACTAATATACATTACTTCTGCAATTTCTTTAACTTTTAGATCTTTATAATGTCGAAGATAAAGTAATTGTTGGTCTCTTTCGGGTAAGAATTTAAAGGCTTCGCGCATGGATTCTATAGAGAGTTGTTTATCGGCTTTTTCCCATGGAGAATTATTTTTTGTGTCTTCAATAACTTCGGCATAGGCTACGCCCTGAGTGTTTTTAGAATCGAGACTTAAGGCATTGCTAGCCATGCCAATGCATTCTGAAACTTCGTTTTCGGATAAGCCGACTTTTTGAGAGATTTCAGGCATTGTTGGACAACGACCAAGGTCTACACTCATTTGGTGTATATTTTGACAGATATTTTTATATGTTTTGCGCTGATTGCGGGTTAAGTGATCCTGTTTGCGAAGCTCGTCAAGTAGGGCTCCTTTTATACGTAAGTTTGCAAAAGTCGAGAATTTAAATCCTTTAGAAGGGTCGAAGTTTAGAGCAGCATTATGCAGGCCTATGACTCCCGCACCAATAAGATCATCAGCTTCCATGTTTTGGTGAACGCGAATAGAAAGTCTCTCAACTTCTTTAAAAACGAGAGGGAGGTACTTCTCGACGATTTTTTCGTGAAGCTCTTTGGAACGATTAATCAGATAAGCTTCCCAAAGCTGCTTTTCATCGCTGTAATCAATTTTCTTATTTTTCTTATATGCTTTAAGACTATTCATTATTAGCTTAATTGGTCAAATTTTTCATTTAGTTGCCCTTCAAGAGATTCTCGTTTTTCTTTCAGTTCTTGAAGCCTTTTCTTTGCTTCTTCCCTTTTTCGCTTTTTCTCTTCAGCTTCGGCTTCTTTTTTCATCTGAACAAGGTATGTCGTCAGTATGTTTCCTATACCATTGAAGCAGAGCAGTAGGAGTAAGGATGAAACCACGAGTATGATTAAGGCCATATAGGAAGAGTAGAGTAAACCGTGACCCCGTGAGATGTTCAAAAGCAGTACTATGATACTGATGATGAAGCCTCCGGCGGCTGAGATTTTTTTTACTTCATTCCAAAACATAATTGACCTAGATATTCATAATTCCTTTTAAAATTGCCTCTGCGTTAAAGTCATTTATGTTGACTGCCGGGTCACCCATGATTCTACCGGCTATCTGCTTTAATCTTGTCGCAACTTCTCCTTTTGAATCGAGGGCAAAAAGTGGCTTCCTGTTCAGAACAGCCTTGTGAACTAAAGGCGAATAAGGGATGATTCCTAAAAGGTTGACTGGACTGTATAAATAGTTTTGTGAAATCTTTGTCAGGTTTTTGAAAACTTTATGTCCTTGCTCATCTGAGCGAACCATGTTTAAGACAACGCTTATATTTTCTGAAAGCTTGTCTTGTCTGGCGACTTTCATGAGGGCGTAGGCGTCCATAATGGACGTTGGTTCCATAGTCATGACAATCAGAGTTTGAGGCGCCGCGGCAATAAATGATGTTACGCTCTTGTTTATTCCTGCTCCACAGTCAAACATAAGTATGTCATAGTCGGCGGCATAGGCCATAAGTTCTTGGACTACATTTGTTAATCTGGCTGAGCCTATATTTAACATATCTCTTTCGCCTGAGCTGGCAGGCAGGAAATCGACGCCGAACTCTGTCTTACAGACTATGTCTTTTATGGGGGTCCCATGAAAGATTGCATCGTGTAGCGTATGTTCCGGGTTTTTACCCATGAGTATATCGACATTTGCCAAGCCCAGATCGGCATCTATCAGTAAAACTTTATTGCCAAGACTGGCTAGAGCCATGGCTGTATTGACACTGACAAAAGTCTTGCCAACACCACCTTTACCGCTGGCTATTGCGATACACCGGAGGGCTTTTTTGTTTTTTAAATGCCCAGGTGAGGATGCGGCCGCATTTCTGAGTCCATCCGCCTGATTTTTTGGTGCCAGCATTTTATTTCTCTCCATTAGTCAAAAATTTATATTACCCATTATCTGGTATTAACATCGCAGTAATCAGGCCTGATGATGCGGGTTTTATGTCTTCTGGAACTCTTTGTCCATTTGTTACGTAGACTACAGGGATATCGGCAAGTTCAAATAATGTGGAAATGCCGTCATAGCATGAAGTTTCATCTTTTTTTGTAAGGATGATACAGCTTGGATCTAGGCAACTAAAACTGTTGAAAATCGATACAGCGTCTTGCTTACGGAGCCCGGCAGGGACGGTCAAAACAACATTTATTTCTGGAACTGAACTAAAAACTTGCTGAATGGCTTCAATGCCTTCCAGATCGTGAGGACCTCTTCCTTGGCTGTCAATTAAGATCACATCTTTATCTTGAAAGGCATCGATTTGTTTTTTCATTTCTTTTTCGGTAAAGACAACTGATAACTCGACGCCTAGTAGATTAGCATATTCTCGAAGTTGATCTACTGCAGCAACTCTGAAGGTATCGATAGTGATGAGTCCGACATTTAGTTTATTTTTTAGAACTGCTTGAGCACAGAGTTTTGCAAGTGTTGTTGTTTTACCAACTCCAGTGGGGCCAGCCAGTGCATAAATATCCGGTGCTGTACCAGTTGTCGGACGAAAGTAAATGCCACCTGCAGTCAAAAGGGATTCACTGAGTGCTTTGCGGTAATCTTCGACTTCAGGGTTATTGATTTTTCTTAGTCGACTCAAAACTTTTTTATGCCAACCTTCATGGATGAATTGCAGTTCATCAGGACTGTCACTTTGAGTTTTTATTTGCTTTTCTTTATTGACTAGGTCTTCAAATCTGGAGTCCAGTGCGGCAAGTTTGTCATCCAGCATTTTCATAGAGCGCCGTATTCCCATGTACTGCGATTTCTGACTGTTGAGGATTTCTTCCGTGGGAATGTTTGTTCCGCTGTTTGCAGAACCTTCTTTGAGTGGCTCTTCAACTGCAGCGATCACTTCGTATTGACCGCCTTTAAGTTTTCCAACCAATCCTGCATCATTGATTTTTTGGTTGTGGATAATAACTGCAGCACTACCCATTTCTTTAACAACAGTTTCGCGTAGAGCCTCAAGAGTTTTACCTCTATATCTTCTAATCATCATGCGGCAATACCTCCTTTAGGTGGTGTTACGGATGCGACGATCTCAACAGGGAGATCGTCCGAAATTTCAGAGTACGACAATACCGAAAGTTCAGGTACTTTGCGGCTGGTTAATTGACTTATGTGGTAGCGAATGATTGGCGATACCAGTAAGGCAATTTCTGTGTCGTAAGATTCTTTAAGGTTTTCAAAAATTTCACAGATTTGCTGTATGATTGCATTAGCAGTTTCCGGCGGCATACTCATGATTCCCATGCCCTGGTTGCCTTCGATACTTTCGCCGATCATGTTTTCTAGCTCTGGCTGAAGTGTTATGGCATAAAGAGTATTATTCTCAGAGAGTAATTGTCCTGTTATGTGGCCTTTAAGGGCCTGGCGACAAAATTCTGCTAGAACCACTGGGTCTTTAGTTTGATCAGCATAGTCAGACATAGTTTCGAGGATGACCGGCATATCGTGGACAGGAACTTTTTCTGTTAATAGACTTTGCAGAACGCGGTGAATTACACCCAGGTTAATTCTGTCTGGAATAAGCTCTTCAACTACTGCAGGACTAGTTTCTTTGATGGCATCCAGTAAGGTGCTGGTATCTTGTCTAGAAAGGAGATCTGCAGCATAATCACGTACTAGTTTTGTGATATGAGTAGTTATAACACTTGCTGCATCAACTACAGTGTAGCCTGAAGTTTCGGCGGCTTCTACACGCTTAGGATTAATCCAGACTGCATCGAATCCGAAGGCTGGGTCTTTGGTGCGTATGCCTTCGATTTGTTCGATTATGTCACCAGGATCAATTGCCATGTGCGAGCCGACATGAACACTTCCCCTGGCTCGTTCAAGACCACGGATGAGAAGACGGTATTCATTGTTACCAAGTTCTATGTTGTCATTGACTGAAATTGGTGGAATTCTGAACCCAAGTTCATCGTAAACCTGTTGACGGATATTGCCGATTCTTTCAATCAGGTCACCATCTTGGGCTGCATCGACTAAAGGAACCAGGCTGAAGCCTATTTCGAGAGCCATAGGACTGACTGGCTTCACATAGGTATTATCGTTATTTTGTGCACCTGGCAGAGCTGGTGGCATACTGGCCGGATTGTTGTCTTCGATAGCTTTAGCAGCATTCTCCTGCTGAATTGTTTTTTCATGTGCTTGATGTTCTTTATTTGATGCGACTTTACCTGCTATACTAGATGCTATAGCGAGTGTTGCAAATGGAATAAATGGCAAGCCTGGTAAGATAGCAATCGAGCCGAGGACTGCTGCACAGACATAAAGAGGTGCAGGGTGAGAGAAGAGTTCATTAGTGATTTGGGAACCTAAGCCGCCTTTGTCATTTGCTCTGGTAACCAAGATACCGGCAGCCATAGAGACTACCAGAGAAGGGATTTGACTGACAAGTCCGTCACCAATGGTAAGGATGGTATAGCTTTTTAAAGCTTCGCTGATTTGCATACCTCTTTGTAAAGTACCAATCAGAATACCACCGACAATATTTATTGAAGTGATAATTAAACCGGCGACAACATCACCTTTAACGAATTTATTGGCACCGTCCATGGAGCCATAGAAAGCTGCTTCGTCATTTAAGGCGTCACGTTTTGCTTGAGCTTCAGATTCGTCGATTATACCAGCATTTAAGTCTGCATCGATACTCATCTGTTTACCAGGCATGGCATCTAGGGTAAATCTTGCAGAAACCTCAGCGATACGTCCAGAACCGGCCGTGATTACTTTAAACTGAATCATGACAAGAATCAGGAAGATAACTGTACCGACAATGTAGTTTCCTTGAATCACAAAGTTACCGAATGTATCAATGACCTGACCAGCGCTACCGTCTAAAAGTATGAGCTTTGTCGATGAGACATTCAGCCCCAGTCGAAATAAGGTCATTACCAGCAAAATGGCTGGGAATGAAGAGAGTTTAAGTGGAGAGTCAACATAAATTGTTAGAAGTAGGATGAGGAAACCACTTGATATACTAACTACCAATAATAAGTCGAGAATCATTGGCGGCAGTTTGAAGATGAGTAGGAACAGGATCATACTCAGGAGTATGGCAAAACCTGCATCGGTTCTGTTGAATTTTTTGGGTGGAGCTAATTCACTCATGAATTAATTCTCTTCTTTTTACGTTTGAAAATTTTGGCGAGTATGACTGCTATTGCAGAGAAAAATTTGGCATCTATAAAAGCTCCGCTTTCAGTACTGCGGTATAGACTTCTTGCGAGTGGAGGAGCTTCAATGACCGGGATGTCGTTATCTTTCGCAATTTGTCTTATGCGCAATGCTTTTTTACGAAGACCTTTAGCGAGAACCTTTGGTGCCGGCATTCCATCTTTATAGCTGATTGCCACTGCAACGTGGGTTGGGTTAGTGATGACGGCATCGGCATTTTTTACATTTCCCATAATATTTTTTACTGCCATTTCACGCATTTTAGCTCGGATCTTGGCTTTTACTTTTGGGTCACCATCAGCATTTTTTCTTTCATCTTTCACTTCCTCTTTTGTCATCATCAGTTTTTCTTTGTGGGATTTTCTTTTCCACAGAACATCGATAATACTCAAGATGGTGAAGATAGATAAAACCATTAAGCACAGCTTCGTTGTCAATTTGAGCATGATTATCGTTCCATTGTAGGCAGAGACTGAAGCAATCGACATAATCTCGGGCATATCGCCTTTGATGATGTAGTAGCAGATCCATGAGATAATGATGACCTTGGCCATAGTTAAACCAAATTTAAATATTTTTTGTTTATCTGGTAGTAGTTGTTTAAGACCGTTTGCAGGGTTGAGACTGTCGACCTTCCAGGTTAGGGGTTTAGTATTGAAAAAAGCTCCGACTTGTACTCGAATGCTGACGAACGAGGTAAGAGCAATAAAGAAAATCACAAAGAAAAAGCTCTTGGCGAAAAGCTCTAAGCCTTCAATGATACCGGCTTGAAGGTTTTCAGGAGTCCAATTTGAAATGTGACTCAAGGAGAAGCTGAAAAGAAAAACATCTCTGAATGCTTCCATGAATTGTGGTGTGAGAAAAATCAACATAATAGTTGTTGTCATGAGAGCAGAAACAGAAGTGATGTCTTGTGAAACCGGAATGTCCCCGTCGTTACGCGCTTCATTAAGTCGCTTATCCGTAGGGTCTTCGGTTTTACTTGGGTCTGGATTTGCCAATTTTAAAGTCTCTCTATTTAACTCAAAAATTAACAGCCGCAAACTCCGTGCCTGTTTTTGTAAATTAGAGCCCGAGAATGTTTCCTAGATGGTCGATGATGTTGCCGCAGTATTCAACAAAATAGTTGTTAATTATTGGTATTAAAGATACCAGGAGCATGAGTCCGACTCCGAGACGAATGGGGAAAGAAAGCATTAAAACCTGGAAATCTTCTCCAAATCTTGAAATGATACCCATGGCGACATTGATCAAAAACATGATGGCAATGATGGGCAGAGAGAGTTGAAATGAGTAGTAAAAAATACTGCTACTTATGTCAACAATAGAGATCATATGACTTTCAGATAAGAAGAGGTGACCCGGTGGCATCGTTTTGAAAGATAAAGCAGCAATTTTTATGAAGCCGAGATGCATGTCTGTGATAATGAAGATCAGAACGAAGGCTTGCATGAGCATGACAGAGATGGAGGTGTTTTGGGATTCAGTATTTGGATCGAACTGCATAGACATGGAGTAGCCGACATTCATACTTATGAAAAAGCCGGCAAGGGCGGCAATTTCGAGCATAAGAAAGACTGCGAGACTGACTGTTAGGCCTAGTAAGAGGTCAATGAGGATTATCGTAAAGAGCCCCATGATACTCAGGTGATTGAGCAAAGCTTGAGCAGACCATGCATCAGGAAGTGAAGGCAGCAGTATGACTGTTATGGCCAAGAGAATCATGAGTTTCATCTTCATGGTTATGACACTGCCGCGAAATAGAGGAAAGCCCATGAAAATACCGGCTATGCGCGAAAAAACAGTCATGAACTGTACGGCATTTAAGGTGAATTCATATGAAAGGCTCACTGTGTTGTTATACCCATATAATTAAAAATTAATTGGAAATAGGCTTTGATCTCAGTGATATACCAAGGAAGCAGAATGAGCATAAGTCCGCCAGTGACGGCCATTTTGGGAATAAAAGTCAGTGACTGATCTTTTAGTTGAGTAACAGTTTGGACAATTTGAGTCAAAAGCCCGACTACTACCAGGGATATTAATGGTGGTGCAGCGAGGAGCATCGTTGTCCGCAATGTTTGCTGCATGATTTCAACTATGATACTTTCTGTCATGCCTTACCCAAAACTTGAAACGAGGCTGTATATAAGTAAGCCCCAGCCATCGACTAAGATAAATAGAAGAAGTTTAAAGGGCAGAGAGATCATGACTGGTGGGAGCATCATCATACCCATAGCCATGAGAAGTGTTGCGATCACAAGGTCAATAACTAAAAATGGCAGATAGATTAAAAAGCCCATTTGGAAAGCTGTTTTTAACTCACTGATCATAAAAGCAGGGATAATGATTCTCAATGAAAGCTCTTTTGCTGATTTCACAGGATCTTGACCAGCCAAATCCATAAACATAATCAAGTCGCTGTCTCTGGTTTGATTGAGCATGAAATCTTTTACATGGCCAATACCTTTTTCAATTGCTTCTTTTTCACTTAATTCTTCATTTGAGAAGGGTATTATGGCGTCATTGTAGACCTGATTGTAGACGGGGTACATGATGAATACACTGAGAAAGAGAGCCAGACTACTGACGATTTTGGGTGATGGAACAGACTGTGTGCCCATGGCTTGCTTTAGAAAGTTTAAGACTATGACAATACGTGTAAAGGAAGTCATCATCATTATTAAGGAAGGTACTATACTGAGCATCGTCAGTAGTAAGAAGATATTTACGGCTTTGGAAAAGCTTTGCCCTTCCAGGCTGAACTTGATCCCTATGTCATTTTGACCGATTTCAGCTTGGCCAAACACTGCCGGGCAGAAAAAGGTGAGGGCAAAAAATAACAGAGCTGTTTTATTTCCCTTGATCATTTTTACTCTCTTTTACAGGGTTGAGGCTGATAGAAGTGACATGAGTTTCTTCGTCGATGATGAAAGGTCTTTGGCCATTCATTGCTTGAGGCGGAGCGTCATTATCCCCATCTTCTTTATCTATAAGAGCGTAGCGCGCAACAACGGTGGTTCCGTTTGGTCCTACTGAGAGTAAAAACTCCTCTTCATAAACTCGTACTAAAGTCAGATAGTTTTTGCCGTCTAAAGGCAATCTGCTAAAAACCCGTAGAGGATTCACTCCACCATTGTTATAGACTTTATGATTAACTTTTTTGAGAATGTAAAAAATTAAAACGATGAGTCCGATAACTGCAGCTAAAGAAAGGCAGGTCTTGAGTAATATGTCTTCAGATTGTTTGGATGTATTTTCGCCAAGCCCCAATGAGGATTTGTGTTGTTCAGAACCAAATAAAGCCTTTTCTTCGGTCTTTTGAGTAAGGGCTGGTGATGTTTCCTGAGGGCCGATCTTATCTTGGGAAAAAACTGCCTGAGTCAGTCCAAGAATGCTTAGTGTAAATATATAAAGTAAATTTTTCATATTTTCCCTTTCGCAGTCTGTATGCCAAATGGTATTTTTGATGCTTTCGGATTCTGTTATATTTTCTTATCCTGTTAATTATGAGTGGGTTGTGTTGGTGTTTATTTTTGTTTGAGGGTGAGCGGGGTGGGGTGATAAGGAGAGCTGTGAAGAAGTTTTTTTTACTTAAGTGTTTTCTAGGCATGGTGGCTGCGAGGTAATAGGAAACGAATAGTATTATGGAGACATCAGTGGGACTTAAAGATTGGCAATATACCTCAATACGCGATGGTGTTGAGCAATTCGTTTATACTCCCACTCAAGGTAGAAGTAAAATGACTGAGAATCCTCACAGTCCTGAACTTGAACTTTTAGCATTTTTAGATGGTCAGGAAAAAATAGATCTTCTTTTTCTCTCGCCATGTTCACTCGAGACATATACTACCGCTCGAGAAATGGTGCAGGAGGTTATTGTAATAGATTATTGTAGGGAACGCCTGGAATTATTTCGGCAAAGAAATCCTAAGGCTCGGGTAGAGGTCTTGCGGAATCATAGAGAATTAAGTCAACTTCTACAGAATTTCAAAGTTTCGCTTGAGCAAGGCAGAGTTTGCTCTTATATGCCGGATCGCTTTGCTCATCTGGACAAAGAATTGAAAGTCCTGCTTTATGATGAACTATTGAAAATTCAAAAAGAAGAAGCGTCATTTGCAGTTAACCGGTCATTGAAGCGCTGGCACACAAATATGAACCTGCTTATCAATCTAAAGCATTTGAACTCGACAGTGAAGTCTTTTCCTGTTTTGTCTGTTCCTCATGTTATCGTTGGGGCAGGACCGTCTTTAGATGAAAACATTCAGACGCTTAAAAAGTATTCGGGGAAAGTTATTATAGTAGCAACAGATGGTGCTGTTCAATCACTTATAGCAAATGAGGTTAAGCCGGATTTTATCGTTTCGAAAGAAGACACTCTTATGTCCTGGAGATTTGTGGCTGGGATTGAAGATACCTTAGTAAATGTACCTCTCTTAATAGATTCTAAAGGCAATCATTATTTGGTCAGAAATTACCCTGGTCAAGTCATTCTGACGCGAAGTAGTAGTTTTGAGAAATGGGCAGAGCAAGGAGCAGATAAACTATTGCTGCTGGAAACTGGCTCTTGTGTTGGGCATATGGCCTTTAACTTTGCAATTGCTTGTGGAGCATCAGAGATCATAATGGTTGGTTTTGATTTGGCGTTTAAAGATGAAGCATTTCATCCCAAAGATATGCCAGTGCCATATTTTCATGGAATGGTTGAGCCGGAAATAGACTTTGTAGAAGGATATGCAGGGCAAAAGCTTCGGACTGATATATCAATGAAAGTATATCTTAGGCACTTTGAAGAGATGATTTATCGGACAAATATCCCGGTTACAGATGCTACAGAAGGTGGAGCTTTAATTGAGGGAACATCTATTCGAACTTTGGAAGAGGTCTTAAAAGACAAAGTACAAATTTTAAAAAATATTAATATGCCGTCAATAAGTTTAAGTAATGATAGCTTTTCGGTAGTTTTAGAACAAAATCTTGAAGATCAAATACTTGAGCCGTTCACAAGTTATCTGATTCAAAATGGCGAAAATTTTTCAGATCAGCAGAAGCAAGAAGATCTTGATGAAGCCCGGAAGTTTCTAGAAGTTTTGCAAGAGTACCCTGTAAAAAATGGTTTAAATAAAGCCGCATTCGTGAATGAAGGTACAGATGAAGCTTTTCTTAATTGGATTGAGTCTAAAGGTATTTGTACTTATACTCCGGCTAGTTTAACAGAATCATTGAAACTTTGCAAAGAACTTGAGCTCTCAACAATTTATTGTTGCAATGCAGCTGTAGATCCGGATTTACTCTTGCTGACGGATGTCAGTATTTTTGATGTAAAGACAAGTAAAGATGTGTTGCCATATGAACGCTGTTTATGGAGTTTAAATTACAAAGTTTTAGCAGATAGCAACATAGCTGAATTCTGGCGGTTGACTTTACCGGATGATGTAGATGTCGAAACTGTGGATCTTTGGACTCAGGAGGTAGAATATGGACTGTCTTGAAAAGAGTAAAGATGAAATAGTTAAAGTCTTACATGAAATGGACTCTGAGACTTTGGTCAAAGAGCTTCGTGAAGCTAGAAGGAAAACAATAGAAATTATCCTTTTTCAGCATAATCAGATTGCAGATCTGAATAATCGATTGATAGGAGTGAAGAGTGAACCAAGTGCTCCCAAAGAAGTTGAGGCTAAAGAAACCACTGAGGCTGAGTCAGAAATAGCAGAGCCAATTGTCGAAGAACCTTTAGTAGCAGATCCTGAGCCGGTTACTGAAGTCCCTGAGCCAGAACCATTAATTATTTCTCAAGAAGAATTATCTGCCTTGGTTAAAGAGGCTAAAGATACTCATGAAGATCCTCTTATAGAAGTGCCTTTGAGAGAGGTGACAGGGGATTATAAAAAATCATCTGGATTGGGCTTCACAGAAGAAGAGGCTAAAGCTTACCTGATAGGAGAAGGCAAGGCCAGGGGGGAAAGTCTTGAACTGGATCAAGGCGAGTTAGCCGCATTGCTCTCAGAGCCCAAAGAGAACGATTGGGAAGTAGATGAGCTTGAGGTTGCTGGTCTTGAAGCCCAGTTGGAAGAAGCTAGAAAGAAAAAGACTGAAGAGGATCGATTAGAAAGAGAAAGAATCAGAGAACAAGGCGTAACTAAAAAGGTCAATGAAAATAAGAAGAGACCTAGCCAGGATGAGGTCGCAGTCAGCCTTGTTGATGATTCAGATGTAGATGCTATCAATGCACACTTAGAAGAGTTAAGAGAGGCTCAAAGAAAAGAATTAGAAAACGAGAAAGAAGAGGATGATGTCGGTCCTTTAGATCAAAGTGAAATTGATGCTTTACTTGATGGTGGTGAAGAGGATGATGCCGGTCCTTTAGATCAAAGTGAAATTGATGCCTTACTTGATGGTGGTAGCGAAGATAGTGGCCCTTTAGATCATAGTGAAATCGATGCCTTACTTGATGGCGGTGGCGAAGATAGTGGCCCGTTAGATCAAAGTGAAATCGATGCTTTACTTGATGGCGGTGGCGAAGATAGTGGCTCGTTAGATCAAAGTGAAATCGATGCTTTACTTGATGGTGGCGATGATTCTCAAGAGGAGTCAGGAGTGTTGAGTCAGGATGACATAGATGCCTTGCTTAATGGAGATTCGGAGTAACTAAGATGATAGTTGAGCAGGATATAAATATTTTAATCGTTGATGATGATTTAAAAATTGCTGACTTACTTAAGATACATCTACTCAGTATTGGTCGAATTTATTGCAGGTCTGTTAGTACAGCAGAAGAGGCTGTTCAATGTTTATCACAAGAAGCCTATGATGTTGTAATCTCCGATTTGCGAATGCCAGGAATTAATGGTATGCAATTCCTTGCGACTGTAAATGAACAATTTCCAAAGTGTGTAAAAGTACTTTTTACAGGTGCCGGTGATCTGAGTAGTATTCATACCGAAATGCTAAATATTGGCATATCCCACCATATTGGCAAGCCTTGGCAGAAAACTCAGCTTAACCTGGTTGTGAATTCTATCTTTAGAGATATATACAGTGCGAGAAAGCTGGAGTTGATGGATGATGAATTAAATCTTTTAAAAAATGATCGCGATTTTCTAAGTCAAAAATTGCTTGAGTGTAAAACAGGCGCAGTAACAACTCTTCGAGAATTAATTCAACTAAGTTCAAGCACTATTGCAAATCATTGCAGAAGAACGTCCATCCTTGTGACTAATCTTGCAAGAAGGTTGAATAAAGAAAGGGAATTTGTAGAAAAGGTTCAGACAGCTTCTTTGTTGCATGATTTACCACTTGTAACATATCCTGGGCATATTCATCAGGGATTAGAAACTTATATGTCTGAAATGGAGCGTCAGAGCTACCTTAAACATCCTGAAATCTGTGCGAATTTATTGGGGAATATTGAAGATTTTCATACTATGGCTGAGATCGTTCGTTATCATCATGAAAACGTCGATGGCAGTGGTTTTTATGGTATTTCTGGGGATGACTTGCCATATGAGTCAAAAATGATTAGAATTTGTGATTGTTACGATGAAGAAGAGACATATAATAAAAATGCTCATCACAGTACTCTTGACTATATGAAAATGTTTCGAGGAAAATGGTTTGACAATGAGCTCTTTGATGAGTTTTATGAAATGATGAGTTCTTATAACAAATTACGGTGATTTTTCGGATGGAGCCAAAACGTCAACGGCTTGAGCTAAGTTATAATCTTTCCCCTGTTTCGGGAGAATTAGATTTTTCTTCTTCGGAAATTTTTAATATTCTGGGCATCCAGTTACCTGTCAACACTTCCGAATGGCAAAAAAATATCAACGATAAAGATCAGAAAAAGTATAACGACTATCTGGATTTGTTGATCAATTCTAAGTCTGCGTCTTCCGAACGTTATCGTATTACTCTTCCAAATGGCGACAATATTCTTATTCAGGACAGGGCCGGCCTTATAGAACAGAAAGATCGTTGGCCGATTATTTCTGGAACTATAAATGAGGTAGCTTTAGAGCAGGATCAGATGGAGCACATTGAGCACTTAAGCTTGATGGGAAATCTATCGGCTGGTCTCATTCATGATTTCAAAAACTTGATGGGTGGAGTTCAGAATATAATTGAGTGGTGTATTTTAGAATCAAATCCACAGCCTAGTGTTTCAGGGGCATTGGAAAAAACAATAGACTATCTGGATCAGGCAAATGCTTTGATGGTCGGACTTCTAAAGTTAAATGAAAATAAAGAGACAGAATCGCCAGTAGTTATCAAACTTGATCAACTGGTAAAAGACTTTGAAATGCTTCTGAAGCATATTTGTTCTGCTGCCATTGATGTTGAACTGGATATCGAAGCAAATTTAAATCCTATATCGGCTCATGTTTGTGACATTCAGGAAATCTTCCTGAATTTATGTGTCAATGGCCGCAATGCCATGGAATCTCGTGGTGATAAATTAATCGTTCGCTTGAGAAATGTAGTCAGAGAAAAGAAAGACTTTGTTTGTCTTTCAGTGATCGATAATGGCTGTGGTATTCCAGAAGATAAAATTAACCGAATTTTCGATGCCTACTATACTTCTTCCAGTAAAGGAACCGGACTTGGTTTATGGATGGTAAAAAAAATCATCGCAGAACTTGATGGTGATTTAGATGTTAAGAGTACAGTGGATGTCGGAACGACTTTTGACGTATTGCTGCCGGCTTGTGAAACAGTCGGTACTCGAGGACGAACGACATCCATTGAAAAAGAAAAGCTTTCGGAAACTTCCACCAAAATTAACTTTGAAAAGAAAAATACGATTTTATTTGTTGAAGATGAACCTTTGATTCACAGTAGTGTAAGCCGCTGGTTGGAGTCTCTTGGTTTCAATGTGTTGGCTGCTGAAGATGGAAATACTGCTTATAAGTTATTCTGTGAAAATGAAGATAAAATTGATCTGATTCTACAAGATTGGATTTTACCGGGCATAAAAGGCGAAGAATTACTTGCTAAATTTTCAGCATCGGAACGTGGCATGCCGATTATTGTCATGAGTGCTTTTAGCGGTGCTATAGATAATTCAGGAATTTTGAGTCTCGGTGCATCAGCTTATCTATCAAAACCTTTTAAAATTAATCAACTGATTGAGTTACTGAAGCAATTTCTTAACTAAGAATATTGTAAAGACTTTCAGGAACCTTAATTCCAAATCTACTTCCCTTGCCTTCTTCGCTAAAGACATACGGTGAACAGCCTATAACTTCACTGAGTTCGCGAACGATTGCCAGCCCAAGTCCAGTACCTGCATAAGTTTTGGTCAGTATATTCTCCACTTGAATAAAACGGTCAAAGATTTTTTCTATGTCTTTTTCAATGATGCCTATACCGGTATCTTGAACTTCTAATAGCAAGTGATCATCTTGCGGTTCAACTCTAAGAGTTATTTGTCCACCTTCCGGAGTGAATTTAACGGCATTGCCGACGAAATTTGAAAGTATGTGAAATAGCTTCGATCTATCACACTCAAAGAGAAGAGAGAGGTCGTTAGGCGTTTCGATACGAAGGTTCAGATTGTTTTTAGTAATTTGAAAATGGTGAAGGTTAACAACTTCAGCGATGAGCGCATCTGCAGAGAAGGTGGTGATTTTAAATTCTGTTTTTTCTTCATTTTTAGCAATTGTCAGTAAGTCTTCAATGATGGCTTGCAGGTGAACAGCAGCTTCGAGTATGTAGTTCGTGTGCTCTTCCATAAGGCCACGATCCTTTAGGTACTCTTCATGAGAATTTCTTATTATCGTAGTAAAACCGATAATAGGATTAAGTGGAGTTCTTAATTCGTGGGTTATATTTGCGATGAAGTCATCTTTAAGTTTGTTCGCTTCCTCTGCCTGAATTTTTGCTTTTGTTAATAGTTCAGTTGCTTTTTTCTTGTCTGTGGTATCGCGGCTAATATTGATGATACCACAAATTTCGTTTTCTGAGTTTCGAATGGGGACTTTACTACTTGTCAGCCAAATCTCTTGATCATTGAGGACAATCTTTTATTCTCGATTAATAAGTGGCTGGCCGGTATCTAGAATGATTCTATCTTCTTCAATTTGCTTGGTGGCAATTTCCGCAGAGAGGAAGTCACTTTGGTCTTTGCCTATAGCTTCCTCGGGTGAGTTGAGCCCGTATAGTTGGCTAAGAGCTTTATTGATTCGAATAAATTTTAGATCAGCATTTTTAAAAGAGATATATTCTGGAACTTCACTCAATAAGGTGTGTAACAAATCGCGCTCATAAGCAAGTTCATTATGAGCTTCTTTGAGTTCATACTCCGCTTCTTTTCTTCCGCTGATATTTCGGATACAGAAGATAAGGAAAATAGTCTTATTTAAAGTCAGTTTGTTGACCGTAACATCAGCAGGAAAGGCCGATGCATCAGCTCTGAGGCATGTAGCCTCCATGAAAGTCAGAAGTTTTTTAGAGGTATTTAAGAGCAGAGTATCAAGAGTAGTGTCATTCAGACCATTGATTATGTTTTTGATATTCTTTGAAAATAACTCATCTGATGAATGTAAAAAGAAGTCCAGGCTACGGTGGTTAAAATCATGAATCTTGCCATTTGGATCGGTGATGACCACTGCATCGTAGATATTGTTGAGTAACTCTCTGTAGACTGGGTTTTCAGTATCACTCGTAGGTATTGAGGTGCCAGCGTGACTCTTTTCTTTTGAAGCCTTTAATGATTTTAGGAAATCATCAGGTAACTGAATTCTAACAGTCGTTGTCGATAGTTCATGAGGTCTGGCCATACAGTTCTGTCTCTAAATTTTTGTTCACAGTAGCTCATTTTTTATTCCAGAATTGGGAGACTTTAATCAGGTAACATGAATTTGGGAGTTTTAATGCTCAAGCTTCAGGTAGAAAAATATTTTATCAATTTTGAGGAAAGTGTATTTTTACTGATTGGTAGTTTTTTGCATCATACTTCGCGATAGGTAATTTTGTTGTAATTCACCTTTTTATCACAGTATATTATGTACAACAGCAGAGAAGGAGGGCTCTACAAATGGATCATTCTTTTTCACTTGTAAATAATGTAAGGATAGTTACCGCGACTTCTCTTTTTGATGGGCACGACGCTGCCATTCACATCATGAGAAGAATCCTTCAGGCCGAAGGTGCTGAGGTTATTCACCTTGGTCATAACCGTTCAGCAGAAGAAGTTGTTAAGACTGCCGTTCAGGAAGATGCTCAAGGGATAGCTCTTTCGAGTTATCAGGGTGGGCATATGGAGTATTTTGCGTATGTTCTTAAACTTTTAAAGGATTATGGCGCAGGACATGTAAAGGTTTTTGGAGGTGGCGGTGGTGTTATTTCGCCTGCAGAAATTCAGAAGCTGGAAAGTATCGGGGTCACTAAGATTTTTTCACCAGATGATGGTCGGCAAATGGGGCTGACTGGAATGATTCGTTATCTTTTGAAGGAGTGTGATTTTTCGACATTAGAATTGCCCGTCGATAAATCTAAGGAATTAGCTTTAGGCAGGATTCTAAGTCGGATTGAAGCCGGACATAAATTTGAGAAGGGGGCTTTGAAGGGAGAGGCCAAGGTCCTTGGAATAACAGGTCCGGGAGGGGCTGGAAAGAGTTCTTTAACGGATGAGATTCTGTGCCGATTTCTTGAGTGTTATCCAGAAAAATCTTTCGCAGTGTTGAGTATTGATCCCACAAAAAAACGCACAGGAGGAGCTTTGCTGGGCGATAGAATTCGCATGAATACAGCAGGCCATGACCGTGTTTTTATGAGGTCGATGGCAACGAGAGAGGCAAATAGTTCTGTTTCTTCTGCAGTGAAGGAGTCTCTCGCTTATCTTAAAAATCAAGACTTTGATCTTGTCATACTGGAAACAGCCGGAATTGGTCAGAGTGGTTCAGAAGTGAGTGACTATGCTGATTTAGCACTTTATGTGATGACCCCGGAGTTTGGTGCTCCTACTCAATTAGAAAAAATTGATATGCTCGATTGTGCGGACATCGTCGCATTAAACAAATCGGATAAACAAGGCGCTGCAGATGCCTTGCGTGACGTGCAAAAAGCTTTTCAGCGAAATAATGGTTTGTTCAATAAAGATTCTGCAGATATGCCGGTCTTTTTGACTTGTGCTCATATCTTTAATGATCGTGGAACAAATGAATTTTTTACGGCTCTACAGGACTTGTTGGAAACTCAAGAACCTGGGGCCTGGCAGCCTGAAGTATTGATGCCACAAGCAGCAAATGTTGATGTTTTGATTCCCGCTGAACGAAGTCATTATCTAAGTGAAATTGTGTCTTCAGTTCGTTCTTATAAAAAAGAATCTAGAAGTTTGAAATATCAGGCCGAGAGTCTGCATAGTCTTTATTCGGCGATAAAACATTTGAGGTCAGATATCGAACCATTCGAAAAGCTTACAGATTTAGATTCTAATGACGAAAGTTTGAGCAAGTTGGTTGAGGTATACAATTCTCAGTTGGAGGCATTAGGTATAGAGAATAAGTCACTTATTGAGACTTATTTTGAGAAGCGAAAGGCATTTGAAAGTGAATCTACAACTTACAAAGTTCGCGATAAGGAAATATGTGTAGATAATTACCGGGAGTCGTTAAGTCATCTTCAAATTCCAAAAGTGAAACTTCCAGAACTTTCTTCATGGGGAGATATTCTTGAATTTTCCAGGCAGGAAAACTCTGCAGGTGAGTTTCCATTTACAAATGGAGTATTCCCCTTTAAAAGGTCAGGAGAAGACCCGACAAGGATGTTTGCGGGGGAGGGGCATGCTGAGCAAACGAATAATCGTTTTCATTTTGTCAGCCAGGGACAGGCTGCCGCCAGACTTTCAACGGCTTTTGATTCAGTGACATTGTATGGAGAAGATCCTGCATCACGACCGGATATTTATGGGAAGATTGGCAATGCCGGGGTTTCTATATGTTCTTTGGATGATGCCAAAAGACTGTATTCCGGTTTTGACTTATGTGCTCCCTCTACATCAGTTTCGATGACGATTAATGGACCGGCTCCGATAATTTTGGCATTCTTTTTAAATGCCGCGATAGATGCCGAATGTGAGCGCCAACTCAAGAGAGAAGGAAAGTGGTCTCAAATTGAAAAGAAAATTCAACGATTCTTTGCTAAAAAGAAGCGTCCTGAGTATCGTGCCGAATTACCTGTTGGACATGATGGTATGGGATTGGGTTTCTTAGGCTTATCAGCAGAGAAGGTCGTGCCTGCAGAATTTTATTTAGAAATAAAAAAGAAAGTTCTTTCAAGCGTAAGAGGAACAGTCCAGGCAGATATTTTAAAAGAGGATCAAGCGCAAAATACTTGTATATTCTCTACGCAGTTTGCACTTCGTATGATGGGCGACATTCAAGAATATTTTATAGAGAATCATGTTCGAAATTTCTATAGTGTAAGTATCAGTGGTTATCATATCGCCGAAGCAGGGGCGACTCCAGTAACTCAACTTGCCTTTACTCTGGCGAATGGATTTACTCTCTTGAAGTATTATTTATCTCGAGGAATGTCTATAGATGACTTCGCGAAGAATCTTTCTTTCTTTTTTTCAAATGGCATGGATCCAGAGTATGCGGTCATTGGCCGTGTAGCTCGACGTATTTGGGCGATTGTGCTTAAAAATTTATATAAAGCAAACGAAAGAAGCCAAAAGCTTAAGTACCACATTCAGACATCCGGACGCTCTTTGCATGCTCAAGAGATCGAGTTTAATGACATAAGAACGACGATTCAAGCTTTGTATGCTATCGCCGATAATTGTAATTCTTTACATACAAATGCTTACGATGAAGCGCTGACGACACCAACCGAGAAGTCAGTGCGCCGTGCAATTGCGATCCAAATGATTTTAAATCACGAATGTGGCATGCTTTACAACGAGAATCCTTTACAAGGTAGCTACTTCATCGATAGCATGACAGAAAAAGTCGAAGAGGCGGTATTGGATGAGTTTTTGTCTTTGAATACCAGAGGTGGTGTTTTAGGAGCCATGGAAACGATGTATCAGCGTTCAAAGATTCAGGAGGAGTCTATGGAATATGAGCATCAGAAGCATAGCGGTGAATTGAAATTAGTTGGAGTGAATTTTTGGACTGCAGAAGGAACAGGAGATACACCCGAAACCGCAGAGTTACGGCGTTCATCAGATGAGTGCAAGAAGTCACAGGTTAAGCAAGTAAGAGACCTACAAAATTTTTGGCATGCAGAAAGTGAACAGGCGATTTTGCAGCTTAAAAAAGCAGCTAGAGAAGGTGGGAGTATTTTTGAGGAGCTCATGGATGCAGTGAAAGTTTGTACTCTTGGGCAACTGACTCATGCTTTATTTGATGTTGGTGGTGCTTACAGACGAAATATGTAGGAGTATTTATGGAAACAGATGAAGAGTATAAGTTGGGCTTTCGAAAAATGATCATGTATCCGGATTTAAGTATTACCGGAAGGCTGTATGGCGGCATGTTATTAAGTTGGATAGATGAGGCTATGGCTATGTTGGCTATGGATGCCATGCACACTCAGCATATTGTCACTAAAAAAATCAGTGAAGTGAATTTTAAAGCACCTGCAAGGTTGGGAGATTTATTAGAAATTTGGGGAAAGGTTGAAGGGAAGGGTAAAAGCTCTTTGACTATGGTAGGGAAAGTAGTGGTTAAGAGGGATTTGGATGGGGATGCTCACTTTTCTGAAATTTGTGAATACTCCATAGTATTTGTCGCAATAGATGAAGAAGGGAAGCCGAGGTCCTGGGACTGATTTCTTAAGCTTACTGACATCGTTTACGAGCTATTTTGAATAAAACTCCTGAGATACTGCAACAGATGTTGATTTATGCAGTCATTAGATGATAGTTCATTAACGTACTTGGAAAAAGGAAAAGTCATGCCAAAAACCATTCTGGCCATATTAATTACATGTTTAGTTACCTTAACCAGTTATGCTGGAGGCGAAGGTTGGGAAACGAATTTTGAAGCTGCTAAAAAGAAAGCCGCGGCAGAGAATAAAGCTTTACTCGTTGATTTTACCGGCTCTGATTGGTGTGGCTGGTGTATACGTTTGGTCGATGAGGTTTTTTCAAAAGATGAATTTAAGAAGTACGCAGCGGATAAATTTGTTCTGGTAGAATTAGACTTTCCACAGAAGAAAGAACAGTCTGCTGAAATAAAAAAGCAAAACCAAGCCTTACAGCAAAAATATGGTGTTAGAGGGTTTCCGACAATTTTACTAATGGATGCAGAAGGTCGCCCATTTGCGAAAACTGGATACCAGGCAGGCGGTCCAGAAGCTTATAGTAAGCACCTGGATCAATTCTTGGCTAAAAAGATCGAGATTGATGCAGCTTTTGCAGACGCAAATAAGTCTGAAGGTGTCGAGAAGGCAGCAAAGCTTGTTGCAGCGTTGTCTAGCCTTTCAGAGGATGTGTTGCCTCACTATAAAGGCGTTATAGAAGATATTTACAATTTGGATCCTAAGGACACAACAGGTTTTAAAAAGACTCAGGGCCTAAAAACAGCTTTAAAATCTCTTCATGGAGAAGTTGCAGGTATGGCAAGCAAAGGGAAGATTGAAGATGCCCTAAAAGCCGTTGACGATTTCATCGCCACAAATTCCTTGTCTGGAGAAAATAAACAAAAAGCTCTTATGGCAAAATTGAGTTGCTTTAACCCTCAGAGTAAGGCGGATTTGGAAAAGGCAGATAAGTTGATGGATGAAGTGATTGGTGTAGATAAAGAGTCTCAGACTGCCAAGCAGGCAGCAGCCATTAAAGGCCGCATCATGCAAATGAAGGCGCAAGCTAAATAAAAATTTTGACAGAAAGGCTGAAGTGTTAACTTCAGCCTTTTTTATTGGATACATAATGGATAAGTTTTTAAGAATACTGGATGATATGCGTGATCATTCTCTAAAGATTGAGTATCTCGCAAAGAGTAATTCTCTTGGGAGTAAAGAATTTGATGATTTACGAGATGAATTGCATACACATTCAGATTTATTGGCAGATTTACGGAATCAACTAGCTGCAGAAGAAGACAAAATTCGCTATAATTAGATAAAATCTCTGGGGCCATAGGCGTCTCG
>JAKVBD010000150.1 GCA_022446985.1 Lentisphaerales bacterium
TTTTATTAGTTTAGGCCACTACATTTCGAGGCCACTAAAATCTTGAAAGTCAATTTCATTGGAATGACAATGGTTTACAATTTATCGAATGATTAAAAATCTCAAATTTTTATCATTTTCAGCGATTTGCCGGGGAAAGATGGGTTAATGATGCGATATAAAAAAAAAACGGCTAATGAAGAGAGATTGAGCCGGGATAAACGTGTTATTTCTATGTATTAAGGAGATTGTTTTATTTTTGTGATTTCTTCTTCTTTTTAACCGGATCCAGATTTTCGCTTAATTCTTTTTCATCAGGTGTCATTGAGTTAACTCCACCACTTGGAACTTCAGCTCCTGCAGTCCAGAGTATGGCATTCAACATGATCTTGCGGAAACCATCGCTTTTCCAGATCTTATGATAGTGACCACCAGTTGCAGCAAAACCCCTACCCCCACCCGGTCTTTGGTAAGCCCAGCCGACAGTTTGTTTTTCGCCGGCAGCGACTGATTTGCGGACATGTGGGTTCCCACTGCGAGGACCGTCTTTTCTGACTAGAGTACTGGCTGGAGGGACATCGAAAAGAATTGGTGTAAGGCCTTTGTCATCTTCTCTAAAGCGCATGTGGTAGTACCATTCGTCATTCACAGAAAATGGTTCTACGCCATTACAGATTGGATGATCCGGGAAGTCCTTAAAATTAGCAGTCCAGTGCGGGTTAACAGACCAATCAAGGTCGCAAAAGCCCCCCATCCACTCTAAGAATTTCGGGCCATCCTCTTTAGTTGCTTCAGTCGCCCAATGCAGCATAACGACACCTTTGCCCATCTTCATAAAGCGGTCAAACTCTTCCATATGCGGTTTGAGTATGTGACCCTTATGCCCGGTACAAAAGATCACTATTGTGTCCGCTTCGTGAATGGCTTTGGCAGTCGAAGGGTAACCTGCTTCATCGTGCACTTTGGCTTCAACCAAGCCACTTTCATTGAGTCTTCTCGCCATGAGAATATCACCGGCGCGATGCTCGTGGGCTTTATGTCCATGACTTGGCTTACCATGAAGAAAGAGAACTTTTTTCTTTTCTTCTGCCTGAGCAAAGAAAGTTAAAGCTAAAAGGATGATCAGTAATTTTTTCATAGCGCCCTCCTTATTCCGAAACAACTATCAGTTCATTGAAGTAGCCATAACTCAGTTTTCTGTACCATTCAGCATTTATTACTTTTAAAGTAATGTTCTGACCGGCAAATTCACTTAGATCCACAGATTCACTCATCCAGCCTTCTTGCGTCGTTTTGGCAGTAATCTCTTGCTCAGAAATGATCTTATCATTCACAGAAACAACCAACTTCCAAGTTTCATGTGGGTTATGACTCACGGTATATTTTAGGTAAGTTTTCTTCCCCATAGGTACAGTGAATTGCTTGTAGAGCTCAGCATTCAAACGTCTGGTCTTCGGGAGAATTTGGAAAACCGGCTTATTGCGGAAGCTTTCCATGTATATTTTATTATTTTTATTGCTGTTGATTTTGAGTTTAAAGCCAGGTGCTAACTTCTCAATAGAGCTATTTGTCGGAGCTGCTTCATAAGCATGAGTTGCAGTGTAAGTCACAAGAGCTCTTCTAGCTGTAAAGTCCTGAAGTTTCGGCATAACTGAATTAGCGGCGAGTTCCAAGGACTTCTCTACATTAGTTGGAACCATCGGCTCCAGAGCAAGCCAAACCATTTTCTGCATATTGTGATCATCGAGATCTTCAGCATGCTTACTCAGTGCTGCGAGAGTTGCCCAGCGCTGGTTATGTGGAATTCTCTGCAGAGCAGAAGCGAGGTAGCGGCGGACTACAGGAGAAGAGTCCTCCTTAGCCATCTTGGTAAACTTTTCTAGAGCAGCAGATGGAGCTTTTTCTTCACTCAAGAACTGAATCGACCAAGAGCGAACATACTCATCTTCGTGATTCAGGTTATCCAAAAAGAATGACTGCTCGGCACCGGTCACGTATAAGGCCCACAGAGCTCTTAGTTTTTTACCAGTAGTCTTAGCAGTTTTAAGCATTTCCTTAAGCTTACCGTGTACCAGTTTGGTATTTAGTTTATTTTTAGATGCTCTTTCATGCAAAATGACTCTAGCATGTCTGACGTACCAATCATTTGTATGCTTCTGTAACTCGGCTAATTGCGCATCAGTCATCGTTCTCAGGTTGCCGACCTTAGGACTTTTGTGACCTTTAAGTGCTATGCGGTAAACACGAGAGGAATCTTTGAATTTTACGGCATTACCACAGATATCCTGATCGTGCCAGTCAAGTATGTAAATACCGCCTTCAGGTCCGATCTCTACGCTAAAACCGACCCAGGTTTTATCATTTGTAATAACAAAGTTTTCGCCATGCTTTCCGATATAACCAGAGCCTTTTCTTTCCATGATGTCAGTCAAGACTGCGTGTTCGTGAATATTACACATAAATAACTGATCGTGATATTTTTTCGGCAAGGTATCTGCCAGATAAAAACGGGCACCACCATGAGCTGATTTATGTCTGTGAGTACGGATTGTTTTAATATTTTCATAAACATAGGGGTTAACGTTCGGCTTACTCTGTTTGTCGTAAATACCGCCTTGAATGATGTGAAATAAGTGAGGAATAACGCAAACAGTTGTAAAGCCATCACCAACATCATTAAAGTCAAAGCCCCAGGGATTGGAAAGTCCTTCGGCAAAGACTTCAAATTCTTTCTTTACCGGGTGAAAGCGCCAGATACCACCATCGATATATTGCCTGTCTTTAATAGGAGTACCCGGCTTACCAACATTTGACTGCGTGAAGACACCATGACAACCGTAAAGCCAGCCATCCGGTCCCCAGATAAAACTGTTTAGAGTTTCGTGACGATCGCGAATTCCCCAGCCATCGAGAAGTACTTCAGCCTCACTATCTGGTTTATCATCGCCATTTTCATCAGGAATGAAAATAAGATTAGGCGGTGCACCGACGTAAACTCCGCCGAAACCTACAGCTATGCCAGAGCTGAAAGTCAGGCCATCGATAAATGTTTTCTTGGTATCAAAAACACCATCTCCATCTGTGTCTTCAAAAATCTGAATACGGTTTTTTGCCTTAGTCGTTAAATGCTTACCCCGAGTTTCATAGTTCATATTCTCCAAAGTCCACAGACGACCCCGGTGATCAAAGCAGAAGGCTATTGTTTCTGAAATGTCCGGTTCTGCAACAAAGGTCTTAACTTCTATGCCTTCATCAGCAATTTCCATTTTAGCGATAGCTTCATCAGGTTTGAGGAATTTTGCATTGCTCCACTTTGGTTCTTTGGCTTGTGTCCCATATACAGCTAGTAGAGACGATAGTATAAATGCGAGAGTCTTTTTCATTACTTAGCCTCCACTTGCTTTTCTGCTTGTAAGTATTTTATAAGATCCATAAACTCTGTGTCATTAAGGGTAGAGAGTAAACCTTCTGGCATCATGGAAACTTTAGATACAGTTTTAGAAGCGATATCATTCTTAGCAATTATTACTTTTGCAGCGACCATTTTAAGCTCAATAGTTGCTGCTGTTTCAGCCACAATATTCCCTACTAAAACCTGGCCATCATTTTTAGTGATTGTGATTGTGCGATAAGCCAGAGGAACATCAAAGCTTGGATCAATGATGTTGAGCAATATGTAGTCTTGATCAGCGCGATTGGAACCAGTTAAGTCAGGTCCTATTATGCCGCCCTTATCAAACATTTTATGGCAAGCCGCACAGGTGCGTTCATAGACTTTACGTCCACGAAAGGCATCAGCTTTCGAGAAAGCAGCTGAGTTCAGTTTCGCCTTATACTTGGCAATCAATTTAGATTTATCGCCAGAAACTTCCTGAATTTCACCATAAACTGCGGTGAACCTCTTACCTAAAAGATTCTTTAGGTTACGTGCTGTATAAGCTGGAACTTCATTTTTCTTAATGGCTTTGCTTTTGAGACCTTTGATAATTTCTAAGGCAAAAATTTTACGCGTGGCCAAAGTCTCGATAACTGCTTGACGGCTGGCAATATCAAAATCTTTATAGTGACTCATGAGTACCTTGGGAATAGAAGAATTATTATAGAAACTCAAGGCTCGTATCGCAACCTTTTCCAACTCAGACCCAAAGAGTTCTACAAGTCTTGGCAAAAGTTCTTTGTATTTATTTGTACTAAGGGATTTTAACGCTTGTTGACGTGCTTTTAGCTTAGCATCCTTATTGAAGGTTAAAGCCAAAGCTTCTTGAAAGGCTTCTTCACTGCCAAATAACCGACTGAGCTGTTGAGCGACTTTTTTTAATTCCGAATTATCACTTTTTTGGAATTTTGCTTTCAATGTCTTCCAGGAATCAGGAACTTCAACGTCCTTTAAGCCTTGTAAGCCAGCTAGCACTCCTTTGAGCATATTGACTTGTGCTGTTTCACTGGGAGTATTTTCAACAGTTTTAAAGATTAGACTTAGTTCATCTTCTGCCTGTGTTATCGGCGAAGACAAAAGAGATAAGCTTAAAGCTGCCCAAAAACACTTTTTCTTTAATTTGGAAATCATGAGACCTCCTTGATGCAAGTACACCACATAGAACTAAACATATACATACATTACTACTTTTTGTTAATTACACTAACTTTTTTATGAACACACGACTTAGATGCACTTAATAAATCCTGAAGGCCTAAGGATATATTGTTTTTAAAGGAGAATAAATAGTAAAATAACGCCATCCCTCTAGATGCCCTCCCGTCTCTTCACCTATCACGCTGCCACTTATCATCAAAATAATATTTAAAGTTTACGTTTTGCCTAAATACACTTATTAAAAAAACGTCTTTTCAAACGATAGCCGGTAAATATCTGTGCCACTTTTACAGTATATTTCATCTTTTCTACAGAAAAGATTATTTGTCGACTTTGCCTGACCAAGGGTCTTCGGAGAGTTTATAATCTGGGTTTGGCGTCATCATCTGAGCATCGACATCCTGACGCCACTCATGGAGTTTTGCCAAGAGCTCTTTGACTTTTTCAGGATTCGATTTCGCCAGGTCGTCTTGTTCGCCGATGTCATCTTTTAAATTGAAAAGCTGCACGCTGCCTTTTTCAAAGTATTCGAGCAACTTGTAATCACCATCGCGAATAGCCCCACCGGGACTCTGCATACCATGGTTGCTATAGTGGGGAAAGTGCCAATAGATCGGGCCTCTTGCCATATTTTCGCCTTTGACCAAACGAGTGATACTTTTGCCATCTATGTCTTTTATTGTATTTTTGATTCCAAGCATCTCCAGAACAGTCGGAAAGTAATCAACGCTGGTGAGAGGCTCATCGCAAACAATACCGCTTTTGCCCTCGTGTGGCCATTTTATGATCGTCGGCACTCGAATGCCACCTTCGTAGAGCCAGCCTTTGGCACCGCGAAGTGGAAGATTTGAAGTGGAAGTTTGCGTATCTATTTTATCTTTTGACACAACAAATCCCGGTGTACCATTCATAATAGACATGCCACCATTATCGGAAGTGAAGATCACAATGGTATTCTCTTCCAGCCCCAGTTCTTTTAACTTGCCAAGAATCGTCCCGACACTCTGATCAACGGCTTCAACCATACCAGCGAATTCTACATTGTCTTGTTTTTGCTTGGCTTTGACCAGATCATTCGGATACGATTTATAGGTATTTCGGTACTCAGGTAGTTTATTCATCTCGTCCAGTTCAGCTCTCGTTGGACAAGTCGGGCTGTCCGGATTGCCTTCAAGTACATAATCAGGCCCGGTTTGCTTTGGCATAGCCGCCAACTTCTTTTTATATTTTTTGACTAGGTCAGGCCTACCTTCAATCGGGTCGTGAACAGAGAAGTGGGACATGTATAAAAAGAAAGGTTTATCTTTATTCTTTTCGATAAATTGCGTTCCCAGTTCTGCCAGGCGATCTGTGACATAGTCACCGCCATCAAGACCCGGAATTTTTTGGGGATTCAGGAATCCGCGTTTTCCTAGATTCGCATTCACAGAATGCGGCGCATGAATATCAAAACCGTGTTCTGTTGGGGCGGTCTTTTTTCCAAGATGCCATTTGCCAAGTAAAACAGTTGTATAACCCTGCTTTTTCAATACTTCTGCAAGGGTTGTTTCATTGTGGTCTAAACTGACAACTTTATTAGCATTCTGTAAAACCTGATAAGGGTGATTTGTTCTACCCGAGATCCAATCTGTTAGATTTAATCTTGCCGGATACTTGCCCGTTAAAATACTCGCTCTTGTTGGTGAACAGACATGACAGCTGGCATAAGCATCAGTGAACTTCACTCCACCTGCTGCAAGCTCATCTATATGTGGCGTTTCGTAAAATGTGGAGCCAAAAGCACCAACATCACTCCAGCCCAAGTCATCGATTAAAAAGAATACGATATTCGGTTTCTCTTGGGCACTAAGTCCCAAAAATATAAAGGTAAATAGTAAAGTGAAAATCTGTTTCATTTGTTTCCTTGTTTTTTTAGCTGGGAGCACAGGCGTCTCGCCTGTAAAAGTTGTTAGTTCAATACAGGCATGACGCCTGTGTTCCCGAGTCCTGTAGCGGGGGATGTATTGCAGGCTGGATTAGGTGAATTGCGAAGCAAAAGAGGATACCCTTGTGGTAAACCTGCGATCCCAGAGTCACTTCTTTTTCTTCTTTGGCTTTTTCTTTGAGGGCACATAAGGTTCGACCTTCGCAATCGCGTTATAAGAAGCAATGTCTTCTCCACTCAGAGCTTGATTAGCCTGCCCCTCTCCTCCTAAACAAATAACTGATCCGTCTGACATGGAGATATAAAGTTTATTGTAGGCATTCACCATGCCATCAAAGACCGGTGTCGTGTGTAACTTGTAGCCCTCTGTCATTTGGCCATTTTTGGGATCGACGGATAAAAGTAAAGCTCCACTCTTACCATGATAAGCATCATCCTGTTTTTGGGCGGTTTCCTGAGTTGAGGCCTGATCAAGGATATTCATGCTCTTTTTCTGGTTGAGTAATTCTTCTGGACCGAAGATGAATAACTTGTTTTTTGCCCTGGTCATTGAACGCACCAGAATAGGCACACGGACTCCCCAATTTTCTTTATTTTCATAAGAGCGATTGAACAGGTAATACTCGTATTCTTTCGACCATCTGTAATACTGGGTCATACGTCCCCAGGCAATTACGCCATCATCTCCAAAAGACATGATCCGTCCTGATGGATATTCTTTGCCGGAGACATAATAACCCATATGACCAGAGATGTAGTTGTCGCCAAAAGTCCAGTAAGTACGGTGCCACCATGAGTCATCCAGAAACCCAGTACCACTGATGATATGCGGATTGCCTTTCTTCTTTCTGTAAACTTCATTTGGTTTGGCTTTGCCGGAGAACCTTGCATAAAAGGGTTCGCCATTTTTGAGTTCAAGACGATTTCCTTCAAGATCAAAATCTTGTTTGCGCATGTGAATTTCTTTGCCGTCACAAGTCAATAAGTCATTGAGCGCTTGTGGCATACTCAGAACCTCATGCTGCATTTGTAATTCTTTATCTGTCCCCGGCACTTTGTCGTCCATGACAACTTCTTTGATTTTCTTGCCGGTTTTGGCATCGAGAATAAGGAAGTTCATACCGCCATCAACAAACATCGATCGACCGGCTAATGCATAAATCTTATCTTCATGAATAAGCACACTGCCATGCAATGGATGCGTCGACTCCAATTTTTCATAGTACATATGTTTACTTTTCGATGGCGCTCCCTGATACTTCCAAATGAGCTTTCCATCAGCCAAATCAAGACAATAAATAAAACCATCGGCTGAACCAAAGTAGCAGCGATGCTTATAAACCGTTGGTGAAGAGTCGACCTGGCCACCCGCTGTAAAATGCCATAATTTTTTACCAGACTTTGCATCGAGAGCATGGACAGTATACTGACCTTTTTGGACAATAAGCAGTTTACCTTCGGCAAGAACAGGCTGAGTTAATTTCCCACCTAGATCAAGGCGCCATTCTTCTTTGGAAATAGCCTCCACAGTATTTGAACTCGTACCGCTTCTGCGGTTGTTATGACGATAAATCGGCCAGTTCTTTTTATCTTCAACATCTTCAAAGGCCCTCCCCTTCGTCTCTCCTGCAATCAATCTCTTTTCATCGGCAGTTTTTTGCCATACCGGATGCTCACTGTTCTTTGCAGTGAGTGCTGGAAATCCATCGAGTTTTGCCCCTATATAACAGGCACAGGGACTCTGTGGAGAATAGACCATGCCATTCGCCGGCATTATTCCATAAAGACAAGCTCCTCTCACCCATTGATGCAGAGTCCACTCTTTCGTCTTTAAGTCGACAAACTCTATACCGGTACGTGAAAGTAAGAGGTAATCCTCGGTAGCTTTGGCCGGGTAACAACGGTGATGAAAGAAATAGGCTTCTTTATCCGGTTCAAAGCTTAGGACTTCTTCCCCCCGTTCAAAGCCTGTAGCTGTTGTAATACCGGTTGAAGGCTTGCCTTTGCCATATTCTGCAGTGTTATCATTCTGCCAGATCATGCCGCGGATTACAAAAAGGTTTTCAGAGGATTTGTATCCGGATGGCGGACTGGCAGCTTCCCATAATTTCTTGCCGGCAAAGGCATCGAGAACAATCATTTTCCCTTGACTGCCTATATGGCCTTTGTAGTTTTCGCCACCGGTATAAAGAACTCTGTTTTTTTCAGCAACGACTGTTGGCCCAAAGAAACTTTCCATGTCTTTCATAACAGGCAAAGACTCAGAGCGCCATTGTTGTTCAGCACTGTTTTTGTCGAGTGCCACAATACTGGCTCCATCAAAGTAGTAAACATTGCGGGCATCGGCACAAAATGACAAAGGTGCATTCCAGCTTGATTTATGGTGCCATAAGGTTTTTAACGAATGCCTATCAACTTTAATGATGTCTTTAGGGCGCTTTTCAAGTTTTTTTATACTGTAGGGGTAACGTGAAAGCTCTTTTTTGTTCTTCTCTTTGTCGCAAACGATGTAAAGAACATCTTTCTCCATAACAATTTCTTCAGCGCCCTGACTACCCTCGATTACATCCAGAACTTTACCCGTTTTTGTATCAAGTACACTGACTGCGCCTTCTATACTCAGGGTAGCATAAAGCTTATCTGCGGTGGCAACTATCCTCCTCGGTAAATGAGATGGACCACTCTTCAATGCGTGCATTGTAGGAAACCACTTTGGGATATCCACTTTCCAGAGAATAGTGCCATTGAACGCATCTCGACAGATCAGTTTCCACTTCGGTGGCAACATCGGGCTGAATGTCGTACCTTCATCAAAGACATAAAATAGACGACCTCCGGCTGAAACACAGGCTGAAAAGCTGGACATGACGTCATGGTGACGTGACCAACGCGGTCCACCGGTCCATTGGAGGTGATAAAGTGGTGGTTTGACCATTTTGTCTTTGGAAACCGCATTACCTGTTGGCGAGTAAAAGTATTGAGGCCAATCATCCATGCTTGAAGGGTATTCTTTACTGAGCTTTTTCCATTTATTTTCACTTTTAATCAAAGCTGTTCCGTAAGTCGCCAACACCCGCATAATTTCTTTGTCATCAACTTCTTCTTCACAAATGATAGTGTTGATAAAATTCTGGGCAAAAGGTAGGAATTCACTGTTCCATTGGCTGTAAGTAACCTTACCGGAAATGCCTTCCTCATAAGCTTTAGCGCGGGCATTCTGAACCTTCTCTGCAGACTTCTCCAAACCATAAACAAGTGTGTTTTCAGATTGATACAGATCATTACTTAGTTCACCATTTCCACTGCCAATATGCAGAATAACCCCACCAGAGAAATCAGCTTTCTTCAGGAGCTCGTTGGCAGTATCAGCATGAGCTCCAAAAAGTGTCAGAAAAATACTGAGGTAAAAGACTTTATATATTCTATTAATCATTTTCTTCATTCCCTATTCTGTCAATTCTTGAGGCATCTTGTCAACTTTCCAGTTCTTGGATTTTCTCTTTGCATAATGCGGGTAATAGTCCCAAAGGACTTTTCCTCCCACAAATCGAGGGGCTTTCTTTAAGTGTTTTTAGAAGCTGCTTATGCAGCATATCCAGAAGCGCTCTGTACTCCAGGTTAGCTGCGACATTGCATCAATTGATGCGGATCTTTGCGCATGTCTAGTGTTCCATTGCCGGATTCTTGGCAGTTGTTTTGAAGTTATAACAGTCCCCTGGCTGGGGACTGCGAAAGTATTTCAATCCCCTACATCAAAGTAAATTCTGGAAGAGGAATGATATCTCCACCTTTGAGAGCTGACTCGTGGGCTAGTATGCCAACACAGGTAACATTCGCAGACTGAACGGCATTTGGGTAAGCATCGTCACTTGTCTTCAGCATTTTAACAAATTGGTGTACAAGGTGAGGATGAGATCCACCATGACCGCTTCCCTGTAGGAAAGATAAGTGTGTTTGATCCTCTGAATCGTAAACACCATGTCTGGTGTACTTTTGAATCTCTTCAGGAAGCAATTTGGCAAAATCAGGGCACTCAACTTTAGCAGGAATCTCCGGCTCTGGCTTTTTGGCTGTGTGGACGATCAATGGCTCATGCTCAATAAGTGGCCATTCAACAGCTTGTTTGTCGCCATAGACTT
>JAKVBD010000151.1 GCA_022446985.1 Lentisphaerales bacterium
GGGTTCGTTTTGGTAAATATTATAAGTCACAACATCGACATATTTCATAGCAATCGCCATCAGTGAGTTGTCGATATGACCGTGAAAGCGGCAACCGAGGTACATGTGATTCGGGGCAATACGCTTGACTTCTTCGCGAACTATTTTGAAATACTCATTGGCAACTTTAGCGCTAAAAGCATCTAAGTCTTCTTTGGCTCGTTTGGCATTGGGCTGCTGGCGTTTTTGCAACATGTCTTCCCAGGACTTATATCTTGCCCCCCATTTTTTATTCAAGGCCTCGATATTCTTATACTTTGCTTTTAAATCGTTAATAAAGGTGGATTTAGCCGCTGATTTTGCTCCTCCCCAGGTTTTGGCCAGAGTTGCAATAGCCGATTTATTACCATTGGTTCCAGCGCCCCAACCCAGTTCATTATTTATACAATACCCTATGTTCCATGGGTCAGTTGCAGTTTTGGGGTGTGCTTCAAGAGCTTCTCTAACGGCAAGGCGGAACCCTTCATCGAAAGGGGCAGGCATGCGATAATGATGCTCCCAGCTAATCCAGGGCCCTCCAAAATGAATCATAGTTACATATGGGGTTTTCTGGCGTTCATAAATTTTCTCATCTGACCAGGCCGCCATGGTATTGAAGCCCCATGTTCTCATTTTATCATGTATGCCGGCGCTTGCCTGATCCTGCCAGTTTTCACCATACATCCGTTTCAGATTTGCATGAGCAAAGTTATAGGTTTCGAATTTGCGCTTTTCATAGTATTTGAAGCGAGCTTTATTTCCGGTTCCGTAAAATTCAGCCATCTCGCCATTCTTCGAGGGAAGTTCATCGAACCAGTGTTTTCGGTCAGTGATCGGGCTGCCACCTCCAAAGCCGACTCCAGTCGGACCGTAGCTCCAAAAGAGTTTTCCGGATGGATCAACCAGCCACCACTTACCTTTGTGCTGAGCAGCATAGAAATTACCCGTGGCTTTCAGGGTAGGCCCATTCTCCCAGCCTCCGTATTTATTCCAGGAAGTCGGTGCTTTTTCAAATACCTGAGCTCCGGCTTTGGTACTGGCGGCCTTTTTTAGATCCGAATCAGAGTATACTTTACCAGGCCAGTCTACATGTTTGTATTGACCATACTTATCAACAAAAGGAAAGAATGGCGGCTGCTGTCCCTGACGGTGCCCGACAGCTTTAATATTATGGATTTCAATATGATCATTTTTTACTGATGGCTTAAACCAGACTTTTATCCATGATACTTTGGTTGGATCGATAGTGTTGTCACGAACATTCATTCCTTTAAAAAACATAAAGAACCGTTCGAATTCTTTTTTGTAACTAGGGGCTTTGGGGCGCCACATTAAACGTACCTTTACAGAAGCTTTTGCTCCGGCGGCAATTATTGATTGACCTGAACAGCGGTCTTGAGCGCCCCGGCTGCTGTTGTTACCTGTTTCTGCCCAGACTGTCACCGGCTTAGAACTGTGATTTGTTAAAGCAACTTCGATAGCTTCATACTTAGAAAGGTCTTGTTGCACCGGTTTCCAGTCTGTAGATACAATCTGGTCTATTTTCTGAGCTTGCATTTTTACAGACTCTTGGAGCTCAACGGCATCCATTCCAAAACTACAGACTGATATCATGAAAAAGATTAAGCCGCTGCAAATCTGTTTGCGCATATATTCTCCACTGATGATTTTTTATGTTACAATTATATTTAACGCACCTACACCAAAGATATGCTTGGTAAATTATATCTGTTCGTCGTAGGTAATTGGAAGTTTATCATACCTTCTAACAGGCTTGATTTAGTATAATTTATATAATATCATATGCGTTAGTTAATTGTCTTTGGTCTGGTTTACGCAAAGCTTTTGGGACCATTAACAGTATTTAAAAAAAATAATTTTTAATATTGGAGAACTCAGCTTGTCATTTTTTTCCGAAATTTGTTAGAGTCGGAAAATTTTGACGATTCCTTCACTAAACAATTTGTGTAATCGTGAATTATTGGTGAAGAAATGCATAAGGCAAAATATATTTTCCTTGGACTCATCAGTCTTTTAGTCCTAACGACCCTATTCTTATTTCGAGATAACTCAGTTAATGGCGCTGAAACTCCTGAAAGTCTTGATTTTTACTGTGCTGCTGGCATGAAATTGCCGGTTGAAGCTGTAGCGGCTGATTATGAGAAAGAGTATGGTGTTAAAATCAATATTATTTATGGTGGGTCCGGTACACTTCTCAACAATCTTGAAATCGCTCAGAAAGGCGATCTGTATTTAGCCGCTGACTTCAGTTACATAAACATCGCGAGGGATAAAGGACTGCTTGCAGAAGCTATCCCGGTCAATCAACTACGGGCCGGCTTTGCCGTTGCCAAAGGTAATCCTCATAAGATTCAATCTATCCAGGATGTTCTTGATAAGCCGAATTTAAAAATTGGTCTGGCCAATCCGGATGCGGCATCTGTTGGAAAGTTTACCAAAAAAGTTTTAACACAACATAAGTATTGGGAAGCGATTGAAAAAAGGGTTAAGGGCGATGGCGTCTTTACCGGAACTGTTAATGAGTTAACCAATAATTTAAAGTTGAATTCCATCGATGTAGGAATTGTTTGGGATGCAGTTGCCAGCCAATACCCTGAATTGGATTTTATAAGTGTTAAAGAGTTTGATACAAAGCCTAAAAATACCACAATCGGTATTTTAAAATCAACACAGAATTCTGTACAGGCTTTGCACTTTGCCCGTTACTTAACTGCTAAAGACAGAGGGCTGATGCACTTTGACAAGATGGGCTTTGATGTAGCCGATGGAGACAAGTGGGCTCATGCTCCGGAAGTTAACTTCTTTGGCGGTGGTATGCTCAGGCCGGCAGTTGAAGAAAGCATTCGCGAGTTTGAAAAACGCGAAGGTGTCATTGTAAAAACGACTTTTAATGGTTGCGGAATTTTAGTGGCTCAAATGGAGGCTGGAGCTCAGCCAGATGCCTATTTTGCCTGCGATACCGAGTTCATGGATCTCGTTCAGGATCGCTTCTCATCGCCAACAGATGTGACCAGTAACGACATAGTCATTGCCGTTGCCAAAGGTAATCCTAAAAATATTCAAAACTTAAATGATCTACTAAAGGAAGGGGTAAAGATTGGCTTAGGTCATCCAGATAAATCAGCTTTAGGTCATTTGACGATGGTCATGCTTAAAGAGGTTGGCCTCTATAAACGAATCCAGCAAAACGTCACAGTAGACTCGCCGACTGGAGACTTTTTGATCAATCAAATTAATCTGCATTCGGTGGATGCAGTGATCATTTATAAGAGTAACTTTATGGCGAGTCCAACGGCAGCCAGAGAGTGTGAGATGATTGAAATTCCCATTCCTCAGGCGAAAGCCACTCAGCCATATGCGATTTCAAAAAATAATGATCATAAACAGCTTTTAGAACGTTTGATGACGCATGTAACGAGTCAACAAGAGCGTTTTACCGGTATAGGTTTTCAGTGGCAGGGAGCCTTGCAGTGAATAGCTCAACGGCAATCGAAAAGACTGTTGTTGACGAAGAAAATACAGTTGCAGAAAAGATCAGGAAAGTTCCTTCAGATACGCCTTTTGTTCTTGGCTTATCTTTTATCTTTGGAATGTACATCTTATTGATTCTGGGAATGCTGGTGGCAGATGCCAATTACACCAGTTTTGATGACATAGTTAAGACTCTGAAGAATCCCGATATTCAATACTCCATGAAAGTGACTATGCTGAGTTGTGTGATCGCGACAATCTTAAGTATTGTAGTAGCTGTGCCGACAGGTTACTTGTTAGCCAGGTTTCGCTTTCCAGGTAAGACGGCCTTAGATGCATTATTGGATATACCGATCATTCTACCACCTTTAGTGATTGGTTTAAGTCTACTTATTTTATTTCATAAGTTTCACATTTTTGGTACGAGTATTGAGGAATGGTGCGTTATAGCTTTCAGCAGTATCTACTCCTTAATTACCGGTAAAATGCCTGATTTTTCTGTGGGGATTACTTATAAGATCCCGGCTATAATTTTAGCGCAGTTCAGTGTTTCCTGTGCTTTTGCAGTGCGCACTATGCGCAATACTTTTGATCAGATGAGCCCAAGACAGGAACAGGTTGCTATGACACTTGGCTGTAACCGGTCTCAGGCATTTTGGCTGGTGGCTGTTCCGGGTGCCTGGCGTGGCATTTTAACGGCTATGGCTTTAGCCTGGGCCCGGGCCTTGGGAGAATTTGGCCCAATTCTGATTTTTGCCGGTACCACTCGTGGTAAGACTGAGGTCTTATCGACATCTGTTTTTCTTGAAATCAGCATAGGTAATCTTGAAGGCGCAGTGGCTGTTTCGATGATCATGGTTGCTATAGCTTTAGCTGTTTTATTTTTAGTTCGTTTAATAGATGGGCGTAAAGGAGGACTTTATGATATCAATTAAAAATTGCACAATTCAGGCTGGGAAATTCAAGATTTCGGACATAAGCATTGATATTCCGAAAGGGCAGTATGGAATTCTCATGGGCAAAACCGGCTCGGGTAAAACTACAATACTTGAAGCTTTGTGTGGCTTGCGGAAAGTGGCAGCGGGAAGTATTTCCATCAATGGTCAAGATATTACTAAAAAGCGCCCGGCAGAAAGAAATATTGGTTTCCTGCCTCAGGATATCGCGCTCTTTGATCACATGACGGTTTATGATCAAATCGCTTTTGGGATGCGAATTCAGAAGTGGCCTAAAGGTGTTATCGCTGCCCGTGTCGAAGAACTTGCTGAGCAGCTGAAAATTACTCATCTTCTTGACCGTAAACATGCCGGCTTAAGTGGCGGAGAAAAGCAGAGAACAGCCATGGGACGTGCTTTGGCAGTTCGCCCTGAAGTTCTTTGCCTGGATGAGCCTTTAAGAACTTTCGATGACGATACCCATGAAGAGGTCATTCAATTGATAAAATCTGTGACTAAAGAAAACAATATCACTGCTTTGCATATAACACATCGCAAATCAGAAGCGGCTCTACTGGGAGAGCATTTCTTTCAGATCGATGAAGGGAAAGTTATTCAATGTAAGGAAAAAGCATCATGAAGAAAGCATTCATTTTAATACTCCTTTTTTCTCAAGTACTGAGTTTTGCCTGTGAAGTGCCGGTATTTCGCTATGCTTTAGAGCGTTGGGAAAGAGACTTATATAAAGTCTTTGTCATTCATCGAGGGGAGTTGAGCGCTGAAGAAAAAGACAATTTTGAAAAACTTCAAAAGAGCTCAATTGGCTTTGGTGGGCACACCAATCTCGTGGTATTTAGTGTGAATCTGGAAAATGAAAAAGAGGCTGAGAACTTTAATACGACTTATCCTACTTTAAAAGACATTCAACCGGCAGATAAAGCTAAGATGGTCTTGCTCTACCCGAATATCACCAAGGTTTATTACCCCATATGGCAAGGAGATCTGAATAAAGGGAATCTCCGGGAGCTTCTGGAGCCTCAAGCTACCGGTGAATTAATGAAAGGCATTCTTCAAGGTTACTCGTCGACCTTTTTATTGATGGAAAGCGGTAATAAAGAGTCCGATGAAAAGGCAGCTCTTGAAGTACAAAAAGCAATTGAACAGCTCAAAGAGAAATTGGAGATTCCTGAAGGCATTGTTCAAGCAGATGGCGAAGTGACCGGAGGGAAATTGACGGCTTATCAAGCCGCGACAATTGACCCCTCAAACGTCTTAAAGTCTGGCATTCCTCTAAAAATTGATTTTCACCTTGTGCGCATGCCAAAAAATGAATCCAACCCAATCTTTCGAGCCATTTTAGCCAAAGTATTTAAAACGGACTCACAAGAAGATCAGCCAAGACTTTTTGCTTTCTTTGGCAGAGGCCGTTTGCTGGGTCCCATGGTAGGTGATGAGATAACTGTTAAGCATATTTCTCAATTGTCAGCTTATCTGTGCAGTGCATGTTCCTGTCAGGTGA
Source organism: Lentisphaerales bacterium (assembly GCA_022446985.1). GTDB lineage: Bacteria > Verrucomicrobiota > Lentisphaeria > Lentisphaerales > Lentisphaeraceae > JAKVBD01. The sequence continues at coordinate 5,965 of JAKVBD010000151.1, forward strand.
AGCGACAGAATCCAGGTATGGATTTTCTGACAACATTGAACTGGACCAGTTATCTGGAAGGCAGTGAAGTTGTTGTCGATAAAAAGTTGCCGCCACTTATTGGTATGATTGATATATCTGAGCCTCAAGTTGAGACAGGTAGTGCAGAGTCAGTAGATCAAGTAATTCATGAGCAGGAAAAGTCATCTCCAGTTGTGCGAAATACAGCCTTAACTGTCGGAGGCCTGCTGTTTTTTGTCCTGGGAGGAACTGTTTTAATGAGGAGGAAGGCATGACTTTACTTAAATTAATCAGTCAAGAAATCTTACACCGTAAAATTAATTTTGTACTTTCAGTCTTTGCTGTCGCTATAGCTGCGGCTAGTTGGTTGTTAAGTGATGCCTTTCTACGCAGCTCAAATTTAAAATCCGAGGCGATGGTCCAGGCAAAAGTCGATGATACTAAGGCTCATATGAAAAAGCTGGAAGATGATATCCGCAAGTCTATGAAAGGCCTCGGATTCAATATTTACATCTTTCCAGAAGGGCAGGACCTGAGTGAGGTGTACTCGCAAGGTTATGCCAGTAAGACTATGCCGGAAGAATATGTTTATAAGTTGGCTAATTCAAATATAGTGACAGTGAATCACCTCCTGCCAACACTGACTCAGAGTTTAGAATGGCCAGAATATAAAAGGCAGATTGTACTGATCGGTATTCGTGGCCAGGTACCCAAGTCTCATGGTACACCCAAGAAGCCTTTAGTTAATCCAATCATGGGTAATGACATGGTTCTGGGGTATGAACTTCACAAAAGTCTGGGTCTGAAAGTGGGCGATCAAGTAAAATTTATGGGGCATGAATTTACGATTTCTAAAACTCACCACCAGCGGGGTTCTAAGGATGATATAACAGCCTGGATAAATCTGGAAGTCTCGCAAAAGCTTCTGAATAAGGAAAAACAGATAAACTCTATTCTTGCTCTCGAGTGTAATTGTGCCAGTGTAGATCGCATAGGCGAGATCCGTCAGGAACTGTCGGCAATACTTCCCGGAACTCAGATCATAGAACATGACAGTAAAGCCCTGGCACGAGCGGAGGCCCGTACTAAAACTAAGAAAACTGCTGCTCAAGAAATCGCCTCTATGAAGCAGCAGGAAAAAGATCTTCAGGAAAAGCGTGAAGGTGTTATCGGGGTTTTGATTCCATTTATGGCTATTCTCTGTATGACGGCTATCGGCTTATTAGCTTTTTTGAATGTCCGTGAGCGAATTTATGAGCTGGGCCTTCTTCTGAGTTTAGGAATGAAAACCAGTAAGATTCTCATAGCTTTCTTATTGAAGGCTTGTTGTAGTGCATTGGCAGGTTCTCTGATTGGAATAGTTATTTTTTACTTTTGTTTAATTAATGGTAAAGATACTTTTTTCTACAGTTATTCAGCCAGTGAGTTGGTGAAAGACAGCAAATTGCTACTGACTGCTTTTACAATGCCGGCTTTAGCATTAATCGCGACATGGCTGCCTGCTTTATGGGCTGCTCAAACATATCCAGCGGAGGTTCTTAGGCATGACTAGTACTTTAGTGATTGATAAAATATCGAAAAAATATAAGCGCAAAAGCCAGGCAGCCGTACAGGCTGTTTTAGATCTAAGTCTGAAGGCTCAAGATGGTGATTTTATAGCAGTTCTTGGCCCAAGTGGTTGTGGTAAGTCAACTCTTATGTTAACTGCTGGTGGATTATTGGCAGCGGATTCAGGAACAGTAACTGTAAGCGGCCAGAACCTTTATCAGTTGAATAACTCGCAACGGGCAGAGTTCCGTGCTCGAAATATTGCCTACGTTTATCAAGAGTTTCACCTTATTCCTTATCTGAATGTCGTCGATAATATAATGATAGCTGATTTGGCTTTAGGAGAAGGTTCAAGGGATAAAGCTTTAAAATTGATAAATCAATTCGGCCTTGAAGGTAGAGGGAGGCATTTGCCATCTGAATTGAGTGTCGGTGAACAGCAGCGTGTCGCTCTGGCGAGAGCGATTTATGGTGGTGCCAGGATCATTTTAGCCGATGAACCTACCGGCAACCTCGATAGTGATAATGCCCATCTGGTCTTACAGGCATTGAAAGATTTTACTGAAAATGGCGGCATTGTGCTCATGGTGACTCACGATGATAGAGCCATAAGTTTTGCGAACCGCAAGTTGACGATGAAGGCCGGAGAGTGGATTAGTTAAATTTTTGTCGTAAAGAATTAATTACCTGGCGGGATCTATTATATTTTTTAGTTGTTTGCCGTCTATACTTACAGGACATAACACCCACTACTTAAAGGCGACTACTGATAGTCGCCTTTTTTAAGTTTAGCATTAAAGATATGTGTGGTTAAAGAAGATAATCTTAGTCGTTGTGAAGGGCATTCCAGAGAGTTACATCAAGATAACTCCAACTTGTATTGGCTCCGGTCATAAAGTTAGCAGCTCCTACATCTCCAAGTGTGCTGCGGATGGAGTTGGTTTTCACGTGTCCATCACCATATAAAAAGTTGAGTTTGAAACTTTGGACTCCATGGATATAGAAGCCTTCAACTCCACCAACATCTTTGGCGTGTACGGGGAGTTTAGTAGGTGAGTATGATTGAATATAATCCCTCGCGCCGGCTTCTCCTCCAGCTCCAGTATAGCCAAGGAGGTTATTAAAAAGGTGGGTCTCAGTAGAAACGATAAAGTTACTGGAACTTGCTATTTGAGATGTATTTATTGACCATCCGGCATTGTTGGCCCAACCAGCAACACCTCTAATTGCTCCGTTGGTACTTATGTCATCATGTACATAAGAATCATTAATCATATAAGTTTTTAAGGAGTTCGGTGATCTATCTTGAATACTGGCAGGGCATTTGTAGATAAAATTTTCTCCTTGCTCTTCAAGAGTGAAATGTTGCTGCTGTTTTTGAGTTTCAGTTAAATTCCTGCCATCATAATCTCCCAATAAATCATCCCAGGAAACTTGCCCTTCGTAGGTATTGTCGCGAATTGGGTAATGCGTATTATTATTGTCACTATAAGTAACAAAAAGTATGCCAATTTGCTTTAGATTATTAATGCACAGTGCTTTAAATCCTGCCTGGCGAGCTTTGTGCAGTGAAGGAAGTAACATACTTGTTAAAATGCCAATTACGGCTATCACAACAAGTAATTCAACTAGAGTGAAATATGACTTTATAACTTTCATGATTCCCCTGTATGTAACTCCTTAATAAGAATATTGTTTTACAAAAATAAATGCAAGTTTTTGTATAATAAATGAAGTGCCAGGAGAAAGCTGTTTCTAACAATATTTTTTTGCTTGAAGTATTAAATGTAACTATAAACTTTGAATTAAGCTCTAGTTAGTCAAGTAAGTTCCAAGGAGTATCTAAAGCTGCAGAACTATTATGTGTTCCACTAACAAAGTTAGGATAGGCATTTCCCAGAGCCGCAGCAGGTGACATGAAGCCTACATGGCCATCAGTATAAAGGTAGTTCATCATTTTGCGCTTTGGTGCATGAATAAACAGTCCGTCATTTCCTCCGGCTTGATCAGAGTGCAGTGCAGCTTCATTTACCGGGGAAAACTTCCACGTGAAGTGTCCTAAGTTTATGTATTCTTCAGCCGTTGCATGTCCCATAATATTTGAAAACATGTGACTTTCCATTAACGCAATGGATTCGGACGAATTTACAATCATGCTTTGTGAGATAGACCATCCAGCTCCATTGTCATTTGCTCCAAGCCAACCGGCAATGCCACGAATAGAATTTGGGCCAGGATAGGCAAAGACTCTAGTAGAGTTAATCCCATAGGACATAAAAGTCAAAGTGTTACTTTCCCTGTTTTGAAGGCTTCCCGGGCACTTATAAATATCTACATCTTCAATGTTTGTTAAGTGCCACTCTTCCTTATCTGCTTGAGATAGGTTTCGGCCGTCATAATCAGCCAGCATATCATCCCATGAGATGTATTGACTACTACTGCTTGTAGTAGGGTAGTACTCATCATTTTGCGTGGTATAGATTTGGAAAAGAATACCTAGCTGTTTTTCATTACTTGTACAAATTGCTTTGAAACCTGCTTGTCGTGCTTTTGAAAGTGAGGGAAGTAAGATACTGGTAAGTATTCCAATAATAGCGATGACCACAAGTAATTCTATTAATGTGAAATTATTCCTTATGGATCTATCGTTTATTGTAATCATTTAAATCCTCTCCCTGAGCGTTATAATTCAAATATAATTTATTGAAAGGAATACGTCATTATTTTATCGCGCCTCTTATTTGTCTGTATACGACATATGAAAGTGTTCGATACTGGATTTCATGTATAGCTATGAATTTAAAGCGACATTTTATGCGCTTTGTGAGCTCATTGTTGATGTTTATTGTTAGAAATTAATAGGCTTTTATGGATAAATTAAGTGGGGGATTTTTCAAAAGAATATGAAGATAGTGGTCTTGGTGTGGAATTATTCAGAATTCGAAAGACTGAAAAAGTAATTATTGTGAGATTGTACCCTTGAAACAAAAAAAGCTTACGAAAGAAGTCTTTCGTAAGCTTAAGTACACTCATCAGGAGTCGAACCTGAAACCTTCTGGTTCGTAGC
>JAKVBD010000152.1 GCA_022446985.1 Lentisphaerales bacterium
CATATCTCAATTCCTGACATCTTTGACTGCTTCGCAGTTGGATTTTCAACAAAGGTGGAGTGCAATAATTCAACAAGTATTTATCGTTTTAAAGAGATCGAAACCGACTCCAGCCATAGAATCTCGTAATTGACTAAAAAGAGTCTAAGAATTCACTGCTAAGAAACTGTATTTATCTATTTTAAAATCAACGAGGCGCTACCTCTTGCTCAAATCCAACTGAGGTTTTTAGGTTAAAAGGTGTGCATAAGCTGTTATTTTTAACCCAATCTGTATCTAACAGAAAGTGACCAACTGTCCTATTTCCGCTGAAGCACTACACCTAGAACTAAGGCAAAAATGCAAACATTACTCCTCAGAACATTCTCAAGTGCCATAGAGGTATCGCCGGTACTCGCTGCAGTTAAGCTGACAGAAAGCTCGGGAACTGAAGTGCCAAAAGATATGATGGTCAGCCCAATAATGATCGGCTTTACATTAAAGTCACTGGCCAGCTCTGCAGTGCCATCAACCAGTTTGCTGCAAACAATAGTAAAAAGATTGCGATAAGAATAAAGATAACAGAAAGCATTTTTTGTTCCTGATAATTATTTACAGGATAATAGTCAAAATGAGTGCGGCATTACTCTATTACAATAAAAAAAGTCCACATGCTCTATAAGAGCCAATGGACTTTTAAAGAATAATATATGTGGTGTTACTTCTTCAGTAGGAAGTTAACTCCATCTATGAGAAGACCCTGAAATTCTGGCTGATTCCATTCTTCTTCGCCGTGACCTAGAGAAATTCCGACTACCTGTGACTTGCCTTGTGGTACCTGCCACATAACAATAGCTTCGTCTTTATTTTTCGGAGTATTCTTTTCTGCTTCAGTCAGTTTCTGCCCCTTCTTAATTTTTCTATCGATTGCCTTAGGGTAAGACTCTTGAAGACCTTTTAGAAGAGGTTTAACTGCATCGACAACATAGAAGTTGTTATACAGCTCGGCATTTACAGTAGTGTAACCACCCGGGCTAAGTGATTTAGTTGCTTCATGTTCGCAGCACTTTGTCACTTTAATTGGTGTTTTTGGTCCGTGGAAAGTAGAAGCGACACCTGTGAAGTCTCCCCAGATTGGGAATTCTTTGCCAGGGTTCTCTTTATTCCACTTCGCTAAAAGATCTGGAGAAGGTTTTGCTTCACCTTTAGCGGGTCTGCCTTTATGACCGTTTTTAAATGTCCCCCAAAAGCTGTGCATAGAACAGTGAATCACCATTGCAGGTACGCCTTTTTCACGAGTTTGAGCAATAACGTTTGAAACTGCTTCAAGATCTTTACTAGTTGCAAAACAGAAGTTATAAACGACTGCATCGAAACCTTTAGTCAGTTCAGGGTTTCTCAAAGCAACGATCTGTGGGTCATGATCACCTGTAGAAACAGTCAGATCCCAACCGGCTTTTTCGGCTAACTTAATAAAGATCTCTTTCTGTGGGGCATACTTATGCCACTTACCTGGTTCATGAGTGAAGTAAAGAACTTTTTTCTGAGCCATTGCAAATGAACTCACAAAAAGCAAAGCAAGTAATAGTTTTTTCATATCTTCTCCTTTTACACTAATTAGATTAACCAATCTGGGACAACATAGTATTCTGATTAGAAAACCGATTTATAAGAGAACACAGCTCATTTAATTAGTTAAACAGCATGTTTCAATCTTTTACGATTCTTTCCTACTCAAAACATTCAACACATTTTAACTGGACAAGCAAAGCTGGCCGGTTGTAACTCCACATTGGAGTGAATACGCATTTTTACTATTTTTATATACGTATTAAGTTCGATATTCTTAACAGGGTGAGCGCAAATTTACAATTATATGAATATTTCTGCATACTTGCATCTCCACTTTATGATGTCTCGTGTTCATCGATTTACTGGACGCCAACCAAAAAAAGGCCACCGCCTTATTAAAGCGGTGGCCCAAATCTCTAAAAGCTTTATTACTTCAGCTCAGGAAGATTGTAGAATTTGATAGCATTCTTTTGAAGGAATTTTTCAGCGAATTCATAGTCGTATTGCTTACAGAAGTCCATGAGAAGCGATTTATACTGCGTATAAGATCCATAACGATTTAATACAGGCCAGTTACTGCCGTAAATTATGCGATCTTCACCGAAGTTCTCTACGATTGTATCTAAACAAGCTTTGTAGAAGTCAAGGTCTGTAGGTGCCCAAGGATAATTAACACGTTCATACAAACCTGAAATTTTACAGTGTACGTTAGGATACTTGGCAACTTCAGCAATCTGTTTTTTCCATTTAGCATTTACAGCATTTACCTCATCTAATGGAAGGCCTGAAACATGGTTGATTAGAATCTTTAGGTTTGGTACAGCTTTGGCTATTTTGGCAACACCTGGAAGATCAATTCCGACCATTAGAATATCAAGAGTTTTGCCTTTCGCGGCTAGAGTTTTCAGGTCTTTCATAAACTTAGGTGTAAAGTAAGGATAATCATTACGTGGCCTTACGCGTAAGCCAACAAATCTTGGGTCTTCACAAAGTTCAGCTAACTGCTTATCAAAATGACTGGATCCGACTGCAAGATTGCCAACGATGCCTGTGTATTGGCACTTTTCGTTTTTAGTGATATCCAAAAGCCACTTGTTGTCTTTGTGGTGATCGCTGGCTTCGACAATTACTGTTGCTTTAATATTGTGCTGGCGGGCAACTTCATTAAAATTCTTTGGGTAATGACCTTTATAGAGAACTGAGTCAGTCTTTGGCGGCCAGGCAACTCCTCCTGGGCGAGCAGGATCATAGAAATGAATGTGAGTATCTACAACTTCTATTTCCTCAATACAGTCTTTTTGACTCTGGCAACTACACAATATCATTGCCATTAGCAGCAACACACTATACTTCATATTTTTTTCCTTTTTTTGAATTTGTGATAAACACACATGCCCTGGCGAACTATACCCTTATGTCTAATTTATTCGATTATAAAATTATCTTTCATATACGATATACTATAAAATATTGATTAGTGAAAAGTTAAATTACTTTTTTGGATATGTATGTGGATGATTGTGCTTCGGTAACTTTTGAAACATGTTCTCGAAAAGTGACTTTTTTAGGATTGCTCCTCTAGGCACTTTGTAAGATAAATCTTCTTTAGTTAGAGGCGCAAGTGAGATTTTGTTATGAGTTTCTTCGCTGAATCCTTTAATATCGATCAGGATCGTTGACTTCTTAAGAAGCTCCTTCATTGCCTTTATTTTCTCTTCGCTTATTTCCTGCCCAAGTTCCTTAAGCATAGATTTGATTTCTTCATTAGATACATCTTTTGGTATTTTTTTTGCTGTATGATTCTTCTCATACGAACGTCGGATTTTTCTTAAAAGAAATGACTCTACAGAAAACCAATATGAAACTTCTTTAGATGATTGAGTTGAGCCGCTAACGAGGTAGCATTCTTCTCCAAAAACTGATTCTTTCTTTACTAGCTTGGGATTGATCAGTTGAGAGAATGGGCTTGGTTGACTACTAAATGTATCAAGAGCTAAAGCTGGAATCGTAAATGCAGCACCATTTGAAATACCGGTAGCTGCCGAAAGAGCCATATAATCGGTTTCTAATTTAGAGTAAGAGTTAATCATACTCATATACAGGTAGGCATCACCATCTGAGTTCCAGACTGCTCCAGTTTGCTTAAACTGGCTTACTCCAGGGACCTTCAAGCGCCACATTATCTGGTAACTGTATGGTGGAATCAATTTTACGACAAACTCTGTAGGTATGGTGCTGCCATTTACATGAGCAGAAACTACTCCGGAAGACTGATAATACTTTAAAGATTCATATGCTTCTTTAGACTTCTGAAGGATGTTTGTAGCCGTAAGGTCATCTCCTTTAGAATAAATTGTGACGCTTAAAAATATACCCAAGATGATTTTGATCATATAAGCTCTGATTTAATTCAATTGTATGTTATACAACTACACCTTAACACAAGAGTAAAATATCCAAAAAGATAAATTTGAATAGTAAAATCTTATTCTATTAAATCAAAGCCTTCATCAATGGCTCGTTTCTTCTCTTTTAAATTTAAATCCTGCCCTTCTTTGAAAGATGGTAAGTACCTGTAGTAGACAGTTAGCTGCATAGCACATAAGGCCGTTGCATAGATACGACTGGTCAGTTCATCTTTGGGGCCATGGTATTCCCCAGGATAATCCCAGTAGCCTTCTTCGTTTTGGTTTCTGGTTAAGACATCCTGAAAGCGCTTATTCCAGCTTTTCCACATATCGCCACCAGCTTGAAACATAGCCTGTGTCGCATAGTACCAGCCATATAAGGATTCATCAGGTGGGTTCACCCAATCGTACTTAAGAAGGTCTTTTGTCGAAATATGTAGCAAATCATCTCCTATACCGTCAAAGCGGCCATCCCCAAACAATTGTAGGCAGAGTACGCCAACTGCGCGCATGGTATGTTTAGCCTCACCAACAGTAACTGCATTATTTCTTGTCGAATATGGAAATTTTCCAAAACTTTGATTTTGTAACCACTTAATCGATCTATAAATAGTAGTTGATAATCCTTCCATACGGCAACCGGCGGCGAATGCAGCTTTTAGTGCCTGATAGTTCCATCCTGCAAAAGAAAGATCCTGGCGAGCCTCATTGGTACTGTATCGGTAATTATAACAACCTCCTTGCTGTTGACCGTCGATCAACACTTGAACACAAGCTTCCATCTTTGTTTTAAGGCCTGGGAGATTTGTCATGGTATAAGCTTCTGCTAAAGCGTAAGTCATGATAGCGTGAGGATAACCGTTATCTGTATTTTTATTGATTGGTAATTTCAATAAGAAATCCACAGCCCGGTTTACCGTGTCGCCAAAATCTTTTGATTCCTGAGTTTCACCGTGAGCCAAGTAAGTAAGTAGTGCCAAACCGGTCATTGCTGTTGATGGGCCGCGCCCGTTCGCCCAGGACCCATCAGGCTTCTGAACAGACTTCAACCACCACAATGCTTTCATGAGGCTCATTTGGCCAGCGAGTGAACCGCCATAACGGCCTAAACTAGCCGTGCGGCCGCTACCCGAACGTCCAGCTACTATTGAGTTCGTAGTAAAGTTAGACTGTGTTATTTCTATATCTGTAATAGCCTCAATCATTGAATCATCATTTACCGAAGGGATATCTTCATTTTCTTCCAAACCGGACTCTTTGAGAAGTGAAGTTTCCAATTCGATTGCCTTAAGTTCCGGGTTCAGACCTTCGACATCTTTAATTTCTTCTGGAAGAGGTTCTTCAATAGGCGGTGGTTCATCAAGCTCAACGATATCTTCTTCCTGAATCGTTAGATGAATTTCCTGAACATCCTTTTTGTATTCATCTTGAATCAGTATTGCCAGAAAACTAATCAAGCATAAGTGCAGCAGGCTAGAGAAAAAAGGGCCACTAAGTATAGCTAAAAATCCTCTTTTATGTTTAATTTCGCGTATTTCCCTGATTAGTAACTTATCCGCAATCAGGGATTTTTTTGATTTGCGTTTCTTAACCTTATCAATTTTTTCTTCTAAAGGAGGAACAGGCGCTGGAATAAAAAAAGGCTGAGAAATAATACCTGTAGTTTCCTTAGTCTCTTTCCGATAAACGTTTACATCACAGTTTATGACTTTTTTAATTTCAGCCTTAATAGACTGCATGTAATCATAGTCATTATCGCGAACGGTGATTTTAAGACCATTTTTAAGAATATCTGTTTTATCTTCAAGGTTGTAAAATTGACGAATGGTTTTGTTGAATAGGTAGTTTTTACGGCCAGATGCAGATTCTTGTTCGTTTTTTTTTGATTTTGTCCGCTTAGATATTTTAACGGAGCACTGAATAGCCTTACTTAAATCATCTTTGATGGCCAGCATGTAAGGGTAATCTTTTTCCCTAACCGAGATACTCAGACCATTTTTAATAATGTCGCGCTTATCCTTAATTGCAAAAAAACTCTTAATGGCTTTATCCAGTAAGTATTTTTTACGGTCTCGTTCTTCATTCAATTCTGCATTCTCATTGTCAACTGTTACTATATGTGACTCAAGAACTTTACCAGGTTTATCCAGTTTTATAATTGCATGACTTTCTGCTGATGAACTCTTTTTATTTGACGCGCTGTGGCGCATAGTAAAACCCAACTAAAATTTCTTTGTAGTAAAACTACAACTAATGATGAGCGAATTTTACAACTTAAGCTAAAAAAATTATAAATTGCTTTTATTGCGGTATTTAATTGGAGATACTCCATAACTCAGTTTAAACATTCTTGAAAGCTGACTGTGATCATAAAAACCGTTATCAAAAGCTAGCTGACTGACGGTTTTATCTGTATTTAAGAGTGCGCTTGCAACTGCAGCCAACCTGACTTTTTGAATGTACTTTGTCGGAGATACTCCAGTAAAATCTTTAAATTTCCTATCTAATTGACTGACGGATACGCCCAGGAGATCTGCGAGAGTTTGCATTTTTATATTTTGTCTAAAGTGTTCATCGATATAGTCGATTACTTCAGATAAATCGTAGTAGGGCTTGTACTCTTTGCCTGTTCTTTTGAGGTTTCTTAAAAGGCCACAGAGGCCAATTACACGCCCTTCTTTGTCTTTTAGAGGCAGCTTGGTGGATAAATACCAATTCATCTGGCCATCATTGTCCGGTACCATCCAGCGACGGTTAACAATTGCTTCCCCTGCTAAGACTTTTAGGTCTTCATTTACATACAAGTCCGCAAGGGATTTCTCAAAATAGTCATGGTCTGTTTTACCAATGAATTCTTCGATACTGTTTATACCCCAAAGTTTCATGATCGCGTCATTTGCCATCATAAATTTTGAGTCCTTATTCATAGCATAGAAATAGAAGCCTGACATGGAATTGAATAATGCGGTCAATTGCCCTACATCAGCCAGTTCTTTAAAGAATTTTTTTGTAAATCTCTACTCAATATCTCACCAGCCTTCATAGCTTAAACTTATCTATTACTTTTTTATAACCTACAAAAAATAGAATACTATTTATTATACCTTTTAGCACAAAATGACATTTGTAAGGTACTTTTAAATCTAAAGAGCCTGTATCTGTCATGATACACATGATGGCCTTAAAGTTAGAAGTTTTACTGGAGTTTTTAAAGAGTATCCGCTGTCAAATGAGAATCTCTTACTATCAGGAGTTATAAATAGGAGCTTTTGGATAATCTATTTTAAGTTTGGAGACTTATTTCAAAGAAACTTAATAGCTGATGTTCTACTCTTTTATCTCAATGAGTGACATGACTTTTATTTCTATATTGCTAGGATGCCATAAGTTAAAGCCAACTTGGCTTTTTTTGTTCGTCAGGCATTCTACTACGCCAAGCTCCTGTTTATTTAAAACAACCTTTATTCTATTCTTTTTTCTTACGATCACTAGTTTACTCCACTCATTTAGAGGATTTTCCAGGTTTTCCTTAACCCCTAAAGCCTTCTGGCCAAATCTCATATCCCCCTCTAAGTGTCCTTCAATAATTTCATGGTCTAGACCCTTGAAAAATAGACTGCCAGTAAAAGGAGCGTATTTCGTTTGCTTGATGAAAACATCTAAAGATTCACCAGGTTGTTTATATACATTTACTTTCACTACTCCACTGGGTTCGAGCCAGCGATAAACAAGGTGTAATCTAAAACTTTTATACAACTGTTTAGTGCCAAGATAAACATATGTTTTATCTGTTTGTTTATGTATATTTAAAACTCCATCATTTACGCTATAGACATCTTCTGCATCTAGGCGTGTTTTTAATAGAGGAATTAGATTTAAAGACGAACTAACGGGTTCATTTGTCTTTGGCGCATCTAACTTGTCTTCGGATTTAGCGGCAGTGCTGATTGGTTTAGGATCATCCTTGACCGGAAAGGATTCATGGTCCTTTGTTAGTTCGTCGGCTTGCTCAGCTTCAATAGCAGGTTTGATTACTTTTGCAGTGACGGCTGCAGTTTTGTTGGAGTTACCTTTTAGTACAAATAGAAGTCCGGTGACAATTACTAAAGTAACTAAGGCAATCAATTTCACTTTTTTACCTTTTGCAGCTTTAGCTTCTTCTCGTTTTAGTTTTGCCTGGCGGCGCCTTTCTTTAAGCTCTTTAACGTCTATTTTTTCTAGAGTAATCTGAGTTTTATCGGTGACAACATGGCTATATTCACTGCTGTATTTATACTTATTTAAAACTTCATTGATTTCTTCACAGTTCTGAAAGCGATCATCCGGGTCCTTCTCCATCATCTTACAGATAGCTTTGCAAAGTGGCAGAGGCAGTCCTTCTTGTCTTTCTTGTGGAGGAATCAACTCTTCCTCACAGTGTTTGTTCATAACCGTGTAATTTGACTCACCTTCAAAAGGGACCTTACCAGTAAGCATATGGTATAAAGTCGCACCGAGTGAGTAAATGTCACAACGCAAGTCTGCCTCTTGTGAATTTCTTACTTGTTCCGGGGAAATATAATTAGGTGTCCCAATTGCAGCCCCAACCATAGTCGAACTGTAACTATCTTCGGTATTTTTGGCTAAGCCCAGATCAGCTAGTTTAATCCGGCCTTGTTTAGTGACCATGATATTTTCAGGTTTAATATCACGGTGGATAATATTGTGAGCATGAGCCTCAATAAGTGCATCGGTAATGACAATGCCAAACTCCAGAACTTCATCTGCCGTCAAGCAGCCTCGATTGTCAATCATTTCTTGAACATTTCCACCATCGACATACTCCATGACCATATAGTATGTTTTGCCTTGATGACCTGCATCAAAGATTCGAATAATATTTTTATGGTGGATTGTCCCGGCAACATTACCTTCCTGAATAAAGCGCTCAATATATTCAGGATCTTCATCAACGAGCGAGGAACGGAGAAGTTTTACAGCCACAGGTATATCAAGACCCATATGGTGACTTAACCATATAGTCCCCATAGATCCTTGACCTATTTGACGCTGTAGGATGTATTTACCGATTTTGCAGACTTTTATAGAATCGCTCATTAATGCTCCGTGAGATCCCGTACTCAGCATGAAATGACTCATGTTTTGTACCAAAAATACGAAAAGGAATAATTCGAGCTCAAGCGAAAAGTTATATGGGTAATAAAGTCCAATTAGAATTGCCTTAGTGTCGATAATCACAGCACGACGAAAAACAGTGGTTATTCTTTTATTTCTGTTACGTATATTGAACGAAACTCGACATCACAAGGGTGTAGAAATGAGAAACCAATTGGGGATTCTTTTAGAAAATCTATAATAACATTACCAATCTTCTTCTGGTTCATGAATAACTGAAGGATCTTGCCTATCTTTATAACGAAGACTGTATTCCACTCTCCGAATGGCTTCTCAAAGTCTTCTACAGGCTTAAAGATTTTCCAATGTTTGAAATCCTTTTCCAACTTCTATGTTCAAATACCTGTTTTAGGGTTTTCTACATACTTCACACTGATCTGTGGTGCATTTTCATTTTCGACAAATAAAATATCGACATAACGCTTAAATTCAGGATTCTTGTAAATACAAATCCTTACATGAGAGTTTTCAGCAAGCCAGCGAAACTGAAAACCCATTTTATAATCGACAAATCTCTTTGGAGCAAAGAAGCCAACGCCATATCTTATGGCCGAGAATTCGTGACTCTGACCTTATTTGAGTTGTCATTAAGCTTAAAGTGTAGGATGTGTCTATCCTTGGGCTTTAAGTATTCCAAAAGTCTATCCCCCTCAGAAGAAGAATTCTCAGTTTTGTCAATTTCTATGTCCTCTTTTACACTCCCTTTGACTTCCTCTTGATTTAAATTAGAGGTGTCTACGACTTGTATCTCTTCTTGCTTAATCGAATCTATTTTTTTTATTTTCAACAGTACGGTCTTTTTGTTTCGTATTGGCTATTTCCAGCATAATCACTATCGACACAAGGGTAATCAAAAGAGCTTTGTTATTTTTACTGGGTTTTTTCTGTATTTAATTGGCTCTTCTCTCAGCGCTTATGGCTTTAATTTTTTCAATGTCCACACTTTTTAAATTAATGGGTGTTTTCCCAACAAGTTTGCCTTTGTTTTCCTCTGCATATTTAATTCTATTAAAGGCATCATAGATCTCTTCACAAGACTGAACGCGATCGATAGGGCTCTTCGCCATTATCTTACAAATGGCTTTACTCAGGTTGTCTGGCATATCCTGGTGGAATCAATGAGGAGGGATTAGTTCTTCATTGCAATGTTTTAAAATAACATCGATACTCGACTCTACCTCGAAGGGTATTTGTCCTACAAGCAAGTGATACAATGTTGCACCAATAGAATAAATATCACAGCGCCCAACCGCATCTTTGGCATTCCGAGATTGCTCTGGCGACATGTAGTAACGGACATTCTTTCTAAATTTAGCCACAAAGTATTTAACATAAGATATTTAAATTGTTTTTGAAAAGAAAAAATGCTGGCTACGGTAATTTTACGCCTAATAAATCAAGAATTTTCTG
>JAKVBD010000153.1 GCA_022446985.1 Lentisphaerales bacterium
CTTAGAGAGGCTTTGTCAATTACTATGCCAAAATCAGGGGAAAGTCGCCGCATAGTATGTCGGAGTGCATCTAGCTATTTAGGCAAACGCCTTCCAAAGCGTTTCGAATTCTTCGCTAAATTTATCGACCAAAATGCGGCTGTCGACTACAGCGATGTCTTCATTGTTATTCAGGGCTGCACTGCGAGTCCAGTTATAGCTTCCAAAAAGTAGAATTTGCTGATCGAAGATTGCATACTTGTGGTGCATGTGGTCTGGAGTATGGTCTGTGCGAATAGGGATCCCGTGTTCTTTCATGCGAAAAATGTCTGAGCCGCGATCATACTGTTTGTCATTATCAGTAACAATGCGAATTTTGATGCCTTTTTCCCAAGCGTCAATTAATTTTTTGACGATGATATTATCTGAGACAGTGAAGACACAGACATCGATTGTCGATCTTGCCTGGCTTATTTGAGATAAGATGGCACTTCGACACTCTTCACCAGGACTAAAAAAGGCATCGACTGAGATTTTCTGTTTCGGCTGTGGAATGAGGAGTTTATTTATATCTTCCAGGCAGCTGATAATTGCTTTGCTGTTAGTAGCGTTGATTTGCTGTTTAGCAAAATCAAAAAGTTGGCTGCGCAAAAGCGAGAGCTGTTGGTTGTTAAAATCTTTGGCAGATAACACTTTCTCTATAGCCTCTTTTTCTGAGCGGCTGACTCTGTTATCGGCAAAAACTTTTTCAAGAATGTAGCTAAACTCCTTCATGTATAATTCCTAGTCGAACTTTTTCTGGTAAATATGGCAGTAAGGCTTTTTACCTTTGAGGTCGTAATAGTTTTGATGGTAAGCTTCAGCATCCCAGAATTTTGGAGCTTTTGTTAGCTTAGTGACAACTTTTACACCTTTGTCTTCAAGAATCTTAATAAGCTTTTCAGCTGTTTTCTTTTGATCATCATTCAGGTAGAAAATCTCTGAACGGTATTGAGTGCCTATATCTGGACCCTGGCGGTTTAGCTGCGATGGATCGTGAGTTTCAAAGTAAAGTTTTGCAAGAGCTTCATAGCTTGTTTTGGCAGGGTCATAAAAAACCTCAACGGCTTCAGCATGCCCTGTAGTACCAGAGCAGATTTGCTTATAGGTTGGATTTTTGACACTACCGCCAATGTAGCCACTTGTGGCAGAAAGAACTCCGTCTACTTTTTCAAGGTGGTACTCAGTTCCCCAAAAACAACCTGAGGCAAAGATAGCTCTTTCCAGTTTTGTTTCAGGGATAAATGTCATGGAGATGGAATTGACGCAGTGGCGGGTGTTTTTTTCAGTAAAGCCTTCGCCATGAAATACGTGGCCAAGGTGACCATCACATTTATTACAAAGGATTTCAACGCGGCGGCCATCTGCATCTGGCAGTCTTTTTACTGCACCTTGAATTTCATCGTCAAAACTAGGCCAGCCACAGTTAGACTTAAATTTACTGTCTGAGCGGTAAAGTGGAGTATCGCAACGGCGGCAGACATAGATACCTCTTGCATAATTATCGGTAAGGTTGCCGGTAAAAGCTCTTTCTGTTCCTTTGTGAACTATGACATACTCTTCTTCTTTTGTGAGTTTGTTGTAACCCATTTTATCTTTCTCTTTTGTGACTTTTTGAGTTTTGGCTGTGGATTTTTTCTCTGCAGCCTTTTCGACAGCAGCTGGCTGGCAAGCCAGACTGAATATTAGGGCTAGGCTAAAAAAGATTCGCATTTTTACCTCCAGTGTTGAGTATCTATGTTACAATGAATGTAGGGCGAACGCAGTCAGATACAAGAATTTTGCCTTTCTACAGTTCAAAAACTTTATTCATTTTATTGACAAAGTGGTGTGCGATATGTTAAATTTTGTCAAAATTAATTTTTGACTTATTGGAGTATTCTTTAAGAATTTTCCATTTTTTACATTATCTTGAATGTAGCATATTATCTATCTGAAGCCAGAATACCAGGAGCCATAAATATGTATGACTTGTACTTCGCAGATGAACAAAGCATGCCTTGCATGCGTTTGAAAAGATTTAGAAACTTTAATAAGAAAAATCAAAATATTCCATTTGGTGGCGGTGGACATACATTTCACGATACTGGAGCAATTAATGCTCAGGTTTTAGCTGCAGTACAGCTCCCGGAGGAGTTGAATGATGAACTTGCGAGGCATGACATTACTGAAACGGCCCGCCTTTTTCTGCGGAGTCCACACAGTAGTTTGAATTCTAAAGGCGAAGCTTATGTCATTGCCTTTGATGAACTTTTGGTTCTTATGTGGAAGCCAGATTCAGCGACCATTTACAATTTGGTTAAGTTGGAAAGTAATGAAATTGAAGATCTCATCGGCGAGATAGAAGAGCAAAATGATGAGCTGATAGTTTTACACATTATGGGTGAAGAGAAGTCTTACAGTATGTGGTTTCCTGAATCTCATGAAAATGACGTAGTTGAGTTTATTAATAGCTGGAAGGTGTTCATTGCCCATGTTGATGAAGAGGCAGCCCCGAAAGATCATGAAGAGACGACAGAAATGGAGTATCTCGATGAAGAAGGGGAGGTTCATGTTGTTCCGGATATAAGCGAAGTTGAGCAAAAAGACTTACCGAGAACGGTTTTATTTGGCACATTGCTGATTGATCAGATGGCAGATAAAGACAACAACATAACTTCAGTTGATTTGGAATATTTGTCGATGGTCATTAGTAATACGGACTTGTTATCTATGTGCATAACAAACTTTAAAAAACATGTGACAGGCAAGATTTTAAATATTGTTAAAGATGAATTTAGCGATGATCAAAAGTTAATGCTGGTTTCAAATATGGCTGATTTGGCTTACAGAGATGGAGAACCACATGAGCATGAGCTTCTGAAAATTCACGATTTGGTCAAGGCTGTTGATTTTCCTACAGAGACTTTGGAGCAAATGCTCAAAATCTTTAAGGCGAAAAATGATCCTGAAATACTAGAGAATTACTAACCCAACTTTAAGTGCTTAATCAGAAAACCCGTGATGATTGAATATCGTTACGGGTTTTTTGTATCAAAATATGTATTTATGGGAAAGGTGGTCCCCAAGTACGTAGTCGGAGTGAGTCAGATAGCAAAGAAAGGGCGGTCTTTTCTGCCATGTCGTTCGAGAAATAAGGTTAAAAGGGAGGGTAGCCTTTTAATCGTAGGTTGCTTTCTCGTTCACGCTTCTCTTGATGGCAAAACAAGTTCTGTATTCATTCTTTGGGTCACAAGGTGTCTACAATAAAAGAACAGAAAGTTTTTTGAGTGGCTTGGCGTAACCAGAAAATAGTTAAATGTGTGAGACGCATATCACAAAATATATAATTATGATACAAGGTTGATTCATTTTTGGTCATAAATGTCTGAAGGTTGAGCTCTAAGTGGTTTTTAGGTGCAGTTTTAACTAGTTATATAGTGAGTTTTTTGTCTCAGATAGACTTTTTGAGTAGAGAGAGTAAGCCCATAATCTTAAACTAAAGAATGATTCAAATTCGGACGTGCGGATAAAAAATTGCTCCTGAAGGAAGGGCGTCCTTCAGGAGCATATGTTGGAGTGAGTCTGATAAAAAAGGAAGGGCAACCTTCTTTACCGTGTCTATATCCAGAAAGCTAATTAAAAGGAAGGGCAGCCTTTTAATTGTGGGCGCTTTCATTGTCAGATACAAAGCATGGGTTTTGCCATAATTTTAAAATTATATGTAAGTGTTTGTTGATTAATGAAATAAAATTATATTAATTCATTTTTAGTGGGTTGGCTATACATTGTTAATGGGTATGTCGGGACTCATATGAGTCTTTGGTGTCACTTATTTTTCGTAATTAGCTTAGTCAGGAGTTAGTTGATATTCTTATAAGTTTAGTCTTAGTTGGGTTTAATTCCCCGGTGCTCTTGCATCGCAGTAGCCCAATTAACCAATTAAACCGATAACTCGTGTAGCTTGCACCGAGGAGGTTCATTGTGTTATTTTTATGGTTTTGTTGAAGCGATGTTTTGGCTAAGGACAAAAAAAGTCCTTGGAAGAAGGGCAACTTCCAAGGACGGGGGTTGGAGTGAGTCGGATTAAAAGCGAAGGGAGACGCTTCTAATCGTTATCTAATTCCAGAAAGCGATTAGAAGAAAGGGCGGTCTTCTAATCGTAGGATGCTTTCTATGCAAGAATATTAGCAGTGGTTGTTCCTTCTGTCAAGAGCGCTTTGCTAAACGTTTTCTTTAAAAATGCTCAGAATATACAAATGGCTATCAAGTAGTTGTGATATATGGGTTGAGTGTGACACAATAAGTCATAAGGGATTGTGGCTGACCTATTTTTGTCGCAATTATTATGGACGTAAAAAAGTCCTTGGAAGAAGGGCAACTTCCAAGGACGAGGTTGGAGTGAGTCAGATAAAAAACGAAGGGCAACGTTCTTTATCGTTATCTATATCCAGAAAGCTAATTAAAAGAAAGGGCAGTCTTTTAATTGTAAGATGCTTTCAACCTAAACCCATAGCAATTATGGTACGCAAATAATTAGTTTTGATGTAAGTCTATGGTTTTTAATTAAATCCAATTATTTGTGGTTTTTTGGAGGAGCGATAATCTATTGCAATTAGTGCCACTTGAGTCTCTTATTGTCCATCCGATTCCGGATAAGTCTCATTTTTTAGTGGGCTCTTGAGGTGTAAATAAGGAATCCATAATAGAGTCAGTAGCATCTAAGAGAATGCGCATCTTTTTGTTTTCTTTGGCTTTCATAACTATTTTGAGACGAGGCTGTAGAGCTTCATCTATATCTTCTAAATTATAAGGACCACTTTTAATAAAAACGTTATTCCTATCCCTAAATATCAAGATATACTGGTTTTTCTCAGTGAGTTCATAGTCTTGCAGTTTTAAAGAGTCAAAATCTATAGTTTGTTTTCCAGTATATTCAGTATGCGGCTTTGAGGGTTTGTGAACTTTTGCTCCGGCAGACTTAGCAACTAATTCTGCCATGGCTTGGACTTCTTTAACAGGAGTTTTTGATAGTTCGTCAAATTTACTGTTAAGTTCAGCTGTTTTTTCTTTCTTATTGAGAGGTTCAATATCAATTGAGTCGATTAGTATCTTGTTTATTTGCTGCTCTTTGAGGTCGCCATGAGAATAATCTTCATGAGGGCTTTTCCCTGTGTCAGGTATGTCCCTTTGTTGATTTTGGCTTTGAGTCGAAGCAGGTTGGCTATGTTGAGTGGGTTCTGGAGCTTTAGCGATTTTTTGTTCTGGATTAAGAATCCAGTAGATCATAAGGCCAATTAAGGCAAGGACATGCAGGCCAATACTGACGATGACGATCTTCTTTTGATAAGTAAGCAAAAATTATCTCCATGAATAGCTATAACTATAAAGATAATCTTGAGAAAAGTCCAATTCTGCTATTTTAGAAGATTGGCTAAAGCATGGCGATCAAGACTTGCAGCCTGAGCATCCATGGCAACTGAAACCTGGGAAAGAATAGAATCTCCAGTTAAACGACTGAAGGCTTCCATAATATCTGCACCAACTATGCGACTGCCTGCATCCATTAAGTTGGCTTCTTCTTCCACATTCGCACGGAATTGTTGATGAAGAATATTTTGTTCAGCACCAAGGGTCGCTTGTCTTTGAGAGAGCATATCTATGGCATCGCTTACGGCGTTGGCTGCGTCACTTATACCGGTAGCTGATGTTAAATCAATATTCTCAAAAGATTGCACCATATCTGAAAACTCGGAGTCATCGAGTATTTTTTTACCATTGAATTCGGCATTGTTCATGGTGTCTTTCAAATGTGCAGTTAATTGCTCGGCTTCGGCTTGTAGAGCTTGTCTATCCTGACGGGAAAGGATACCACTGTTTGCTTTGACGGATAATTCGCTCAAGCGGCTAACGGTATCCTGTGAATTCTGAACAAATGAAGAATGGGTTTGGCTAAAGCTGATTTCGTTTGTGATGTTGCTGTTTCTGGCAGATGCCAAATTGGCATTGTTTAGAAGCCTATCACCAATTGCTAATAAGGCCGGGCTGGTAAAGCTGTGGTTTTTTTTGCCAGAGGAAATTTCCTGAAAGGAATTTTGCACTCTTTCCATTGGTGTTAATGAGCTGCCAATTGCGCTGATCATTTTAGCCTCCAAATTAGGTACATCATAATGTATTACATTGCGAGCTCTGGAAACTAAATGGAAATTTTTTTGAATTATTTATCAAATTAAATTATTTCAGTTAAAAATTAGCTGAAATTTCGCTTTGCTGTCGGTATGCACGAATTGCAAACATCCCATAAAGGTTTAATAATGATTATAGGCAAGTTTTTATGACATAACCTGTTCTTGTGCGGGGAACGCGTGATTAACCTTATATAAGCATTGGACTTTAGTGGATTTCTCTATCGAATATTTTTGGATTCTACTCGACTTCGTCAAAATTATTTTTGAGTTGTTTCTTCTCAGTGCCTTTATTTATCTTATTCTTCTCTTTTTGAAAGGTACCAGGGGTGCGCCAATTTTGGCGGGTTTTACGATTATCGGTATTTTTATTACCCTTATAGCGACAGTATTGAAGCTTGAAGTTGTCGGCTGGTTGATTGGCCAGATGTGGGCCTTCGCAGCGTTGTTGATTTTGATTATATTCCAACCGGAAATCCGGCGGGCTTTTGCAGAGCTGGGGGTTAGGAATACGATGCTTTTGAAGTCGAAAAAGAAAGAGAAGGAAAATATCCAGATTCTTATCGATGCTATTTTCTTCTTAGCGGAGCGCAAAATTGGCGCATTGCTTGCCGTAGAGCGGGAAATCGGTATGCGTTTTTTGGCAGATTCAGGTATTTATGTCAGGGCTGAGATGAGTAAGGAGCTTTTGACGACATTTTTCTATCCAAATACCCCATTGCACGATGGCGGAGTCATCATTCGAAAGGGAGTTATTCACTCTGCCGGTTGTTTTTTTCCGCTGACTCAGGATATGACTATGGCAAAATCTTTGGGAACCAGGCATCGTGCAAGTGTTGGTGTGACTGAAGAGACAGACTGTGTTTGTATTGTTGTTTCAGAGGAAACGGGAACAGTTAGTTTGGCTTATCGCGGTAGACTGGCAAGAGGTATGAACCGCGAGCGTCTTGAGCGTCACTTGCATAACCTTCTGGTAAAAGGTAAGAGCAGCGGCTTAGCTGGAAATGTTGAGAAAATTAAGCAGGCTATATCCGAAGGAGATGAAGGTGAGTCTATTTAGTAACACCAAGATGCCAGTATTTATCTCGGATGATTTTCCCCGCAAGCTTACGGCTTTATTTTTTGCTTGCTTGATCTGGTACTTTGTGAATGAACATGTCTCTGAAGTGGAGACCTTTAAAAATGTAAAGGTGAATGTTATTCCTGGAAGTAGCAGTCAGGTTATTGTTTCTAACTTTAAGCCGGAGATCACAGTCTCGGTTCGTGGTCCGCGTAAACGTCTGAATATCCTTGAGAGTAAGGACATAGATGTCACTGTAAACATTACGGATAAATTGCGACCGGGTATTAATGAATTGCGAGTCAATGAGCTGGATATAAAGTTGCCTGATGGTTTGAAGGTAGAGAGTCTGGTGACTAAGACGGTTAACATAGATATTGACAATATCGAGGAAAAAGAAGTAGATGTTCGTTTGCGTTACAATAATCGTTTGTCTGAGCGCTTTGAGCTTTTGCGTGAACCACAGGCAAAGCCGGATCGCGTTCAGATCAAGGGACCATCGAGACGTTTGGCAACGATTAATTATCTGGATACCAACCCTATTTATATCGACCCAAACAGAACGACTGATTTCCGAGTGACTGCTAAAGTTGTCACACCAGCGGGAATAGAGATGAATTATGATAATGTCACAGCCTATGTTGAGCTTAAGAAAAAAGTTGTGAACAAAACGCTGCCTGTACAAAATATTTTTGTTTTATACACAGGTGAAAAATTTGATAAGGAGTCAGTAAAGTCGGTAGGTAAAGCTTTTGCTTATATAAGTGGTCCGCCAACAGTTCTAGAAAAACTGGATCCTTTGAAGGATGTACGACTTTTCATAGAAGTCGGTGAGAACAAGCAAGATGAGTACTCAATTAATTTCTGGTGCAGAAGTCCGGAAATATCCCTGGTGAACATCACTCCTTCCAAAATAAAGCTAAAATAGGAACTGCTTATGGATTTTCTGGGGCTCATGAAAAAGCGCCGAAGTATTCGCAAATTTAAGCAGGAGGCCATTCCGAAAGAAGGCTTGCTGAATCTTATCGAACCGGCTTGTTTTGCGCACTCACTTTGCAACCGTCAGTCTTTGCGTTTTTGGATTGTTATGGATCCTCAAAGAGCTGATTTTATATACCAACATTCTTCTTTAGGGTCTGTGTCAGATGGAGAGGGTGGCTTAACTACAGAAAAGTTTGCCCCCCCTTCATATATAGCTATCTCAACTCTTGGAGAGCCCGGAAATGCAGATTTTGCAGATGCTGGAGCGGCATTTCAAAACATGGCAATCATGTCGATGGAAATGAACCTTGGCTTGTTTTGGATTCATGCATTTAGTGAAAAAATTATCAAAAGCTTTTTGAATCTTCCCGAAGAACAGACAATAATGGCCATAATTGCTGTGGGGCGTCCCGCTGAAAATCCGGTTGCTATAAATATTGATCCAACTGAAGTAAATCAATTTTTTGATAGTAAGGAAAAGTTTCAGAAGGTCCCGAAGCTGAAAACTAAATACTTAATAAATTGGCGTTAATGACTGCTTACGATACCCATTTCCACTTAGATGACGAAGACGACTCTCAGGCGATCATCACCCGTGCTCGCGAAGCTGGTGTTACATACTTAAACCTGATATCCACAACTCTTGCAGACAGTAAGAGGAACTTACAAATAGCCGCAGACAATGAGATTTATACTACTGCCGGAGTTCACCCGTTGAATGTCGATGAGTTCGATGGTAACTTTGAAAATTTTCGCGAGTTTTATACTAGTGACAGGGTTGTTGCAGTTGGCGAAATAGGACTTGATTACTTCTATGATAAAAATAAAGAGACTTTGAGCTTCCAGAAAAAAGTCTTCCGACAGTTTTTAGAGTATTCTGCTGAGTTTCGTAAGCCGGCAGTCATTCACTGTAGAGATGCTTTTGAGGATACTTACGCAGCGATTAAAGAAATAATCCCACGTGAACAGCCTTTTGTGATTCACTGTTATACTGGTGACTCGACCTGGGCAGAAAAGTTTGTTGAACTTGGTGGTTATATATCTTATTCAGGCATCGTGACCTTTAAAAATGCCGAAAGTCTACGAGAAAGCCTAAAGGTTGTTCCGAAGGAACGTATTCTTATAGAAACGGATTCACCCTACCTGGCTCCAGTTCCACTCCGAGGCAAGAGAAATGAGCCGGCGAATGTGATTCATGTAAGAGATCGTGTTGCATTTGAACTTGGAATAAGTAAAGCAGAGCTCGCAAAGCTAACTTTAAAAAATGGCAAAAAGGTATTTGCAGTTTCATAAATGGATTTTGTAGAATAAGTCGTTTTAAAAAGAGACCGGCTACACAAAGGGAAGCGGACTGTTGTTGCTCGCAAGCCACTTCTTAAACGGCACAACTTCAGAGTCAGTCACTATGTCCTAGTTGATGTTCTATGTGGGATAGGTAAGTATATATAATGAGAGTGGCTAAACTTATGATTTGCAACCGGATAATGTACTCCAACGAGTTCCAGGTCATAGCTACTCAGTGATTCTCGATACAGAAGCTGCCTGGCAGTGTTTTATACGAATTCCGGCAGAGATCTACGCAAGTTGCAACCTTAGTGTCGATTCACTTTATCTACCTTTGGTTATGAGAACTGAGAACTCTAGAATGATAGAAGAAGTTTTTAGCCGGTTTATAAATGAGTCAGCCAATTTGGATTATCGACACTTAATGAGTCAAGTCATTCTATTATTGACTGATATATGGGGCCACTGCAAACACAAGTACGTCGGTACTAAAAGCAGAAGATTGGGTGATCCAGGCGATTAATCTCCTTGGTACGAATTTGAGTGAGTCGATGGATATGGAAGCCCTGACAGATAAACTGCACATGTCGTACTCGACTTTCCGCAGAAAGTTCAAAGAGCAGATGAACTGTAGTCCGGTAGAGTACCGCTGCGACATCTGGAAGACACATATATGAGCATTGCTGATTTACCTTATGATCTTGGCTATAGCGATCAATTTTCCTTCTCGAAACAGTTTAAAAACTTTTACTCAATATCCCCCATTGACTATTGAAAGAAATTTATCGAAGATCAAAAAAGACATATCTAATAGTCATCCAAAACATCTTATATTTAGCCAATAGGTTAAATAGTAAAAGTTTTTATATGTCATTTTATTGGTGTTTATATGAGAAGAAATTTTACTTTGATGGAGCCTGTGCCCAGACTAATGCGTCAGGAGCTAGCCGGGTGAAATGTCCCGGTCATACCAATTTCCCATTTCGGGTATGTAG
>JAKVBD010000154.1 GCA_022446985.1 Lentisphaerales bacterium
ACCATTAGCAGTTATAGAACCAGATTTAGAAGTATAACTCAGTTTATCGACGTCAATATAAATTCCGCCGCCAGAACTACCTGTTGAGTTAGTCCCGGTACCTGTTGCTAAGATTGAACCATCTAAAAGTAAAGTTTCGGCAGTCAAACGTACTAAACCGCCACCCTGTGAGCTTGAGCCTGAACTACTGCCCACTTCATTTGGATTTTGGAAATCGCCATAGACGGGGTATGGACGTTCATCATATTCATAATGAGAATACCTACTCCCTTTGTAGGCGCCGTAACCGCCGTAACTGGCAGCACCGACTAAATGCAGATCCAATTCATCGTCAAAATAATCACCGTAATAAATTGGCGGTCCATCCGGGTTCCAAAGATAACCATCTGGTAAGCCTTTACCACTGACATCTATACTGGAATCTTTATCGACAGTAATGTTGTTTGCGTTGATAGTCAGGCTATGATACTGAGTTGTTGTTGATGGGAATGATTTTAAAACTGCATAATTTAAGAGCTCTATGTCACCACCAACTGATAGAGTATCTACTTCAAGGTATGCACCTTCACCCGAGACAGTCAGACTTCCAGGTAGATCAATTTCTGGAATGGACACATATGTGCCTACTCCTGCAACGGATAAGTTTCCTGTGAAATTTGCGGATTCCACTGCTAAATAAGCGCCTTCTCCTGAAACAGTTACATTTCCAACTGAGCCATGGTTTTGAGTCTCAAGGTAGGCGCCTGCTCCAGAGATGGTTAATTCCCCAGAAAAGTTTAGATTGTCAGAAGATATGAAGCTACCGGCTCCAGTAAGATTAATATCTCCAGGTAAGCTCAGGTTTTTGACATTCAACGATGAGCTTGTATCGACTACTGAATAAGAATTTGTCACAGTCAGAGTATCTGCAGTTAAGTGACCACCCAGATTAAAGTCTTCCACGACAATTGGTAACTCACCTTCCAGTTTAAGTGAACCGGCATTAACTATCTCTAATTCATATGGAAATTGTGTTGGGTCATCTGAAAAATCTTCTCTCATTCCAAACCAAAGAGGGGTTTGCTTTTGACTTATATTTCCAGCATTATCAAAAATGAGTTTAGCAGTCTGGTTATCTTCCTGGAGGAATACAGTACCATTGCCCCCAAAGTGCTCTCCATTTGTATGGCCACCGTTAGCTTTAACATCGGTAAAATCAAAATTTGAGTTTTGCCCGTAGTATATCGCAATTCGTCCACCGCCACCGCTATAATAGTTGTTTGTCAAACCAGAGCCGTTGGCGGAAATCGATCCTCTGAAAATTTCATTTTTATAGGTCAACTCATCTACGTCTATGTAAATACCTCCTCCAGAAGCGCCATAATAACTATTGTAGTCAAATCCATCGGCACGGATACTTCCATCCAGGATCAATTTTACAGCTGTAAGGCGAACTAAACCACCTGCAGGAGATGAACCGCCACTACCGACTTCTGAAGGGTTAAGAAAGCTACCATAGACTTCTCCAGGATGTTTTGTGTTAACGGCACCATAACCACCATAACTACCTGCAGACCTATCTTGAGTAGTGGGAGTACTAACTGGGCCTCCCTCACTCCACTGATAAAATGGCGGACAACCTTTGCCTGTAACATCTATACTGGATTGCCAGTCGACTTCAATTTCTGATGCATTTACAGTCAGTGAGTGAATTTTTTCTTCAGTAGTAGCATAAGAAGTCAGCTTGGCACCATTTAGGAGTTCAAGTTTGCCACGGACATCTACACTATCGACTTCTAGAGTAACATCTTTTCCATCAATGGAAAGATTACCTGAAGTCTCTAGTGCCGGAAGCTTTAAATGACTTGAGGAAGATTGAAGAATCAAATCTTCAAATTTAAATATAGAGTTAGATTCGAACTCTAAAACTCCTCCTGCCCCCAACTGAATGTGCAGATTTCCTGCTTCATCTGCATCATCCTCAAAAGTGCCTCTTAGACCAAACCAAACGGGAGTTTTAGGAGTGTCAGGATAAAGTTCTCGTCCTGAGTTCTCTGCTCGAAGTATTGGTTTCTTGGAATCCTGAGCTATGTAGACCGTACCATTAGCACCGTCATAACTATACCGGCCATCCCCACCTCTTGCATGGACATCAACAAAGTCAAAATTTCCGGAAGCATAGTAAATGGCTATACGACCACCGCCGCCAGCAAAAGAATAATCCTGACTACCACCACCATTTGCTGTGACAGAACCAGACGATACTTCGTGACTTAGATTTTTAACATCTATAAAGATTCCGCCTCCTGAAGCCCTGTAGTAGTTACCGTTAGCACTAATAGTACCATCTAAAATCATTGAATCGGCAACTATGCGAACCAGGCCACCACCCTCGTCATCTCCGTAATAGTTATCTCCGCCACTTCCCTGATGGTTAGGATTTTTATAATCGCCGTATAATTCTTTGTATTCTTGAGTCGAGCTACTTCTTGTACTGTATCCCCCATAGCTACCAGGAATACCACCGACCACTCGTTCAACGCCATTTTCAGTCCAGTGATACTTTCCAAATAGACCTTTGTGATTAACATTTATCTTCGAACCTGCTTCTATTTTTACCTGGCCTCTTACAAACCAGTCAATTTTGTATTGGTTATTCTGTGTTGCGGCAGAATGAGTTACAGTTGAGTTTCCTTCTACTGTCACGGAGTTAAAATGATGGCGGCCATTTACAGTCAATTCTGCACCAGCTGTGATAATCAAATCTGCACAATCGTAAGCAAAGTCATCTTCACCAATGATTGTGCTTTGATTGATTGTTATGTTCTGAGTGGAACCCTGAGTCGGGAATGTTTTTGTTTCAATATTCAGAGTCTTGTTGTACGTGTCACTTTCATTGAAAGCTTCTACCTTTAGCAGGTAAGTCGTATAGGGATTTAAGTCGGTAAATGTAAATTCTTTAGGGGCATCTGCTGGAATGCTTTCCTGCAAAGCACCGTCTAGGTAGATACGATAACCAGTAACATCATGCTGCTCTTCGCTTTGCCACTCTAAGGCTATCTCTGTTTCTTGAGGAGTATGCTTTGAACTTTTAAACACATTTATGTAATTCTCTTCGATCATCGATGAATTATCAAAAATTAATTCTTCGCCATCTGCTTGTAAGCCTGCTTCAGCCACAGCTCCAAGTTCTTGACCTACCAGGTTCGTAAGCGTTTGGTCATTTTCAGACATCTCCAGAGCAATGATGCAGGAATCTTTAATAGAGTTTGACAAACCAGCGTATAAATGCGGCGAGCCATCGTTGTAAATAGCGCCTATTTCGTCTGCAGACAGAGCTCTATTAAAAATTAATATCTGACTCATATTTCCATCAAACGGGGTACCTTTGAGATCTGTAGTGTTGTACTTGTATTCGGCTCCTATAGTTACATCATCCGGAGTCATCTCTTTCACAATCGCAGGGTCAAAATAGCTTCTCTGACCCGTATCTACACCATTTAAGTAAAGAACAAGAGTGCCGTTTTCATTGGTCAAGGTAAGGTGGTGCCACTGATTAAAGGCCAGTGAGCAATCCATATTAAAATTACTATCTCTACCAGTAGTTTTATAAAAAGAGAATCTGAGTTGATCGCTATAACCAGAATACTCTATGTGAAAACCATTTGTGTTGGGACTATACTTATTCTTTTTAAACAGGATAATGTTAGTCTCGGATGCGACGTTCAACCAAGTTGAATAGGTAAAGTCTTCGTCTGCAAAATTAAGAGTTTCAGAACCAGGGATTCGGATGTACTGGTCTACACCATTGAACTTAAAAGTTTTAAAATTCTGACTGTAAGCACTGCAAAATAGAGTTACCCAAAGCAGTAAAAATATGGTTATTTTTCTAATCATTTTATAATCTTTATTTCATCAATATTTTTAAATTTTCTATACCTTCGCCCTTGAGATGAAAGCGATGATTATTTTCCATAAGAGTTTCACTTTTTCCACCATGTATAGTGAAGGCTATGAAGTTTTCTTGAGATTGTTTAAAGTTTTTCAGAAAGGCATCGGCAAAATGCCACTTTCTGTTCTCATAGAAGAAGTTTGCATTATGAAACTGCTTGGATTTAAGATGACTGTTTCCAATGCTGTAATAACCACTGAGGTACTGCGAGGGAAGCGATGCAGCACGACATAAAGCCGTAAATAAATAAGCATGTTCACTACAGTCGCCAGACTTTAGTTTTAAAGCTTTTAGAGCGCCTTGATCTTTAGGTTGATAATCAGCATTTTTAAGTTTCGAAGCAGTTATTGAAAAGTATTTTTCTACAGTTCTTTGTTGCTGAGGGAGTTTTGATATGATACTGATAATTTCGGTGGAGTCTGCTTCAATGAATTGTTCTGGCTTCAAAAATTGGGCTGGCACTAAAGAGATATTTTGACTGTTCCTGGCCATCATCAGTTTTGCGGATATTCTCAAAGTGATTTTTTGAAAAGGAGCCATACGGGGAAGTATGAAAGTCATTAGCTGGTTTTGATAACTGTCAGTCGTAAGCTTGAATTCTCGGTCTGCTTTTAACTCTTCACAATACTGAAAAGCAGTCTGTTTCACAGGGGCATAAACAGTAAACTCAATGTTCTTGAGGAAACGGTTGCTGTCGTTATTCAACGTCCAATGATAGTTAACAGTCTTTTCAAGTCCATACTGGGTGAGAGGCTGTCTCTTGATATACTTTAAGGTTTCAGCATGTGTTACAGCCAAAAATAAGAATAAAATCAAAGTGAAGGCTTGTTTCATGGGCACCCCACACAATCTGAGGCCTTCTGCCGCAGTCTAATAGACTTTGGAGAAAGAATTTTTGTGTAATGTTCTAAAAAATCTCTGTAGCCCTCTATACCTGATTCGATCCATACAGCATTTAGATCTTCCATATCCTTAATGGCTTGAAAGTCCTCATATGTAAAGCAGATAAAACTTGTAAAAGGAGTTCTTTTTAGCTTAGCAATGGCCGTTTTTTTAATAAACTGGTTGCAAACTTTATCTACTTGGGGGTTGTCACTGACAAAGTAAGTTTCTTTAAAAGCAGAGGCCACAAAAGCTTCTTTTGCTGAGATACTAAAAGTTACCTCAGGCTTTGCGACTCCTGTTAATTTACCTCCTGCCTCAACCCAGCTTTGAAGGCTTCCTGAAAGGATATATGCTTTTTTGAATCCCGAACTGCGTAGTTGTTTGCACTGTGACTCAAGTTCTTTTGAGTAGAGCTGGTTTGAGATCAAAATTACTGTTTGCGACTTTAAAAAGTCATTTGTGCGTAAGCCCAAAGAGGTGAGGTTCAATGATTGTGGAATTCTGGCTTTCAAGAATTCGTTTGTATTTCGCAAATCAACAAAAAAGTATTTTGACTGATTTCTTACTAATCGATTAGCTGTTACATAAAGAGATTTATTTACCGACAGTGCAGGACTCTTTAAAAGTGCAGCGGCAATTTCAGGTTCTTCTTGACTGCTTGTCGATTCACCAATGACGAAATAGCGACTCGATTCACCATTCTCAAAAACCACATCCAGACTCACTTTGAACTTTCGAGTACGAATAGCTTTGAAAAGAAAAGTAAGATTTACTTCTTTTGAGTTACTAAGTGGCTTTTCCAAGAGTTGAAGGCATGAACAGTTTGCTTTAGCGACCTTAACTTTCAAGCCATCTTTGGATGGGAGCGTCAACTCCAGCAAGTAGTCTTTATTAATAAAAACTTTGCCCAATTCTATACGAGTCGACTGCGGAGTCAACTGTAAAAATGTGAACTGATCTTTTGCCGAGACAGAAGAAAAAGCAAAGATTAATAATATGTAAACCAATTTAATCATAGAGTCGGTAATTATTTTGTATTCTTTTCCAGAGAGGTAAGGCGCTTCAAGATATTCTCGGTATCCTGTGCATGTTCTCTTTTAAGGTTTTGAATCTGCTTATCTTTGTCGACACTTTTTTTCTCAAGCTCAATGACGTAGAGTGTAAGCTCTTCGATTTTTTGCATTTGTTTCGATATTATTTCTGAAAGCTGAAGACCATTTTCGGCTATTTCTGTTGCCGGCGGCAGACCTGGCAAATGGTGATGTTTATCTATATGTGATTTTACTTCTTTCAGGTCTGGAAGTTGATAGTCAGGAGCAAAAACAAAGTCAGGCCAATCACTTTGTAATTTTACCGTGACTTCATTAGCAAGGATTCCACCGGTTACCCGGAGTTGACCGTTGACTTGAACAAGATCATTAACAAATTCGCCATAAATAAGGGGTGACGTTGTGTCGTTATTTTCCCCGAAATACAGTTTCGAGTCAGCAATAGTCCCTATACCACCTGTTGCTGATTGATAACGAATGCACCAAACGACATTTATATTTTTAGGGCGAGTTTCATTGCCGCCTGCATATGCAGAGTTGAAGGCGGGAATGTTTACTGTGTGAGAGTGGTTTCCAGCTGCATCTGTTCTCCCTTTGTTTGGTTTCAAATGATGATCATTTGAGTATGCTACTGTATTATTCGAATTATCACCGCTATTTCCAAGACCGATATTATGAGTATGATTACCATTTGTGCTTGTATTAGTGCTTGGAGGGTCAACACTGTGCCTATGGCTTTTGTATTGATCCGTTTGTTTGGTCCCTACTTGATCCCCTGTTGTTCCATCACCACGGTTAGTTCTTGCATTGCGATCTGGATCTGTTGAAGCGCCATGGCTCCAACCACGTAGAAACTGACCGCGGTAATCCGGAAGACGGAAGTTCGTACCACTGGAGGAGCCATACATGACTCCTATAACACTAAAGAGCTCTGAATAAGTTGTTCTATCAAGATAGCGGCCATCGCATTCGAGGAAGCCTTCAGGGATCGTATCTGAAGGAAAAGCAGCAGTCATTCCGACTGGGAATGGGTCATCCCCTGCATGCAGTAGAGGAACTGTAATTATAAATAATAGAAGATAAAGTAATGAATTCATGATTTAACCCCGTTCGGTAGTAAAGTTACTTTTTATTGTTGGTCTGAAAAACTCATCAAAGATATGTTATCCAGCAAACAGCGCCCAAAAACGTCCAAATACTCAATGGAGTATACTTGGAGACCGGTATGATCATAAAGGTCTGTTTCAATATCCATAACGAATGTATTCCATTGATCTCGAATAACATCAATTGGCATTATAAGCTCGGCAGGATGAATCTCGGCCGTTCCTGTTGTTCCCATAACGTATGTCAGAGAGAAATTTCCTTGATCTGTAGTCAAAGCAAATGTCATGAATACCGGATCAACTTCTGCATGCAGGTAAATATCGAACCCGGCAAACAATTCATCGTAATTGGCAAAAGGGTTAGCATCTAAATCAAGTAATCTGGCTTTACCATCTGCAGTATCCAGTTCATAGGCATCACCCAAACCGTCACTTCTTGGAACTATACTCATTTGTGCATTTAGATCGAGCATCCAGGCGGCAGTGACTCCAGGTTCAGCGTTAGCATAGACTGTTAAAGAATCAATTGAAACACTTCCCTGGCCTTGAACTTGAGTAGAAGTAAAAGAGGCAGTTAAAGAAATATCCTCATTTACAAGGAAAGCTTCATAGAGTGCATTTCTATTTCCATTGCTCCAGTTTACAAAGATGTGTTCATAATCAGCTACAGCTGTTACAGGGGAAGTCGAGTCTACTCCTGTTTCTGCATACTGAGTTGTGGCTCCTTCGATGCCACCATTCTCTGATGCAACGAAGTTCACTGTTGAGACACCCGCTATTCTAACTCTAACAGACGCACCACTGTGAATTATAGTTCCAGGATGAAGAGTAATACCGGTTTCTGAGACAATTTCACCCTCGGAATTTGAGCTAAACTCAGAATCAATCAAATGTATTTGATACGGATATACATATTTAAACTGATTAGTTTCTGTTACTGAATCTATAACACCCGAGAATGCGACAAACTCAAATAATGCAGTGAATGTCAGGTCTTCCTCGACTGTGTTAACTACTCTAGTTGCACTTTGGTAGCCATCGCTCCATTCTTTAAATCTAAAACCATCAGCTGGCACCGCTGTTACTTCTGAAGTACCTCCACCATAATCAACTGATTGTGAAAGCTCTCCAGTTATAGAGCCATTTAATCCAGGCCTAAAAGTGACGGTGTGGTTATTTATAGCAAATTCAGCTATAAGTTCGGTGTCTGCAATAACTCTTGTGAGAGTGAGAGGGTTACTTGTAGAACCATTTGACCATTCAACAAAATGGTAACCTGTGGCCGGTATAGCTTCAACAGGGACTGAGTCTTCTCCATGCCTGATAACTTGATAAGTATTTTCTACAATTGAACCATTTGCACCTGCTGAAAAGTTGACATCGTACTTTTGTAAGGAAGTCAGAATAAAGCCAGCAGTCTCATTGACATGTAGTACTTCATGGTTTTTAGACTGCTCTTCTTCAAAAGCAATTTGAACACTTTCACCGATATTGCCTGTAATTCTCATACTACCAGTATCGTTACCTGCAACAGTTTGAAATCCACCGATAAATATGTCATGGCCTTCTGTATCTACATCATCCCAAACTTCATCAACACTTCCCTGTATTCCGACAACAAGGCTTTTTCCTTCAAAGGAAGTTGAGCCGGAATCAATAGCAATGTAAGCAATAGTTTCACTGGCATGTGAAGATGAGTTACTTTCCTGCTCCTGCATTTTATTTTGGAAAGACGATAGTGAAATATTGCGAATTCGAGTCGTTACTGCATCCAGTTCATTTTCTGTTAAAACTGTAGTGAAGACAACTGGTTCTGTCACAAAAGGAGAGTCAAAGCTAATTGTGCTATAGCCAGTATTTGTTTGTGCAAATGCACCGACCTCAATTTCCTGGCCACCCGCTAAAGTATAACGGCCCTTTTCTGCGACCACAAAGTTAACTCTTTCCTGAGCATGAATACCGTCCAGGTAGTCCCACTCTTGTATTCGAATATCAAAGCCAGTAGAGGTCACATTTTTGATCCTTACTACAGCAAAGTCGTCGTCATTCTTTGAAGGTGGACCAGCAATGACCACTGGATCCACAAAAGTTTTTGTAAAGTAAACCGTTTTCCAAGAGGAGTCTGCTACTGTATCGCCAAACTCAAGAATAGGAGCTAAGCCAAACTCTGCTACGAGATCAAGATCTGACGCTACATCTTGTATAGTACGAGGATTATCTTTGTTGCCATCACTCCACTTAGTGAAATGATAGCCTTCTTCAGCAACTGCCAAGACTTCACTTGTAGAACCGCCATGATCAATAGCCTGAGCAGTTTCACCTGTTAACGTACCATTGCTTTCAGATGTAAAGTTGACGGTATAACTGTTTAGTGAGTACTGCGCAGTAACGGTAATATTTGAAGTAATATTGGAAAAACCGACATCCCAGCTTGTAAAGCTGTAACCTATTGGTGGAACAACAACAGGCGCAACGGCGCTACTGCCATGATTAATCTCCTGAGTCAGTTCGCCACTATCAACACTTCCAGTACCAATATCGAATGTCACTGTATACGAATTAATCTGATACTGGGCAGTAATTGTTATATCGCTTACAATATTGCTAATATCTGTATCCCAGCCTGTGAATGTGTAACCTGTTGGTGGAACAACAACAGGCGCAATGGCACCGCTGCCGTGGTTAATCACCTGGGTAAGTTCACCACTGATATAATTTCCTGGCGCAGGCTCAAAAGTAACGGTATATGAGTTAATTTGATACTGAGCTGTTACTGTCAAGTTCTCTGTAATGTTTGAAAAGTCAGCATCCCAACCAACAAAACTATAGCCAATAGGTGGGGTAACTATCGGGGCTATGGCATCACTGCTCTGTTGAACAGTTTGCTCCAAGTCGCCACTACTCAATGTGCCTCCATTCAAAGCAAAATTGACTGTATAAGTTACAGGAGTAAACTCAGCAGTTAAATGAATATCTGCTTCTACAAAGTTCAGGGAACGAGGGTTATCTTGATTACCATCACTCCACTGGTGAAACTGATAATTAATATCAGGCACAGCGGCTACGGTTTCTGCATTTTTTGTATTAGGGACAAACTGAATTGAAGATCCAAGTAAACTTCCATTGGCTGCTGCGGCAAAAGTCACAGTATGTATATCAGGGTTCTTTACTGCAAGGAATGCTACTGTTTCATTGGTATGTTTAACTTCATCATTTTTAGATTGCTCTTCTTCATGAATTAAGTCTACTCCGTCATGAGGATTGCCTTGCATGCGAAGCACAGTTGTGTCACCACCGGTATATGTTAAATCCGAAGCAATAAAACCATTAAAATCAGAAATGCTTAAAGCCTTAATTCTCTCATCAACTGGATAAACAGTATCTACTAAATACTCAGTTCCATCGACGCTAAAGCTACCAAAGTTGATAGAAATATAATGAACTTCTTCTTGAGAGTGGCTTTGATTATTCGATTCCTGTTCCTG
>JAKVBD010000155.1 GCA_022446985.1 Lentisphaerales bacterium
GGTTTACAGAAGTCAGTGGAAGAAAGCTCTTGAGCGTCTTCACTCTACAAATAACTTCCCGGAGTTCACTGGACGTCTTTGTCCGGCTCCTTGCGAAGAAGCTTGTGTAATGACAATCAACGACCCGGCGATTACTATCGAGAATATCGAAAAGAGTATCGTTGAAAGAGGTTTTGCTGAAGGTTGGATTGAGCCGCAGCCACCGGAAAACCGCACTGGTAAAACAGTTGCAGTTATCGGTTCCGGTCCTGCTGGCCTTGCCGCTGCTCAACAGTTAAATCGTGCTGGTCACACAGTTAAAGTATTTGAAAGAGCTGACCGCGTTGGTGGTCTTCTGCGCTACGGTATTCCTGACTTCAAAATGGAAAAATGGATTATCGATCGCCGTGTAAAAATTATGGAAGAAGAAGGAATCACTTTTACCGTAAATACAGAGATCGGTGTAGACATCATGGGCGAAGAACTTAAGAAGCAGTTCGATGCTGTTATTCTTTGCGGTGGTGCTACTGTTCGTCGTTCTCTACCAATCCCTGGTGCTGATCTGGATGGCGTTGTTCAGGCAATGGAGTTCCTTCCACAGCAGAACATGAGAAATGCCGGCGATTCGGTAGAGCAGATCGGTGGAGAGCTGATCTGGGCAACAGATAAAGATGTTATTGTTATCGGTGGTGGTGATACAGGTTCTGATTGCATAGGTACTTCTAACCGTCATGGTGCTAAATCAGTTGCTAATTTCGAACTACTTGGTAAAGCACCTGTTAATCGTACAGAAAATATGCCTTGGCCTTTCTGGCCAATGAAGCTTAAGACTTCAACTTCTCACGAAGAAGGCTGTAACCGTTTCTGGAGTATTTCTACTAAGGAATTCAAAGGCGACGAAAATGGTAAGCTCAAGTCTCTGGTAACAGTAACGGTTGAAGTTGACCGTTCTGGTGGTGGATTCAAAATCAATGAAGTTCCTGGAACTGAAAAAGAGTGGCCATGTGACCTGGCTCTACTTGCTCTTGGTTTCACAGGTCCGGAAACAAACACAGTAATTTCTCAGCTTGGTCTTGAACTTGACCCACGTGGAAACGTTAAAGCTGAATATGGCGATTACTCAACAAATGTTGAGGGTGTATTCGTAGCCGGTGATATGCGCCGCGGTCAGTCTCTGATCGTTTGGGCTATCTCTGAAGGTCGCGAAGCTGCTCACGCTATTGATACTTACTTAATGGGGTACTCAGATCTACCTACAAAAGGTATGGACGGAGATCTTCCAAGAGGCTAATTTCAGTTTCTGAATAAATTTAAAGCCCTGAAGTTTTCGGATTTCAGGGCTTTTTTCGTTTTGTCGAATTAATTGTTTTTTAGACATGATCAACAAGAAGGGTAAGGATTTAACAAGAGAATTAGTGAGGGCGAGTGCTCAAGTATCGTGCCTTTGAAGAATTCACTAGGAGTTATCTTTCTCCGTGTCTCTGCGCTTCTGCGTGAGCTATTTTTTTTCCACACAGAGAGAATCGCAGAGGTTTATTTTAAGATGGATAGTTTTACTTTTGATTGATCAATAATGATTTCAAGATTTGGTTCTTTTACAGTAATGATCTGGAGTATTTCCCATATGGAGATGTTTTCAGCAAGAAGAGTCAAACTATTTAAATCTTGACCATTAGGATCAAGAGTCAGTTTTATGTTCGAACCTTGAAGCTCACTTGATAAGTAATTGACCACTTCGTGAATACTTAAGCTTTTTAAATTAACTTTTTGTAGTTTCCAAGCATAAAGTTTATCAATTAATCTACGATCTTTAGGGAAAAATTTTTCTCGTAGTTTTACTAGCTTACCGCTCTTCTCTAATGACTCTATTGCTTCATTGACCTTGGCTAATAAATCTGGATTACTTTTAGAAATTGCGATTCCTAAATTTTCAGCCATTAGGTATTGGTCAATAACTGTCAGCTTCTGGTCATTGTTGGCTTTTGTTCGTAAATTATCTTCATCTCCAATAAAGGCACTAATAATTTTTTGTTTAATCATGTCTTCAATTGTGCCTTTGAAGTTAGGAGGAGAATCAGTCAATATTGGCCCTTTATGGTTTTTCTTTGCCCATTGATAGCCCGTAGTATGCCTGGGAGCTAGTATTGGTTTGTTTTGAATATCTTCGATAGAAGTCATCTTAGAGGATTTTAGAACCAAAGCTTTCATGTAAGATTTTAAATGAGGTTTGCTGAAGTTTAGAGACTTCTTTCTATCTTCTGATATTGTGTAAGCGTAAGAAACAAGATCGGCAATTCCTTTATCCAAGACTTCTCTTC
This sequence comes from Lentisphaerales bacterium, assembly GCA_022446985.1. Lineage (GTDB taxonomy): Bacteria > Verrucomicrobiota > Lentisphaeria > Lentisphaerales > Lentisphaeraceae > JAKVBD01. The sequence continues at coordinate 2,298 of JAKVBD010000155.1, forward strand.
TTATATCAATCCAATTATCTCTAAGGTCTATTTGAACGAATGATATCTCCACGTTCATTTCTTTTGCCACTAGACGAAGAAGGTCTGGGTCGAAACCTGTCGGTTCTGGTAATGCTAATGGCCAATACGAAAAAGGTTTTTCAGAATGGCCTCTTATTCCTGCAAAGGCTTTAATCTTTTCTGCAGAATTTAATGAAAGTGAAAACAAAATTAAGCATGATAAGAGCTTAATTCTTTTGAATAGAGACATTTTTGATAATTACCCTGATTGAATTTTAAATAGTTCGAATAAAAAAGACCCGACAACTGATCGGGCCTAATAAAGTGAAACATAGTATTAAAGTTTAGATTAAGGGAATATTCCTCTTAGTGCGTAAGTATTTTGAAGAGATTCAAAAGCTTTGATGAAGCTCGCTGAGCGCATATCGCAATTGTGATTCTTGCTGGTGTTTACGACTTCTAGGTAAGCACTGGTAATGACTCTTTTAAGCTCAGAGTGAACTTTCTCTTCAACCCAGTAGTTACTTGCCTTATTTTGAACCCATTCAAAGTAAGATACGATTACACCACCGCTGTTTGCTAAGACATCGGGCATAATGCTAACACCTTTGTTTTTAAGGATTTCTTCACCCGCAGGAGTTGTAGGTCCATTTGCACCTTCTGCTATAAGTTTAGCTTTTATAGCTTCTGCTTCTTCTGTGTCTATTTGATTCTCCAAAGCTGCCGGGATCAAGATATCGACTTCATGAGAAAAGAATTCTTCACGACTTAAAACAGGGTAATCTCCAAAGCCGGCGATGCCACCATTTTTAGCTACATACTCTTTTAATGAGTAGACATTTATACCTTCAGGACAAATGATCGTTCCAGTATGGTCATTGACTGCCGTTAGGTGAGCTCCAAGACTTGCAAGACCAATTGCCGCCCAGCTCCCAACATTACCAAAGCCTTGGATTGAGAATGTTGAGTCTGCTAGATTAAGGCCTGTTCCTTTGGCCCATTCTTCGACACACATAACAACGCCGGTACCAGTTGCACTGTTTCTACCCAGTGTACCACCACATTCAACAGACTTACCAGTAACAACACCACGGACATTGTGACGAGACCCCTGGTCACGGGTGTTCATATAGGTATCCATCATCCAAACCATAGTCTGGGCATTGGTGCCCATATCTGGTGCAGGGATATCGTAGTTCGGACCTATTGAGTCACCAAGGGAGTGAGTGAAGCGTCTTGTTATGCGCATAAGCTCATCCTGACTGAATTCGCGTGGATTGAATTTTATACCGCCTTTAGCACCACCAAGCGGTAATCCAACCAGGGCACATTTGATAGTCATGAGCATTGCCAGAGCTTTTACTTCATCCAGCTTAACTTCCTCGTGGTAACGAATACCACCTTTATAGGGGCCCTGAACATTGTTGTGTTGGATGCGGTAGCCTTTGAAAAGTTTATACTCGCCATTGTCCATTTGAACCGGAAAGTTGACAATGATTTCATTCTTGGGTTGGCTAAGAATAGTTCTGACTTTTGGATCGAGATTGATTTTATCAGCAACCTCTTCGAACTTTTTCATCACGTATTCTAGAAATACTACTTTGTCCGCCATTGCCGTCTCCGTGTATTTGGTTAAATTAGGCTTTACATTTATTCTATTAATAGATTAGTCGTTTTTAAATACTTTACTGGTTCGAACAACAAAAATGAATATCAAGATAGCCATTACCATTGGTGATGCTGGTGGTGTAGGCCCCGAAATAGCAGTGAAAGCTGCCCTTAGTGAAAATATACAAGAAATATGCTTACCTGTTTTGGTCGGTCCAAAACAAGTGATACAACGGGCAATTGATGAGTATGCTGCAGGGACGAACTTGGTTCATTTTGATGATTCTTCTAGCCAACTAGACAGTATAGTCTACGATGACTTCGGATCTTTAGATCTAGAGGCTTACCCAGACTCTAAAAGCAGCGCTGAAGCTGGCTTGGCTGCTTACAAGGGTGTAGAGCTAGCGACTAAAGCAGTTATCGCTGAAAAGTACGATGCGATCGTTACTGCTCCTATAAGTAAAGAGTCTGTCAACCTCGCAGGAATTTCTTTTCAAGGACATACGGAATTTGTGGCGGAGCTTAGTGGTACAGATGACTTTTGCATGATGCAGTCAGATGGGCCTTTACGCGTCAATTTTGTAACTTGTCATATTCCGATAACTGAAATATCTGCAGCTATCAGTAAAGAGCGCGTTCTGAAATGCATTGAGCTTCTTCATGATGCAGCTCAGGCAGATGGCGTTGAAAGGCCTTTGATTGCTATTGCTGGGGTTAACCCGCATGCAGGCGAGGGCGGTTATATGGGAAAGGAAGAGATTGATACCGTAATCCCAGCTATGGAGATAGCTAAAGAGCAAGGCATAAACTTAGAAGGTCCATTCCCCGCAGATACGCTCTTCATAGAGTCCATTCGTTCAAGATTTGACGGGATTGTCTGCATGTACCACGATCAGGGGCATATTCCTTTTAAAATGCTGGCTTTTGATCGCGGTGTCAATTCAACCTTAGGGCTGCCAATCATTCGGACTAGTGTTGATCATGGCACTGCATATGATATAGCCTGGCAGGGGAATGCAGATACAGGAAGCTTGCTTGCTGCGATAAAAACGGCAGTGAATCGAGCTCGCAAAAAGAAATCCTTATAGATTTCGAGTCTTAATTTTTTTGGTCTCTTTTGTATTTCCTTGCTTTGCCATTATATAGTTAAAAATTTTAGGATCTCAAACTTATGGAAGCTGTCGAAAAAGAATGCGTTGTTGGCATAGAGTATGTCATTGCCGACACAGAGGGCAATGTTCTTGATTCCTCACAGAAAGAAATAATGCACTTTGTTCACGGTTCAGGGACTTTACCTGCTGCAGTAGAAGAGAAGCTCATTGGCCAAAAAGTTGATGATATGGTCAAGATCGAATTATCAACTGCAGAAGCCTATGGAGAGTATGACAGCTCCCTCGTATTTGAAGTCGGCCCGGAAGTTTTTGAAGAGGGATTAGAAATCTTTGAAGGTATGATGTTTCAACGACAAACTGAATCAGGTCTACAGTTCGCCCGTGTGACAAAGATTAATGGTAATAAAATGACTGCAGACGCCAATCATCCTCTAGCGGGAAAAGATTTATTATGGCATGTCGTAGTTGTAGGTATTCGCCCGGCAACTTATCAGGAAATTCTCAATAAAGCTCCTAATCTCTCAGGCCATCCATGTGGCGAAGAGACTGCTTCACAGTGTGAAGTTAAAGACAGTTGTCAGTCTTATTGCGGAAAATAAAATAGAGCCGTTGTTTTTGAGTGGTTTTATCTGTAATCTTGATTGACTTTAACATAAGCACATGTTTGTTCATGGCTTACGAATGAAAGGGCACTCAAGGGACGGAATGCGTTTAATTAATATTTTTCTTCGTTCAATATATTTACTCTTAGTATTATCACTTTTTGCGATTGGTCTAACTGTTGTAACCTACAATCTTTCAGGTAATACAGCGTCCAAAGGTGGTGGAGCAAGTTCTGGAATTGGTGGTTCGCAAAAGGATGCGATTAATAAGGTCATTAACTTTTACAGAAACTTGTATGGTTTAGAGGATTCCCCGACAAAAGATGACTCTCTTAAGGCTCCTACAACAAGTCCAGAGCCTGAAGGGACGAAGATTGAGACTCTCGCAACACCTCAATCTTCTCCATCAATTGAAAGAATTAGTTCACCTGGTTACTAGGAGAGCCGTTTATAAAAGCCTTTAGGTTATTAGCTGCAATATCTAACAATCTCTTTCTTGCTTCAAAACTAGCCCAGGCTATATGAGGGGTGATCACGCAATTTTTAGCAGATAACAAAGGATTGTCAGCCGATGGCGGTTCAGAACTTAAAACATCAAGACCAGCACCCGCAATAACACCATTATTCAAAGCATCTGCTAAAGCCTGTTCATCGATAAGCGGGCCTCGGCCAGTGTTAATTATTATGGCATTTGACTTCATTGTTTGAAGTCGGTCAGCGTTAACGATTTTATCAGTCTCTGATGTAAGAGGGCAATTAAGGCTTAGGAAGTCCGCCTTTTTAAAGACTTCGTTCACCGGTAACCACTCGACGTCATAGGGCAATTCCAAACGGTTCATACTTGACTGATACGATGCAGCAATCTTCATTCCCAAGAGATCTGCAATAGCAGCAATTTTTCGGCCAATTGTTCCAAGGCCAATTATTCCAAGAGTATAACCTGCAAGTTCGTGAACTGTGCCGAGAGTAAAACAAAAGTCTTTGGAACTTACCCAATCGCCTTTTTGTACTGCATCGTTATGTACAGAAACTTTAGAGCTGAAGTGAAGCATAAAGGCCAATACGTGTTGAGCGACAGAGTCTGTGCTGTATCCAGGAATATTGGTGACGCAGATACCTTTTGTAGTGGCATGCTTAAGATCGACAACATTCGTACCTGTAGCAAGAACTCCAATGTACTTAAGTTCCGGCAGTCGGTCTAATGTCTCTGCATTTAGAATAACTTTATTGGTAAAAATTATTTCTGCACCTTCACATCTTGAAACAACTTCTTCAGGCGATGTTCTTTGATGAACAGTTAAATCGCCTTGAGAATCGATGTCATCCCAGCTTAAATCATCAGGGTTATTGGTGTATCCATCTAAAACTACGATTTTCATGTAAATCTCCTTATTTACCTACTTTAAGAACTAAACCTTTCAGGTATTCACCTTCCGGGTGACATAAGTTAACCGGGTGGCAGGATGGCTGGTGAAGGTAGTGAAGAATAGAAACTTCACGTCCAGCTTCAATGGCTGCGGCCCTAACGGTATTTTCAAAAAGAGTACGGTCAACAACCTGTGAACATGAGAAAGTGAAAAGCATACCGCCTGCTTTAATTTTTCTAAGAGCCATCTCATTAAGGCGTTTGTAGCCGATAACGGCTTTATGGCGAACATCGCGATGCTTGGCAAAAGCTGGTGGATCAACAACGACTATGTCGTATTCGTCGCCATTTTCTTTAAGAAACTTAAAGGTGTCCTCAGCATAAGTTTTACCTTCATAGCCATCTTCGGCATTGAGGGTCATATTGGTATCTGTCAGTTTGATAGCTTTCGCTGAACAATCAACAGAGTCAACCAGTTTAGCACCAGCATTTAGAGCATAAACAGAGAAGCCACCGCTATAACAGAAAGTATTAAGGACCTTTTTACCTTTGCTGTATTGTGAAAGAAGTTGACGGTTATCGCGTTGGTCGATAAAGAAACCGGTTTTCTGACCTGTTACCCAGTCGATTTCGAACTTGTTGCCATTTTCACTGACGACTGTTGATTCAGCATCGCCAAATAGCCAGCCATTTTTATCATCGCCATAACCGGCAGGAAGTGTATCACCACTTTTACAGTAAATAGTTTTCACCTGATCTTTAAACACTTCCTGAAGAGCCTGAGAGATATCTTCACGTGCTTCATACATGCCGATTGAATGAGCCTGGACAACGAGGTGACCTGCGTACCAGTCAATAACCAGTCCTGGTAAGTAATCGCCTTCGCCGAAAACTAGACGAAAGACATTATTGTCTGCGGAAGGTAGACGCATCTGACGTCTGGTCGCAGCGGCTTGTTTAAAGCTTCTTACCCAAAACTTATGGTCAATTTTAGTTTTCTCAAAAGAAAGGATACGGACTGCAATGGAACCATTCTGCCAATGACCTTTAGCCAGGAATGTTTTATCGTGTGCTATGACATCGACAACAGACCCTTCTGGAATTTCAGTACCAGACTGTTTAATCGCGCCGGAAAAAATCCAGGGGTGCTTTCTTTGCAGGGAAACTTCTTTTCCTTTCTTTAGCATGACAGAATATTTGCTCATTGAAAATCCTTGATAAATTTTATCCAAATCTGTCCGAGAAGCGCCTTAAGTCAATTGTAAACAGCAATTTAATGTCAGTTTTACCGTGGGAGTGTCATACTCGTGGATATTAATTCATATAGATCTTGGATTTTAAGTGTTTAGAAAGTCTATTTGACTTTTTTACAGTATATAGATGTCAGTTATGAAAATAGGAATACTTATGAAGTGTCTTTTGTGTCTTATGTTGCTGTGTAATTTCTTGTCAGCAGAACCGGTAATCAAAACTCCAGAACCAACTCAAACTCTGGCAATTTGGCCGGATCGTCCGCTTATCCCTGGAACAACCAATGATGAACGAAAAATATCCGACCTCATAAGAATCACTAAAGTCGAAAGACCTTCTTTAGAGTTCTATAAAAGCGACAAGGCCAAACCAAAAGCTCCTGCAGTTTTGATTCTTCCTGGTGGAGGTTACAATATCCTGGCTTATAATCACGAGGGCACCGATATAGCAAGTTGGTTAAACTCCTTTGGCTTTCACGCCTTTGTCGTGAAGTATACAGTTCCTAAACAGCGTCTGGAAGCTTTAAAAGATGTCCAAAGAGCAATTGGTATTGTGCGCAGCAAAAGTTCAGAGTGGGGCATCAATCCTGAAAAAATCGGTATGCTTGGTTTTTCAGCTGGAGGCCATCTAACTGCTCACGCCAGTACGAATTATAAAGTTCGTGCTTACGACAAAGTAGATAAAGCGGATGACCTGAGCTGCCGTCCTGACTTTTCCGTTCTGGTTTACCCGGCATACTTACACACAAAAGAAGATCCTGAATCTCTTCCACCAGAAATTAAAGTCGATAAGAATACGCCTCCGGCTTTTGTTATTCAGACCATGGATGACTGGAGGCATGTGCCAAGTGCTTATAACTACATCAGAGCCTTGAATGCAGTTAAAGTCCCGGCAGAGCTTCACCTTTTTGGTAAAGGTGGTCATGGCTATGGACTTGGAGCATACAAAAAGGTTGAGTTTGACTGGCCGGCATTATGTAAGAAATGGCTCTTAGGAGTGACGAAGTAAGGCCTTTTGTGGAATCCCGAGTCAAGCTCGGTAGTTTTTTTTAACTTCATTTTAATTTCAACGTCATCCACTTTAATCGCCTGCCCACCTCGGTCTTGATTGAAATTTAAGCTGGATTCTGAGCCATGATATAGCCCTTGATCTCAAAATTGCATTTGGAACCGTCCGGACACAAAACTCAGTCAGTCGCATCAAATTCCCTACATACCTTAGAGGACTTAATGAGCCCCCCAAATTTTTGACATAATCGATCTCTTTTTGAAATCTTTTTTCTCTTATTATCTGGCTGAGATGAATCCTTTTGGGAATAAAAGAGCTTGTAATTGTGGTACTTTTAATTTCATTCTTTTCTTCATGAGAGATTTTTTTAGTCGACTTCTTTATCTTGTCGAGATCATTTGAGTTGTCAAGTTGGTGTTCTAAATCCCAAAGATTGATCTCTTGAAAATAGCGGATGAAATTCATAGCTCTTACTACTACAGTAGATCTGCCCCTTATGAGTTTCCTGGCTTTTACCCCATGCCTTTTGCTCAAATAGGCTGTTTTTACTATTGACATAAGTTTTTTCTATTTGCCAGCGCCGTCGATAAAGTTCTGCGATAACTCCAGGAGATATTTTATCTGGAAGACAGCTTAAATAGCGCTAAACTCTACGCTTTACTGGGTCAGAATACTCAACGATCCGGAATCGGCACAGTTCATCGTCGAGCAATTTATAACAATAAGAATCGCTAATGACATTGCGATTAATCGGATCCTGGCGATCCCAGTTGATACTTACAGTCTTGTCCCATGTTACAGTTTTCTTTTCTCGAGTTAAAAGATAATGAGATTTACGCTGCTCCTTAACCAAAAAATCCAGATTCGATACGGCACGATCGTAAACAGAAATCTGATTATAACGAAGCCCCCAGCGCATTTCATTTGCCTCGCAGGCTTCAACTAAACAGGGGACCTCGTAGGCGCTTCTTGAAACCTGTAGAAAGAACTTAAGAGGCATAACCAGACCGGTACGATAGTCCCTGCCCATGATAAAACATGAACTCACCTTATTCTTAAGGCCCTCTGCCATAATGTAGTGGCCATCAAAGGCAACACAATCATAGCGCTCTAAGTAATCAATTTCATCGATATGTTTAATCTTAAATTCCAACAGCAAGATACACTCCGACAGAAACCATAAATAACTATTAAATAATAGCCTAAA
>JAKVBD010000156.1 GCA_022446985.1 Lentisphaerales bacterium
GTGAGCACTGTCGCCTTTTCATAAAAGTCTTTATTGCGTTCATAGTAAGCTGCATGCCCCTTGAGCGCACGTAGAGGTCCTTTGCCGTTTTTTGAATTTAGTTTATCCCAAAGTTTTGAATCCAGTCCAGCTTCTTGCGGAGTTATACCTTCTTTTTGAATACGTTCATAAGCCTGCAAGTTCTTATAGGCGTTCTTTTTCTTAAGAGTTTTTTCGGTGTTACTGATATAAGACTGCTTAATAGTTTTAGACTCATGGCGGGCTTGAGTGGCCCAATGCAAAGCTGTCTCTGACAGCTCCTGGGCTACGGCGTAATAGTTCTTGAGTTGAAGAGCACTGAGTGACTGATTTTGGCCAATGGTATCAAAACGACCACTTGGATCAGATGGCAGTTTTTCAGCAATGAAGCGCAGACCGGTAAGGCGCTTTACTGTGGCTTCGTATTCACGGCGATTCAATTTACGCAGTGCCGCTTTACCACCGCTGTCCTTGAGAACTTCCTGAGCTTTGTAAAGGATCTCGGTAAGGTCACCGATAGCAGCTGACAGTTCAGCTTTCGAAGGCTGCTTTTTCTTCTTTGGTGGCATTTCACCGGCATTCATCTGGTCGACGAGGTTCTGCCAGTGTTCGGCATCTGAAGCATTGCTGATTGAGCGATTAAAGCCTTCAAGATTAAAATCACCTTTTTCAGTATCGGCATCATGACAATTGTAACAATACTTTTCGAAGAAGGGCTCAACCGACTTAGGAATAGTCAAGTCAGCCAGGGCTGGATAGGCTATCCCTAGAAATGTAAAAAAACTGAGTAAATTAAGCTTCATATTCTTCCTGGTAAATTTTCTTTATTTCTATACACGGTGAGCAATTAGGCAATCTTTACAGAGCGTAAGATATTTTGGTTAAGTTTTAAGCAAATTATACACGCTGCAAACTAAAAGATATTTGCTACTTGTTAACATAAACGAATAGCGAGTACCAGGACGGAAGACGAGGACGGGAACGTTCTCATATAACGAAGTAAGCTCCGGGGATTAAATCCGGAAAACACAAATAGCTGAGCATAAAAAAGCTACTGAACAAAATTGCTCAGCAGCTTTCATGGTTTTGTGTGAGACCTGTTAAATTATTCGAGAAGGTCTATGCCCTCGTCCTCTTCCATGACCGGCGTCTTTTCTTTCTTAGCAGCTTTTCCACCAATGGCTCCTTTAGTAGAAGGCAGGTAACGATAGTAGACTGTCAACATCAGAGCACAGAAGGTAGTTGCATAAACCCTGGCTGTTGTTTGATCTACTTTTCCTCCATGATAATCGCCCGGATACTCCCAATAGCCTTCGCTATGCTGATTCGCCGTTAATTCTTTCTGGAACTTCCTATTCCAGCTTTTCCATTCCTGTCCGCCTTTTTGAAACATGGCCTGGGTAGCGTAGTACCAACCATACAAGCTCTCTCTAGGCGGCTTAGCATAACTTAGCTTGGCTAAATCCTCTGTCGCAATCTTGGCTATTTCATCCTTGATTTCAGGAGTCTGACCTTCGCCAAATAACTGAAGGCAAAGAACCCCAACGGCTCTCATCGTATGCTTTCTGCCCTTTGATGCTACACCATCTTTAACAGAATAGGGAAAGCCATCGCCGTTACTATTACTGGCTCCATGCTTTTTTAACCAGGATACTGATTTTTCAATGGCTCTTAAAAGTCCATCACTCTCAGCACCCGCACCATAGGCCGCTTTTAAAGCCTGGTAGTTCCAACCTGCAAGAGAAAGGTCCTGCTTCCCATCTTTATCGTATTTATAGTTGTAGCTACCACTGTCTTGCATACCATCTATGACTCTAGCAATATTCTTGTTCATTGCCTCTTCCAGTACGGACACTCCCGTCATAGCATAGGCTTCAGCGATAGCATAAGACTTAATGGCATGCCCATAAGTATCAGGCCCGTTTTTTGATTTAATCGGATCTTTGGCCAGCCACTCCATGGCCTTGCGAACAGTCTTACCAAAGTTTTTTGAAGTCGGGGTTTCTCCGTACGCTAAAAATGTTAAGAGAGCCAAGCCGGTAAAAGCCTCAGGATTCTTATTGCCCCAGGAGCCATCCGGGTTTTGAACTTTTACCAGCCACCAAAGGGCTTTCAATAAACTGGCCTGCCCTACTTTAGAGCCGCCAAATTTTGAAACTGCTGAGGCTCTTCCGGCTGCCGAACGACCGCCAAAAACGGAAGGAGAAGCAAAAGCCGACGGCGAAACCACGATATCTGAAACGGCTTCTACTGTTGAATCGTCTTCAGTGGATGGCTCTTCATCGCTGACATCATCCAGAGCTGCATCGTTAGTGTCGACATTTTCAATGGCTACTGAAGTCAATACCGGGTTGGTCACATCTTCCTGAGGTTCTTCAATAGGCTCCGGCTCTTCAACCGGTGGCGGCTCTTCAATTTTAACTTCCTCCACCTCTTCCATCTGAACAACGATCTCAGCGGCCTCTTTTTTATACTTATCAGTGACAAGAATAGCCAGAACAATGATCAGCCCTACATGAAAAAGGGGCGAAATGACCGGGCCAATTAATGTCTCTATAAGCCTCTTGCGGCGATACTCTTCCTGGATTGCAAGGATATCAGCATGATCATACTCATTAGCATCATACTCCTCATCAAAATCGTCATTCACACCTTCAAATTCACTCACACTAAGCCTCACATTTTTTTTCTTACTTCAATTCTTTAACGCTTAACACGATGAGTCATTGAGATATCTTTACAGATAAAAAATAATTTTATATAAAAACTATAAAAAACAGATTTAATTGAAAGTCTTCTTCTCAAGCCAGCAGGCAAACTTATGCTTCACTCATTCCCGCGCCAAAAGGCCTCATTATGATTACCAGTAATAGGGACTGAACCATAGACTTTGGCGTCTATATGGCCATCCAAAAACAAGCTATTTGCTTTATTGCGGTGCCGCCAAAAATAGATACTGCCCTTATGTAGCTTAACAGATTTAGCATCGGCAATAATCACACCTTCTGCAGGTTGAGAGAACTCGGCAAGATGTTCATAAGTATTTTGATCCTTATCATCAAGATAGGGATTATAACCATATCTTATAGAATTGTTATCCGGGTCTATAGAAGGACAGTCAAAGACACTTTTTGGCCTACTGTTGCTGTTAGTATAAGCTGACTTATAAAGATAAGGCCACAAAGGCTTTTCCCAACAAGGGTTTGGAGACGTCCCTATGGGATACATTTGATAGTTGGGCAGCCAGCCACTATTATGGTCGACATAATTCGTAGTCGCAGTGTACATCTGCTTAAGGTTGCTCTGACAGACAGCAGACTCAGCCTGTTTTTTTGCATCTCTAAGAGAAGGTAAAAGAATGGTTATTAAGACGCCAATAATGGCCAGGACTATTAATAGCTCAAGTAAAGTAAATTTTTTCATTTGCGTATAATTTAAATTTATATCTATATGCTTACACGGAGTAAAATGAAACAATCTTTACAGGATGTTATTTTGAATTTGGAAAATTATTTTATCTAAGAAAATAAAACTAAGATTTTCTTAGCGAACTTCTATTTCAAAGTGTTGTGAGTTTCTTTTTATTTCTTTGGCCTCTAATTGATCTTTGCGGACAATTACTTTATGGATTTGAATCACGTCATTAAGTGAACCCAGTTTGGTGATCTTAGTCCCCCTCAAATCGAGTTCAAAAAGAGACATGCCGCCAAACTGCCGACTTGAGCGTATAGAACTTCTGACAATCTTCAGATTCTTCACTCTCATGTAGCGAAAAAGACAATAATATATAGCTCCTGAGACTAACTCCGTTATCTCCGGGGCATCGATAGAAAGAGTACCATTTTCAAAAGTAAAAACAGCATCTTTATGCTCAGGATAATAAGACTTATACAGACGAAAAATTAAGTCGGGGAATTCAGGGGTATTGCAATAATATCTGGAGTAGTATGAAATGATTATTTCTGCCTTGGTAGGTAGTTTCTTATCGAGGCAAAAGGTCACCATCTTATGAAAATTTCCTCTATTGCGAAAAGTTCCTCTCTTGTCACCCAGCTCAGACATGAGAAAGCTTTGTTCAATCCCCGGATCATCGATTAACTCTCGGTGTTTACTTAGGAAATCTTTCGCCTGATCAAACTTCATGGTAATGAAATAATTCCAGTAGAGCTGAGTGGCAATTCTCTTTGAATCCGGGTAAACCTTAAAAGCTGCAGCTAAAAGTTCAATACTTCTTTTAATGCCAATAACTGGATTAGCCAGCAAGGTATTATTATCCAACTGAGTATGATTTTGGTCGAGTATAGAGTCGACAATTTCTTTTGGCAGTTCCGCCAGCTCTTTCTTCTGCTTTTGATTCTTTTCTAAGGCAACAGAAAGCTCTTCAGCAGTTTTTTCTGCTTTATCTCTGGCTTGAATCGCCTGCATTTCACTGGTCTTAATTTGACTGAAAAAATAACTGAGTCCAACAACGATAAGGAGTAGAAAAGTCGAAACTGTCATGCACAGAGCTCTATTTCTTTGCCAGAAAAGTAAAGCCCGGGTCCCTACGCCTGCCTGCTCAGCAATTGTCGGATAACCATTTAAGTAGTTTTCCACTTCATTTCGCAACGACAAAACATCTGAGTAGCGCTGTGAGGCGTCTTTCTGCATGGCCTTCCCAATGACTGGAAAAAGACTCTTGGGAATTTTACTTTGATTGCTTTTCAAGAATTCGGGATGCCCCAATTCTGTTTCTTTGAGAATACTTCGGGTATCCATTCCCTGAAATCTTTCAGGACAGAGGATAGTCAATAATATGGCACCCAAAGCATAGACATCTGTTTGTGTTCCCTTTGATTCATTGCTCAATTGTTCCGGTGCCATATAACCGGGAGTACCTTTAATTTCACCGGTCAGGGTGACATTATTCAAAATGTCTCTTCTAAAGTTACCTGTATTAAAAGATTTTTGCTCGCGATCAATGATTTTACCCAAACCCCAGTCACAAACCAGCACCTCACCGAATAAGCCGACCTGTATATTTTCAGGCTTTAAATCGAGGTGAACAACTCCCTGAGAATGAGCATAGGCCATAGCATCGCAAATCTTGATAAAGGCATTTAAAAGCTGACTCAAAGAATATTGTTCAAGATCAGCCCCCTGACCTTTTAGACGTTGTTCCAAAACCTTTTGTAAGGTATCGCCATTTTTTAGCTCCATGGTAAAAAACGGCTGTTCTTCTACATTTAGGCCTATTTCATAAACTTTGATAATATTCGGGTGTTCGAGGAGAGCTGTTAAACGGGCTTCACAGATGAAAGGGTCAAAATTCTCGACTAGACTTGAATCTGCTAATTCGGCCAGGGCAACATGGCGATGGCAGGAAGAACTGAAAACTTTATAGATGGCTTTCATGCCTCCGGTGGCAATGAGCTCCTTGTCTTTGTACTCGACATCAATCTTTTTCAGTTCGCAGACAAGAGGCGCTTGGTCATCGATTGCCAGCTGGTAATCCTTAGCATCATCATACATATCGCGAAATGAGTCTGGAAAATCCATGTTTAATCCGGATTAAAATTCAAAAAGTTCTCTGAGCTGTTTGAGTTCGGCCATAAACTTAGCCTTGACCCGACTGCGCAAAACGTAGACGGTATTTGCCGGGACATTAAGAGCTTCACAGATTTCTTCAACGGTCTTGCCCTGAGAACTCATCATAAAAACATCAACCGCATTCCCTGAAAAAGATTCACGCAAGTGATCCATCGCTTTATTGAGCATATAATCGGTCCATTCCTGGTGGATCATCTCATCCAGATCCGAATCCTTTTCCTGAAAAAGATTAAATTGATTATCCTGCTCTCCAGTGGCTTCTTAGCGCTTTTTTCGGGACTTTTCGGACTACATATAATAAATGACGCAATTGCGGATCACTTTACCAAGCCAGGTGCGAAAACGGGCGCGGCCATCATCGATATTGAATTTCTTAATAGAAGCCCACAACTTGAGCATAATCTCCTGTGAAAGGTCATCGTGGTACATCATCGGCACATTCATCTTATTTAACAGCATTCCAATGAAACCACTGTAATAATCCGAGAACTCCGACCAGGCTGTCTGGTCGTTAGGATCTTTAGCTCTTTGAAGAAGAGTTATTCTAGTTGGGGCAAATTCTTTCATACCCTAAGCTATACTGGCTAGTTTAATTTTTGAAGTAATTTCAAAACATTTGTGAAAGTTTAAGTCAGAATTAACAAGGGAATCTGTAATATTAGTTTACCTGTCCTTAAAAGGAGAATTATCTATTCTGAATCTACTTCGTTCTGACATTTACCCCGAATGACAATCAATATAATCTCTGTCTATAGCCACGCATGTTTCTATTCCATATCAAAAACCCTCGCTCAAAATACAGCCCCCAACTGAAGAGTATTTGAAGACTGATCAATCTAAAAAATAAATTAATTTGCTTTCTTAGGTACCGGTGTTTCTGTATTCTCCATAGAATAACTCACACTCAATTCAACACTTGAGAACATCCTCATCTGGTAACAGCTTTTTAAAGCAGTTCATTTGGAAGCAAAGTTCACCTTTTCATTTTTGAGTATTCGATAGGTTTAAAGCCTGAAATTATTACCAAGAAAAGTTGGATTTAGTCTCTTACCTCGAGCGTCAACTTCACGATTCCATTCCAAGACTTTTTTGATTTCTTCTACGGAACATTGTCCAATTTTTCGCTTTTGAACTATCTGTTGAAACGTCCTTTCGTACTCAGACTTTTTCTTTTCATCCTGGCAATAAGTCATGAAAAAATTGAAGTGATACTTTCCAAGTTTATTCTGGTAGCTTCTCATTAAGTTAGATAACTGCTGTTTTTCATTTCGAAGTTTACTTTTTGCCTTAGCAATACCTTTTGAAAAACTTTGTCGTTCAGCCTCGAGCTTTTGTAGACGGTCTATAAGATTACTTTTATAAATTTGACTAACTTGAAGCTGATCTACAGCGGCTTTCCTTTTCCTTTTTTCAATCGTGTATTGCAATCGGTCGAGAGCATTTGAGAAATGCTTGGCTGGGCCGGATTTTGAAATTACTCGGTGTTTAAGGAGGACTGATATAGGAATGACTGAGGGTGATTGTTTGATGAATGAATATTTTTCTTTAATCAATTTATTGAGGTTACGGACATCTTTGTAACCATCATGAAGGATTTCTTGACGTAAGTAAAATTCTGCATAGTAAGCTCGTATCTGTTTTTGTTGCCTCTCAATTTCTCTTTGTTTATTTTGAATCTTTTCGTACTGTTGAGTTAACTCATCGAATTCTAATACCAGTAGCCCAGTCCCTCCCTTAACCTTTGGTGACTCTACGAATGAATCTTCTGGTTGAACACTTTCCTCTGTACTGACTTTTAGAATCTGTTTTTCTATTCTTTGTTGAGCGAGTATTAAGCGTTGTTTTATATAGCCTATCTGATCTCTCTGTTCGTATTTACTCTTATGATTCTTAAGAGGATTACTCATGGCGACATGAGTTCCTTTATCTGTTCGATTGCAGAGGTAGAGGTGAATATGACGATTATCTGTATCGTGATGAATCCCCCAGGCATAACCTATTTTTTCTCCAGGATGAAACTTCCTTTGGAATTCGGCCATCACTTTTTTGACTTCTTTTGATAAAATTCGATCGAGATTTAGTCCAACATTTTCTACTTTATTTTGAAACCCTTCACTCACTGAAAAAACTAATTTATGACCCACTCCTCCTCGATAAGCGCCATGCTCTTTAATATTTTTAAGGATGGCTGAAGTAATAGCTTTCTTACGTTGTTCATTATTCCACTTCTCTGGAGCGATGCCTCTTTTCTCAAGAATCATATCTCGTAAGAAGCCTCCGGCGTAAACATTCCCCTGCTCTTCTTTACTCAGATAGGTTATATCTTTTTGCAGTTGCTCGTTGTCAGCTCTGAGTTTTTCAATTGGAATTCCAGCCTGCTTAGCCTTCATTCGCAATTTATATTCTGATGTTTCATCAAGATATTCGATATCTGGATTCTTCTTACAGGTGGACGTCTTGTGAAATATTAGTCCATACTCCATCATTAAACCTCAGGTAAAGCCTGCTCAAGCATGTAGATAATTTCATCCAACTTATGTTGAGTAGGATTCATCCGTTCTTCGAAAACTAAGCCGCCGTTTTCAAGATTATCATAGACTGCCTGAATGCACATTTCAGCAACTGTGCTGACCGACAGATTGGCTATCTCCAGCTTATCAGCGATGCTTTTAAGCATAACTTTAGATTGTAAAGAAACATCGATTCTATGACGCATAGATCCCTCCAAATCAAACATAGTCTTATAAGCTAAGACGTTTGAGGTATGCTTTTTGTGAAATAATTCTGACTTAACGGGTTTATTTGTGCTGAAAACTCTGATTTTCAAACATACTGCCGACTCTCGTGAAAATGCCTTGGGTCAGGTTTCACTATGCTCTGGCAAAAATCATAGCCAATCGAGAACTAAGTGATAATTAAAACATCACCGATAAAGAAATAATTAAAGGAAACTACCATAGAGAATTTTATATATTTCATAGTAGCAATTTAAAAATTCCTCCAATAGATGGCTTCTAAGCACAAAAAATCCAATAACTCGAAAAATGATTCACAAAATCGCTGTTTTTGCGTCTCTGCTTACAGCAACTGAAGGTTTTATTTATGGCAGTCTTCAAACGAAAAATGGCAGATGGAGAATTGAGTGCTTACTGGTATTACGAGTTTAGAATGGGAGGCAAACGGTACCGGGGTTCAACATTTACTCAAAACAAAAGTGAAGCTGTAGAGTTTGAAATAAACCGTAAGATAGTAATCCGTGAAGCAATAGACATTGAAAGTAAACCTGAGAAGTATAAGAAATCCAGTTTAATCCAATTCCGTGAAAAAATTACTGATCAAATCTCTGGAGACAGTTTAAACCTTGAAGATGTCTGGGAAACTGTTGTTAAGGAAGGCCCGGCTGTTATGAGGAAAATCCCGAGTAAAAAAGGTTGGTCAGCTAAAGAAGCCTATTGGAATGATTTTCTCGCCTTTTTGAAAACTAAACACCCACAAATTAAAACGCTGAGAGAAGTGACTAATGAACAAACCAAAGAGTACGCATCTCATCTCAAAACTTCCGGAAAATTTCAAAAAATCATTCAGTGTAAAGGAGGTCAATATACAAACAAAATTACTCAACTAGCACCTTCAACCATTAATGAATATATCAAACAACTTAAACAAATATTCAATATCACAGCAGCAAAAGCCGGTCTTCTCGAAAATCCATTCAACAATATACCTTTAGTTCAAAACAAAAAGAAAAGTCGTGAGATTTTTGAAATCGATGAATTGGAAATGATAAAAAAATATCTTGATGACAAGAAAAGTAATTGGCAAAACCTGCCTGTATCAGAAAAGTATGATCTTGGTATTACTGAAGCCCTGTTTATCATTGGTATCAATACAGGCTTACGAAGAGCAGATATTTGTCTACTTAAATGGGAAAACGTTAACTTCACTAGAAAAGTAATAACCATGGAAACTCAGAAAACTAATGAGCAGGTTTCCATACCTTTAACACAAGCTCTCCATAATTTTCTACAAGAAAAGCGAAAGTCAAAAATCAATCAATATGTAACTCCTGAACTCTCAAAAATGTACCAGGAAAATTCTGAAGGCACAACTTATCGATTCAAAAAAATGTTAACCGACTTAAATATTCAGTCGGTTAAATCATTTAGCGATAGAAGCCGCAAAACTTCAGTAAAAGATATTCATGCATTGCGACACACCTTTTGTTACCTTCATGGATTTCAAGGAACTCCAATTGTCACTTTACAAAGCATTGTTGGACACATGTCAAGTAAAATGACCGAGGCTTACACACTTCATACAACTGAACAATCAAAACGAGATGCTATCCAAAGATTTTCACTTGGAGAAATTGTGCCCTCGTCTCTTACGCACACCAAAAATATACTCATTCAGAAAATTACCGAGTGTCATGACGAAGAACTTTTAAAACAACTTTTATCAGACATAACTCCCAAAATATCGACCCAAGATTACATAGAGAAAAATGAACCACCCCAAAGAGGAATGAAATGGTGAGAATAACATGCTACATCAATCCGTCATTCTGTCAAAATCCAGATTTATAATCAAAAAGTCCCCTCACTAACTCCCCACACAAACAAAAAACACGAGATAATAAGTGACTAATAATCAGTCATTTAAGCACAGAACAACAGTAAATAATAACACCTCCATATAACCTCAACTCTCAGCTACGAACCAGAAGGTTTCAGGTTCGACTCCTGATGAGTGTACTTAAGCTTACGAAAGACTTCTTTCGTAAGCTTT
>JAKVBD010000157.1 GCA_022446985.1 Lentisphaerales bacterium
TTATATCACAATCAGAAGATGATCATTTAACCATTCCATTGTTATTAGGCATCTGCTACTCTGCCAGTATTGGCGGTATGGGTACCCCAATTGGTACTCCACCCAATGCAGCCTTTGTCAGCATTTACCAGGAATACTTTGACAAAGATACCAGCTTTATGGATTGGATGAAGATGGCCATACCTCTTGTTCTCATTCTTCTACCAATTACCGGCTTTTGGTTGACTCGTAATGTCGGAGATACCGCCGAAGTCAAGCTGCCTCATTCGGGTAAATGGCGTCAGGAGGAAAGCCGCACTCTTATCGTTTTCCTATTTATCGCTGCAGCATGGGTATTGCGCAAAGAGCCCTTTGGCGGTTGGCAGAATTGGCTTGGATTACCTAAAGCTTCAGATGCCGATGTTGCTCTGCTTGGAGTTGTACTGCTATTCTTAATACCAAATGGTGAGAAGCCTGGGGATAAACTCCTCGATTGGGAAACTGCCGTAAAGATTCCATGGGGAATACTGCTCCTTTTCAGTGGTGGCCTGGTAATTGCCTCTGGTTTTAAGGAAGTTGGCCTAAGTACTGCCATTGGCAGTCAAATGGCGCATTTTATCGAATTCCATCCATTCTTCGTGATTCTTTGTACTTGTTTGATGGTTACCTTTCTTACGGAAGTCACCAGTAATACCGCATCAACTCTGCTTCTTCTACCAATCATTGCTGAGATGGTCCAAGCTTCGGACATCATTGAAAACCCGGCGATGTTAATGATCCCGGCAACCATAAGTGCCTCATGTGCTTTTATGCTGCCTGTAGCCACTGCTCCCAATGCTATAATCTTCGGTTCTCGCAAGGTTTCAATTAACCGCATGGCAAAGGAGGGTTTTGTCCTGAATATTGTTGCTGCTCTGGCGATTTCGACCTATTTCTACTTCTACTTTTGCTAGGAAAGTAAATTCAAACCTGTTTAAATTCTATTATTTATGCATGCAATTAATTGTCTTAGATAGAGATTCAGAATAACTTTGCATCATGTGTAAATGTGTTAAAAATGACATTACTCTATGAATCGTCGTGCCTTCCTTCAAAAGTCTATAGTGTCTAGAGCAGCTTTTGCTGCTTCGACTACTTCCTTCTCTCAGACTAAAAACAAGGTCAATGACTTCGCTCTATTCACCAAGCCTTTTCAGCAGCTGAATTACAGTGACTTTGCTGACCCAATGGTTGAAATAGGTGTAGATAGCGTTTAACTGCCAGTCCGCCCAAAAGGGCGCATCGAACCGGTTGCTGCGGCTTAATCTCGCTTCAGGAATTAAAAGCGTAGATTCACCGTCTGCTGAAGTAACTCTCAAAGCTGCCGTCGCTGTAGGAATCCCACCAATACCGCATGAGTTACTTCAAGTACGTTCTGAAACGAGCTATTTAGCCACAATTAGATGAGATAAAAGCCAAGATTAAAGATTTGGCTGATATGAATAAAGTTATTAGTATTCAGGCTGTTTAACAGAACCATTCTGATTCACAATACTTTGGCGCGCCACTTTGGGACCTGCATAATTGTTTAAAAGGAATAGAGAAAAAATACATCGCTGAGACCTTCGATATTGGTCATGCTACGGTCGAAAGTAGACGTGCATGGGGCATTCAGCAAAAACTCCTAGAAGATAAAACTGCCGCCATTTTTGTTAAAGATTACTTATGGCAGAGAAAAACTCTCAAAAAGGTTCCTCTTCGTTCTGGCACGGTTAACCGTAAATTCTTCAACAATCCCTAAAAGTCAGGATTTATTGGGACTTACTCACTACATGCTGAGTACTATCCAAAAGAGACAAAAGCTCTTCCAGCGTACAGAGATGCTTTTAAAAAGGATCAATCTGTACTCAAAGGTTTTGTTGGTTAAATTCCCTGGGAGCGCCACAATCTTTGCGGCAATGAGGACGACCAATGCCGAACTGGAGCTCGGAGTTACAAACATTTGGAAATTGGAAATTCCGTGTTCGATATTCAACATTCGAATTACCAGCTGGGCGCGCCGCTATCCTTGCGGCAAAAGTAAGTCCATTTACCGGCGGGCCGCCGGTAGTCCTAGGAACCCGGGACAGCCGATTAAAAATCGGCATACCAAAAAAATTAGTCCGTCTCTCTTGAGAAGATAGCCTCGGCAAACATACGGGCATCAAATGGCTGTAGGTCTTCCGGCTGCTCACCAAGACCAACGTAGTGAATCGGGAAATTCTTTTCGTCTTTGATTGCCACAACAACACCGCCTTTTCCAGTACCGTCAAGCTTGGTAACAGCTAAACCAGTTACACCACAAGCTTCGCCAAATTGGCGCGCCTGAATCATCGCGTTTGTACCGGTTGAACCGTCAACAACAAGAATAACTTCGTGTGGAGCATCTGGCATATTTTTGCGGATTGTTCTTAAAATCTTTGGCAACTCTTCCATAAGGTCAGCTCTGGTATGCTGACGACCGGCAGTATCGATTATTAAGTAGTCCATACCTTTCGCCATAGCCGATTTTGTCGCATCAAAAGCAATCGCTGCGGCATCACTGCCGTGCTGACCATGAACAACCGGGCAATCAACGCGCTCACCCCAAAGCTTGAGCTGTTCTGTTGCTGCCGCACGGAAAGTGTCACAAGCAGCAAGCATCACTTTTTTGCCTTCCTGCTTCAACTTCCAGGCAAGCTTACCGGTAGTCGTGGTTTTACCACTGCCATTGACTCCAACCATAAGAATGACAGTTGGGCCATCCGGATTTTCAATAATAGGACGATTGTCAGTTTCGAGAATTTCAGAAATTGTATTTTGACCGATTTCGATGATGTCATCGGCAGTCTTGATTTCACCGCGCTCGTAGCGATCTTTGATGTCTTTAGTCAAACGCATAGTTACGTTTACACCAAGGTCAGCGCGAATCAGTGATTCTTCCAGTTTTCGGTAAGTTGTGGCATCCCACTTTTGCGTTCCAGTAAACAGGCTTTCAAAGCCACGAAGAATACTGGTTTTGGTCTTTTGAAGACCCTTCTTAAATATGTTGAGAATGCTTTTCATAATCTATACCTGGGAATCACTTGCTTTTGTTAATCTGATCCAAAATGGCATTGATAAAAGAAGGTGAATCTTTATCGCTGAAAACATTAGCGATGTCGATGGCTTCCTGGATAACAACTTGTGCCGGAGTTTCGGTATGTAGAATCTCAAAAGCACCCAGTCTAAGAAGGTTGCGGTCAACGGCAGCCATACGCTCCAAACTCCAGTTACTGGAATTCTTCTGAAGAATTTCATCCAATTCGTCTTTCTTTGCCAGAGTTCCACGGATCAATTCATCGGCAAAAGGCTGACCATTTTTAAAGTCACGCTCTTTTTTCGCAGAAACATCAGTCGTCAACTGTTGCCAGAAAAGCTGTAGATCTTCTTCACTTAACTCAACATCGCGAAGATCCAGCTGGTACATAAATTGTACAGCCCATTCCCGTGCCAGGTGACGCGGCGAAATTTTCTTACCTTTTGCCATTAAAATCCTCTAAAAATAACATTTTTGGGGTGAATGCCGCTAGTATACACCTCATTCGTTAACTGTAAAGCAGCTGTATTGAGAATAGTGAAATCATCTGCAAGTCACTGTCACTGAGGCTTTGACAACGATATTTCAGGTAATATTTAACTTCGCTCTCAAGCTCATTTAATATTAGTCGTTGATGAAAGTAAAAATGGCGTTACATTGGCGGCATAATTTGAGGGCGGCTGCTGGGAAAGTTGTCATTAGCCGCTGAATGTAAAATTTTGATTTATAAGGTTTTTTGAATATGAGTCAGGAAGTCAGAGTTCGCTTTGCGCCATCACCAACAGGCCATGTGCACATCGGTAATATCCGTGCTGCAATCTTTAACTGGTTGTTTGCCAGAAACCAAAATGGCAAATTCCTGCTGCGCGTTGAAGACACAGACAAAGAAAGAAGTACTCCGGAAGCTATCGACAGTCTGCTTGATTGCATGGAGTGGCTTGGTCTGGACTACGATGAAGAACCTCTCTACCAAAGTACTCAAGCTGACCATCACCTGGCAACTGTCGCCAAACTTCAGGAAGAAGGTCGCGCGTACCGTTATACAAAGGGCGATGCCGAGGTCACTCTTTTCAGATTCCCTTACGATGTTGAAAACTTCAAAACTATCTCGAAAATTGGCGAAGCTACTCAGGAACTTCACACCGATCAACCGGTTATCATCGATAAAGGCGGCATAACTTTCGCTCTGGTCAGTAAGAAAGGTAAAGCAGTTCCGCAAGAGAATATGACTCTGGCAGGTTTTACAGATCTTAAAGTTTTCAATGAAGCCGGTGAGTGTATCTTCGAGCTGAATCCAGAAATCGACGAAATCTATAACGGCAAAGTTGTTGAGCTGGCTGGCGCTGTAAAAATGACCTTCACTCGTCACAAAGTAAGCTTCACTGACCTTGTCAAAGGTGAGCTAAGTAAGCCACTCGACAGCATGAAGGACCTTGTTTTGGTGAAGAGCGATGGATCGCCTCTTTTCCACTTGGCAAATATCTGTGACGATATCACCCAAGGTATGACGCATATCGTCCGTGGTGATGATCACGTTGAAAATACTTACCGTCATGTGGTCATCTATGAAGCCATGGGCCACGCTCCGGCTCAGTACGCTCACCTGCCGATGATCGTTAATGCATCCGGTAAACCCTACTCTAAGCGTGATGGCGATGCTTTTGTTGGCGATTTCCGCACCAAAGGTTACTTGCCAGAGGCACTATTCAACTACCTTCTTCTTCTTGGTTGGTCACCAGGTGAGAATACTGAGAAGGTAACCAAAGAAGAAGCGATTGCTGCCTTTAATGTTGCTAAAGTTAAAAGCACCGCAGCCCAGATGGACATCGCTAAATTAACTAACCTGAATGGTCAGTACCTGGCTGAAAAACCGACCGATGAATTTGTAGCTCTCATCAAGAAATACATCGCCGATTACGACTGGTACAAAGAAGACGATGCTTACCTGACACAGGTAGCAGCTCTGATGACTGTTCGCACTAAACTCGCTACAGATGTAGCTGACTGGAAATACTTCTACACTGAAGGTGTTGAACAGGTAGAAGGCGACAAGAATGTTCGCAAGACTCTAAAGAAAGAAGGTATGACAGATAATCTTAATGCCGTAGCCGAAGCTCTGGAAGCTGTAACTGACTGGAATCCAGAAGCAATCGAAGCAGCAGTTTCTGCTGTATCTGAAGCAAAATTTGAAAATGCCGGTCGTTTAAACAAGCCGGTACGTATGGCCGTAACAGCTGCTGGCGGTGGTGCTGATCTTTACCCGCCCCTTTCGCTTATTGGTAAAGAACGCGTCATTGCCCGTCTAAAAACCTGTGCAGACAGAGACTGCACTGTAGAAGGTTAAGCTGGTCGCCAAAGATAGGAAAATATTATGGAACTGAATACTGAAAATAACCTGCCGGTTGTGGCGATAGTGGGTCGCCCGAACGTAGGTAAATCGTCGCTTTTCAATGTGATCATGAAAAAGCGCATATCCATCGTGCACGAAGAAAGTGGTGTGACGCGTGACCGCGTCAGTATGCCGACTCAGTGGCAGGATAAACCTTTCCTTCTGATCGACACCGGTGGTCTTGGTGTATTCAGCAAGCAGAAGAAAAAAGTCGAAATGTTCGATGGCCTGATTCGTGACCAGTTGATGGTTTCGGTAGAAGATGCCGACCTGGTTATTGTCGTAACCGACATCACTGCCGGTGTGACTGAAATGGACCGCGAAGTTTGTAAATACCTTCGCTCAAAAGAAAAGAAGATGATCATCGCCTGTAACAAGACGGACAACCCGGATCTTGAAGATCAGGTCGATATCTTTGGTTCACTGGGTGGCGAAGAACTTCTACCAATCTCCTGTTTTCACAAGCGCAATATCTTTGATTTACTCGATGTCGTAGCTAAGAATATTCCTCAGGTTGAAGGTGACTCTCTTGAAGATCCAGACCTGAAGATTGCTGTTGCCGGTCGTCCAAATGCCGGTAAGAGTTCAATCATCAACCGTTTGCTCGGACACGACCGCGTGATCGTCAGTGAAGTTGCCGGAACTACTCGCGATGCTGTCGATATTCCATTTACTTATGAGGATGAATTCGGTGAATCCAGTAATGGTATGTTGATCGATACTGCTGGTGTAAAGCAGCGTAAGAAAGTCGACAATCTGGTCGATATGTTCAGTATGATGCGTACTGAAGAAGCCGTTAGTCGCGCCTCTGTTGTTTTCTTTGTTCTCGACATTGCTGAAGGAATCACTCTGAACGATAAGAAAATCTGTTCGATGATCATCAAAGCCGGTCGCCCGTGTATCATCATCGGTAACAAGTGGGACCTTTATAAAGGTAAGAAAAAGAAGGACGATGTCATCGAAGATATCCGTCGCGAATTACCTTTCCTTTCTTACGCTCCACTTCTTCTTGTCAGTGCCAAAGATGGTACAGCTTTCGAGAAAGTTCTTCCTCTGGCTCTTGAGATTTCAGAACAGGCAAAGATCAACGTTCCTACTGCCTTATTGAATCAGGTTCTACAGGACATGACTGCCAGAACTCCTCCTCCATCAACGGGTAAAGGATGGTTCAAAATTTACTATGCAACGCAGATTGAAAACCCTCCTGCGAAGTTCGTTATCTTCTGTAACAAGAAGAATTACCTGCAGAAATCTTACATCGGCTTTATCGAGAAAAATATCCGTAATGCCTTTGGTTTGACTGGTGTTCCGATTGAGATCATTCTTAGAGAAAGAACACACGTTCAAGACAAGTATCGTGAAGATGGCGGACTGCCGGGCCATGTCAAAGAGAAGTTTGCTGAGAAAAAGCAAAAGGACCGTTGGCGCAGTAAAAAGTACCGCCGTAAGAATAGAAGATAAACTTTTCTTGTTATGAATTTTAAAATACCGGGTTTTTGCCCGGTATTTTTTTGATTCTTTTAAATATCTTGATAACTGCTAAACTTATAAAAAGTGTCGGCTATAGTGCCGTATCAATACAGGATAAATACTTTGAGCCAAACTGACTTTTCTTCTTTAAAGCTAAATGCCGAACTTCTTAAAAATGTCGAATCTCTCGGCTATACAGAAATGACGCCCATTCAAGCTCAAAGTCTTCCAGCAATTTTAAAAGGCGAAGACCTCATTGGCCAGGCTAAAACCGGCTCAGGAAAGACTGCAGCATTTGGTCTTGGTATCCTCGAAAAGCTGGATATCGACTCGCTGAACATTCAGTCATTGATTCTCTGTCCTACCCGTGAACTCGCCGATCAGGTAACTAAGGTTATCCGACAGCTGGCTAGAACTTTGGCTAATGTAAAAGTCGTCAGCCTTTGTGGTGGTATGCCATTTCGCGATCAGGTAAAGTCGCTCAATTATGGAGCTCACATAATCGTTGGAACTCCAGGGCGAATCTGTAAACACTTGCGCAAAGAGTCGCTGAATTTAAAATTGCTTAAAACTTTAGTACTAGATGAAGCTGATCGCATGTTGGAAATGGGTTTTCAGGAAGAACTCGACTCTATATTCGCTGAAACTCCTCGACGCCGTCAAACACTTCTTTTCAGTGCAACTTATCCACCACAAATCCAGGCAATTTCACGCCGTGTAATGCAAGATCCTGTTACAGTTAAAGTTGAGTCAAAACACGATAGCGTGACGATTCAACAATTCTTTTACAAAGTCCAAAATGAACGTCGCTTAGAAGCTTTGACTTTACTTCTTCAGCACCACAAACCACAATCTACGGTGATCTTCTGCAATACAAAAAAAGATGTGAGCGATGTGACAGATAAATTGCTCGATGCAGGTTTCGATGCCCTCGACCTACATGGTGGTCTCGACCAAATTGACCGCGATGAAACTTTAGTCAAATTTATGAATAACAGCATCTCTGTTTTAGTGGCTACTGATGTCGCCGCCCGCGGTCTCGATATTAATTCAATTGATGCCGTCATTAACTATCATATTTCACGCGACTTCGAAGTTCACATTCACCGTATTGGCCGTACTGGGCGAGCTGGCAGCACTGGCATTGCCTGCTCACTATACAGCGATAAAGAAAGTCACAAGATTTCCCTCTTGCAAGAGTTTCTGGAACAGACAATCGATAGCGAACCTCTACCTTCCATCGATGTTCTAAAACGCCCAAAAAAATTTGCCCCGATGCGAACCATTAAACTTAAAAAAGGCAAGAAGCAAAAAGTCGGACCTGTTAACATTCTCGGTGCCTTAACTGCTAAAGGCGGCCTTGCTGGCAAGCAAGTTGGCAAGATTAATGTCTGTGACAACTGGTCCTACGTAGCTGTCGAAAAAGCCACCGTAACGCTGGCCCTGAAAAAGCTGACAGAAGGCAAGATTAATGGCTTTTTGTTGAAATAATTTTAGCTCCTCAAAGAATAATAATATATTTTTAAACAAAATTTTTTCATTTTCATGTCAAAACAATAGAGGCCTCTCCTATTTCTAAATTAAGTGTTTTAAATGTGTGAGAGAAAATGAAAAGATTTACCTTAATTGAAATGCTGATCGTCATGGCGATAATTGGTATTCTTGCTTCCCTATTACTTCCATCCTTAAGCAAAGCCCGCGCCAAAGCGGCTCAGATAGTCTGCCTAAATAATGTCCGCAATATCAAAGTCGGTATGGAACTCTTTGCGAGTGAAAACAACGACATAATTGCTAAAAATTATAAATCAAACCGTTGGAATGCTATGGACTGGGCTCTTGGAGTCGATGCCTTTGCTGGGGGTGCCGCAACTCCGGCAACAGGAGCTTATAATTTTCGTCCTGTATCATCCCCGGTATTTTATGGTTGCCCAACAACAAGCACCGAAGGCGATCTCAATAAACAGGTTTACGACATTGATTATGGTATTCCTGTTCGCCCCGGACAACTTGCTTCATATGTCGGCTATAAAAGATCCCATATCAAGAACACTTCAGAGTCCATAATTTTAGCAGATGGTTACTTTGAAAATGATAATACTCGTGGAAGGTCAACTTTTAAGCAAGAGCATGCCTACGATGAAATCACCGGCTTTAGCACCTTGAAGTACAAGCATGTAAATACCTTAGCGAACTATGCATTTTTTGATGGCCATGCTGTCGGACTTCGCTGGACTCCTGAAGGTGATTTCCGCAGTAAATATATGTATGACCTCTACAACCTGCCAGACATTGGCTTAAATTCTGAATCAATCACTCCCTAGCTGGCCCAAAACCATTGAAGTTGCGAACACTTATCTATCTTTCCAACTTCAAAACCCGGTCATTTCCTGAGTCCACGACATAAATCGAGCCATCTTTATGAATAGTGACTCCATGAGGTCGCTTGATATCCCAGCCTTGCATATTTGACTCTTTACCTATAATGGAAGTCAATTGTTTTGTTTCCGGATCATAGAGGCAAATTCGATCATTCTGATCATCAGCAATCCACACTTTATCATCTTTGTCAATCGCCAGGTATTTAGGCCCAAAAAGTTGAGCATTAATGCCATCGCCAAGAGCGCGGCCTTTCTTGCCTTTTTTATTGACCAACGTGTAAACTTTACCATCCGGCTTCACAACTCGAAGAGCGTGACCAGCCCGGTCAGCAATATAGAGATTATCTTTCGAATCGACAGCCACTGCGCGCGGATTCTTTAGAGGACTTTTTAAAGCATCGGCACCATCTTTAGGAATACCTTTCTTGCCATTGCCCGCAACTGTTTAAACAATTCCTGTTTTGAAATCGACACAACGAACTCGGTTATTCTTAAGATCTGCAATATAAATTTTGCTTTTATCAGTATTCCAAGCTGCACAATAAAGCTGATTCCAGGCAGAGCTTTTTGCCTGTCCGCCATCACCTGAAAAACCTACCTTCCCACCGACAAAGTTTGAAATTGTGCCAGTCTTTGGGTCGTACCTCCGGAGGACGTTATTGAAAGTATCCGTTACATAAACATTATCCTCTGCATCTATAATGACATTGTGCAAACCATTGAATTTTGCATTCTTAATGGGTCCATTTTCAACGGCGAAATTGCGACTACCATCGCCTCCTAATTTGGTAAACTCTCCTTTGTCGCTCAGAACGTCAACACAACTTCCGTCATACTCAACGACATACATATTTCCTTTAGAGTCAAACTCGATTCCAAATGGGTAATCCATGTCGGCTTTATACTTTGCATCGGCCTCTTTGCCAAGAAATACTGAGACTTTATACTCTGCCAGGCATGAAAGACTGATAAGCAGGCTGATTAAAATAATTTTCATTGCTGTACCTTTTTATTTTTAAATAGAAAAACCGCAAA
>JAKVBD010000158.1 GCA_022446985.1 Lentisphaerales bacterium
AAACCTGAATGAGATCACGTCCTAAATCAGGCATGAAGCCAAACCGTCCCTCTAGGTCGAACTTGAAGGCATGGGGGTGAACTTTTTTGCGTTTTGATGTACTCTTGCTTTTGAAGCTAATTTTTTCAATGGATAGTTCAATTCTACCATCCTTGGCCAATTGGAAACTTTCAATATATGCCCCCAGAAAAGCGGTACCGACAAGAAGTGTTCCCTGAGTTTCCATGTGACAGAGTTTAGCCTCAGTTGGGAGAGAACTGATATCAGTTAATTCCTCAGTATGACGCTTGAAACGGTAGGCTTTTACAAGGCAAGTGCCTGTCCTTTTGGGGCCGATTGAACATTCGGAATAAAGAATACCATTATGATAACATTGAAAACCGTGATCTTCTCCCTTTCCGATATGAGCAATCTCTTTAATGCTTGTGCCGTCAAAAGAAGCCTTATAAAGATGAATACCGCCATTTTCTCCAGAGCCTCCCGCAGCAAAGATGATATGATCGGAGTTTTTTGTAGAAGCGGCAGAGGATGAGGCAAGCACAAGAGCTGAGCTGCTCAATAAAAAAATTCTTCTATTCATTTTTACCTCTTTTGTGTTGAGTTTAGATTTATACACGATTCATTTACTAGAAATCTGTACAGATATCTGTCTTACTTATGATCAAGTTCTTTTTGAATCGCCTATGAATCAAGGCCTTTATTAAGCAGTTAACAGAAGCAACTTTAATGATTTTTGTCATCTATGTTCCTATTGACTTTATTTTAAGTTCTTTATTCTCTATTTCTTCCAACAGTAAATCTGCCTATTATTTAGGTTTTACAGCGTTTTTATGCTCAAATTAAAAATATTAGAGAATGCTTGTCCATATGTGTAAAGATAGAGCTTAAGCCCTTCGTGATAGAGTAAAAACTTTAGATAGAAAGATCAATACAGGGTTTTTCGTTAATATCTGTAAACTCAAAAACAATTGCAAATTTAATTTGGAAATGAATATGGATAGAAGAAAATTTTTAAAAACGGCATCATTAGGAGCTTCATCAGTTTACATGGGCTGTCTTAGTCAAGACCAGTACTCTGAACTTAAAAGTCATAAAATTGATAAAATAGAATTTGTTAACTACAACTACAATTTTGTTAGGCATGTCGGAAAAAATGGTAAACTTGGTAATCACGGTCAATTTAAAAGAAAAACAGCTATAAAATTAATAACTGATCAAGGCGCACTCGGTTGGGCTGAATGCAGTGATAAGGCAAAAAAATACATTTCTCGTATCCAAGGTAAAAATGTTACGGATTTAATTTCGCCTCAAATGGGAATCAGACCAGATGTCAGTATTCATTTTGACTTGGCTTTACATGATTTAATTGGAGTTATACTCAATCAACCTGTTTATAGGCTTCTTGGGGCAAAGGGGCCAAAGGAATCGAAAATATACAGTGGTATGATTTATTTTGATGAGCTTTTTCCGGATAATAAGCCTGCCGGCATTGATAAAATCATTGACAATTGTCAGTGGGATATCGATTATGGCTATCGTCAATTGAAAGTAAAAATTGGTCGAAGTGGAACATGGTATCCAAAAGAACAAGGTATCAAGAAAGATATTGAAGTTGTTAAACTCATTCACAAAAACTTCCCTAATGTAGAGATTCTTGTTGATGCCAATGATCAATATACTTTAAGTGATACCATACAATTCCTAAAAGGAGTAGAAGGTATACCACTCTTCTGGGTAGAAGAACCTTTTATTGAAAATTATCAGGATGGAAAAAAGCTTCGTCAATGGATGGACCAAAACGGCTTTGAAAAAACACTCTATGCCGATGGTGAATACAGACCAAAGCATAATCTTTGTATGCAAATGGGGAAAGAAAAAATAATGAACCTTTACCTTCCGGATATAATGGGATTTGGTTTTACTCGTTGGCGTAAACTTCAGCCCGAGCTAATAAAGAACCAAATGCTTGCCAGTCCACACACTTGGGGCTCTATGCTGAGAACTCATTATACGTCACATCTTGCAGCAGGATTAGGAAATGTTGCTACAATTGAGGGGGTAACATCTGAATCTAATGACATTGATTACGGGGACTATAAAATTATAAATGGCAAAATCAGTCCTTCAGAAAAACCAGGCTTTGGAATGCAGCTTTTAGTTTAGTAATAGTTTGACGCACTTTAGTATTTTTGAACGGTTTACAAGTTTTTAAGACTTGTAAATAAATATTGTATAATTGTTCACTAGATATATTTATACTTAACTTTTCGACTATGCAATTTAAGGAATTAAAAGGTAGAGGCATAACTTATGGCAATGAACCGCTAACTAAAGTCAAAAGCACCACTGATCACGCTTACTACACAACTAAGGTTTTAATATGAAAATCACTCTTGCGTTTGATGTGTATGGAACTCTCATGAATACCCATGGAGTCGTATCACTATTGGAAGGTTTTATTGGAACTAAGGCAAAAATCTTTTCACAAACTTGGAGAGATAAGCAACTTGAATATTCCTTTAGGAAAGCCCTGATGAATCAGTATGAAGACTTTTCGATATGTACTAAGCAAGCCTTAGATTTTACCTGCCTATTTTATGGAATCGAATTAACAGAAGATCAAAAAACGAAGCTTCTCAATTTTTACAAATCTCTACCTCTCTTCGAAGATGTTAAAGAGGGCCTTGATAAATTGACGGATTCGAATGTTGATTTATATGCATTCTCCAATAGTGAATCTATTGAAGTACTCTTAAGTGCTGCCGGGATATCGGAATATTTTAAAGGCATAGTTAGTGCCGATACAATTAAATCATTTAAACCTAACCCTGCCGTCTATGAACACTTTATATCCCAAAGCCAAGCTGAGCTAAAATCAACTTGGCTTATATCCAGTAACCGATTCGATATCCTTGGGGCTCATGCTTATGGCTTCAAGACGGCATGGATTCAACGCAATGACCATGCACCTTTTGATCCATGGGGAATTTCTCCCAGCATAACTCTGAGTAGTCTCAGTACTCTTTATGCAAATATTTACTAGAGGTCTCGAAAATAAAGATTATTGCGGAGCACTCTAGTTCAGCTGAGTTTTTAGGATAAAAGAAAGATTCGTCTGTAAAGAAATACTTATGACTCTCCGTGATTGACATGGGTGACCATGATGATTTTTGTACGCCGAGTCTTTTTACTTGATAATATCATGTGTCCTAATAAGAATTTTAAAAATTGGAATTTCATGAGTTATAAAAGCATCATTTCGTCATTACTTTTTCTTGTTTCTTCTACAGCAAGTGGGGACAAAACAAGTACTGAACTTAAAGACAATAAAACAGCGCAAAAAGAGCAGCAGACTGAGCAGCAGGGGCAGATCCTTTCACCTGAAACTGAAATGGCGATCATGCGGGTTATGAATCTGGAGAACCGTATTCAGACGCTTCAGACGCTTCCGGTAGAGATGAGTGACAATGACTTGGGTAATCATTTTTCCGGAACCTGGATTTGCTTCACGACCATGAGGCTGAATGGTCAGTTGGGTCGGGGCATCATGCAAATTAATCTGAAGCAGGAAGGCGATCAACTTGCAGGTGACGGTGGCCAAATCAAGAAACCCTTCGACCCACCCTCAACCATTCGCCCGATCGGAACCTGGTCTAGCATGACGCCGTTTATTGGTCAATTCAAAAAGGCGGTTAAGAAAGGTACCCACCACATGGCAGTCATAGAAAGGCAGGGGACCAAGGTGGGGACATGGGCGACCTTTACTGCAGTTCTGGCCGGTGATGGCCGCACGGCACGTGGCACTCTTGTCAATCGTGGCGGCAACTACGGTTTAATGTTCATGGTGAGAAGAGAATTCCTCGGAGATTTCAAGCATCTCCTTACGGAAGAAGGTCGTCAGGCAGAAGCGCAGCGCAGGTTGCTTGGTATTGAGAAACTTGAGCTTGCTCTGGATACCGCGAGTATGGACACGGTTCGCATTGAATGGTGGAATAGAGACAAGAATAAAGACGGCAAATTGCAGTATAGCGAATTCTCACACCCAGACTGGGAGCGTGCTAATCGCAATAAAGACGAGCTTGTCGATTGGGCTGAGGAATTATCCGATCGTGTCCTTAAAAAATTAGTTCAGGACGGTGATTTTTTAGCGAAGCATGGCAATGACTCTCAAAATCAATGGTCGTCGAATCACACATGGGCTGTAGCTCATCGTGGTTTTGAGCAGATTTTCTATTTCATTGATTGGGATCGCGATGGCAAGATCAGCGAAGCGGAATATACAGCCTTTAAAGATCAGCTTAAACTTTATAACAAAACGAATTCACAGAGTGAGAAAAAGACTTCTGTAAAGAAAACGAGCTCTCCAAATGCTTCTCAATCGGATGCTCATATTAGGCAAATGGAGGCCACCTTCAGCAAAATGAAACTGGATAGAGCAAATGAGATTTGGGCGGCGCTCGATAAAAACAAGGATAACATTTGGCAATACGAAGAATTTCCACACCCAGATTGGACGCGCGCCAATCGCGATGGCGATGATGGCTTGAGCTGGAAAGAGGAATTGGCGGACAAAACCTTTAGGAGACAATCAAAAACCTATCCCAAAAAATATGGATCCTCGTCAAAAAAAGAATGGCCCAATCAGCAAGCCTGGAATAAAGATCGCCCTGACTGCAAGTCGCTTTTTGTTTTCGTTGATTGGAATAATGATGGAATGATCACTGCTGTAGAGTACGAGGTTTTTGACGTGCAGGTCAAGTCCTATATCGACGGTTCCTTCCCCAAAACAAACGAACAGGGAGAAAGTGGTATGGAGGTCTTTTTGCGACTGTCTGGTCAGCAGCCAAAAGCTGGAAAAAAGAAGTGAATAAGGCGATGAAATGAGAATGAGATTTTTAATGATATTGATATTGAACCTCGCAGCTCTCACAAGCGGATGTACCAAAGGTTGGAAGCTGGACTATGGGAAGCCGGCAGCACAGTTTCTTCAAGCGGACCTGGCGACAAAAGGACAAGCATTTGTCGGCAAGAAAATCACCGTTAAAGGAACAGTGGCGAAGGTTGATGTCAGCGACACCAATTCTGTATGGGTACATCTTTCGGGCGGAATAAAATGTCATTTCGGAAAATTTAAACGCATGGCAGAGATCTATAAGGGCGGGGAAATTATCTATATCGACGGTTTTCTGAAGCGTTGTAAAGAAGGTGACGTAGTGATCGATCCGGCAATCGGCAGGGATCCCACTGCATCATTCTCGCCAAGGTAATATAGATACGGAATAATCTCACAGGAATACGGCTAAAACCGCCGCAAACTGGTAACAATTCATAATAGGTTTTGACATGAAAATCACCCTTGCATTTGATGTGTATGGAACTCTCATGAATACTCATGGAGTTGTATCACTGTTGGAAGGTTTTATTGGAAGTAAAGCGAAAATATTTTCACAAACCTGGAGAGATAAGCAACTTGAATATTCCTTCAGGAAAGCCCTGATGAATCAGTATGAAGATTTTTCCATATGCACCAAGCAAGCCTTAGACTTTACCTGCCTGTTTCATAAGTTAGAATTAACGGAAGATCACAAAGCGAAGCTTCTCGATTTTTACAAATCTCTACCTCTATTTGAGGATGTAAAAGAGGGGCTTGAGAAATTAACGGATTCTAAATTTGATTTATATGCATTCTCGAATGGCAAAAGTGAATCTATAAGAGAGCTCTTAGTTAATACAGGGATATCAGAATATTTTAAAGGCATAGTCAGTACCGATACAATAAAATCCTTCAAACCAAATCCGGCCGTTTATGAATATTTCATATCACAAAGCCAAGCTCAACTTGAATCAACTTTGCTGATTTCCAGTAACCCATTCGATATCCTTGGGGCTAATGCTTATGGATTCAAGACTGCATGGGTTCAACGCAATAATCATAGCCCTTTTGACCCATGGGGTATTTCTCCAACTATCACTATCAATGGTCTCAGTGAGCTCTATGAAAAAATTTATTAATAATCTATTGGCTTGGAGTGTGTAAAATGCGCAATTCTCGTCTTCAATTTAAAGAAAAACTGGAAGTCAACATATGAAATTCTCAGGCAGAAACCGACTCATAGTCCTTTTTATATGCTGTATTGCCTTTTTAAGCACCGTAGTTATTGCTAATTCGACAGAGTATAAAGCCAACGACATTATTATGCTTTGGCCCAAAGATGTAGCAAGTCAAGATAAGAAAGCAATGGGAACGCCCAAGAAGCCAGATAGAGGCGATGGTCATATTCGTCTTACTGATATAACTCAGCCTTCCATGCGCTATTTTCCGGCTCCCGTCAAGAAAGGGCAGGGGCCCGTGCCAGCGCTTGTTATATGCCCGGGAGGAGGGTACAATCTTCTTGTGACAACGAAGATAACCCCGATTGCCAAATGGCTCAATGAACGCGGTATTTCGGCATTTATGCTCTTATACCACGTGCCTAAGAATCGCAAAAAGGCTTTTCAAGATATTCAGCGTGCACTCAGGATTGTCCGCTCGCGAGCACCTGAGTGGAACCTTGACCCAAAACGCATTGGCATCATGGGCTCTTCAGCGGGAGGTCATCTTGCGGCTCGGGTTAGCACTGGTTTTGATATTAAAGCATATGAGCAAGTCGATAAGCTTGATGCAGTCAGCTGTAAACCGGACTTCACAGTTTTGCTTTACCCGGCCTATATGAACAAAGGTGAGGAGCTGACTAAGGATTTTAAAGTTTCCAGTGAACTCAGCCCAACGCTGATTATAACAGCCAAAGACGACAAGCTTTCTTATCCCGGAAATCAAATCTATGCCAAGGCTCTTAAAGAAGCTGGTGCATCTGTTCGCACACACTTTTTTGAAAAGGGCGGGCACGGGTTTTCTCTGCGCCCAAAACAGTATCCGCTTTCCACTTGGCCGGAGCTTTATTTGCAATGGTTGAAAGATATGAAAATTATTGAACAGGCAGATGGGAAGAAATAACAATACGATTTTTGTTTCTTGAGCTCAGTTTTAAAATCTGTCACCCTTTCAGGGCTTTTGTGTTAATAGATTCGACTAATTGATATCTGCACTATTGCGGGCTTCGCAATTTTTTGTGTTTTTCAGTGCTTTTTCGTGGTTGAGAATAAAGTTATCTTCACCACAGAAGGTCACGAAATGACACGGAGGTGTTTAATCATAATTTAGTAGATTCGGCCTAAAAAGATGTGATCACACTATTGCGGGCTTCGCAAATTTTTACAATTTATTAATTGTAATCCCAAAGGTCTTGGTCGCTTACTAAATATGATTTTGTGTTTGACTCAACATGACCATCTACATGTACGACATTTTTTTTGCCATCGTGAATATAATCTTCCTCTCCCCCAGCTCGGCTTGTGTAATTAATGGCATTACTATAACTTTTACCACTAGCGTTAGTATGGCTGTAACCATCACCATAAATTATTTTATGAGCAGGATTACTTATTTTGGTAATTTTAGCAGTACCTGTTATGAGTTTAGAATTCATGCCCGTAGTTCTATAGTTGTTGGAAGTTACATTATAGATAGAATTAATGACGGGACATGACATTATTTCCTGTTGCTTATCATTTAGGTAGTAGGGGCGATCAGACTGAGTGAACACGTAGAACCAATATATTCTTTGGTTGGCTCTGTCTGCCGGATAAATGGCATTATAGACAAAGTAATTATCATTTTCAAGTGAATACATCATACTTACATCGTACAGTTGCTTGAGCCTGCTTTGACATACTGCGTCTCTTGATTTTTTTCTTGCGTTTGAGAGAGCCGGTATAAGTAGAGATTGTAAGATGCCGATAATTGCCAAGGCAATCATAATTTCGATTAAAGTAAATTTTTTCATTTTTCATCCTAAATGTTAGTGTAATTATTCCTTTACACGAAGGGCTGAAAACATTTCTTTACAGATCTTTTTAATTTATGTAAAATATTTTATATCAATATTTTATGATTTATTTTTCTTGGATTTATTCGGCGATTTTTGTTGTGATTTCAACAATTAATATGTTGTTGAAATTATTATCATGATAATTGCGTCGCACGCGCTTATCGATTGAGCTAGAGGTAGCAAGGGCTTAAAAAGCGGCGCTTAGCAGTGATCTTTGTTTTTATAAACTTCTTACTATTTCACTAAACAGTTTGCTTGTTTGGATTGTGAATTCCCCGACAATGAAAGTTTTGTTAATATGATATCTTCGATATCTTCGTTAAACATTTTTGGATTAATTTTCACCTTGTTTTTCCAGGTATCTACTTTATTTATGAGAAATATTTTCCGTTTACTGATTGTTGATTTATCTAAATCAATTTCACTAAATTTGATCCTCTTAAATTTATCCGTCCATATTTCTGAATCACTTATTTCAACTGAAGGTAATATTCCTGAGTTTTTATCATTTAGGATATCTTTGCAAATATAAAAAATGTATATAGCATAGAGCCATTGAGCCATTTGTTGTTCAAAAAAGTAATCTGCAAAGATTAGAATTATAATAAATTTCATATGATGATTAAGAAATTTTATTTTGTCTGCTTTATATTTCATTTTTATAAGCTCTCAGTAGATACCATTTTTTACAGGGAAATATAGAAGCAAAAAACTAACAAAGTTTATTTTTGTCTTCGTTTCCAATTTCGCTGCCTTATTTGACTCATACCACAATGTAAGAATCATATTCATAGTCGTTTTGTTCATATTCACCATTACTTTTCTTTGATCCAAATAGGCCCTGGATGGTTAATCTTCATGGCATCATTGGATGCACCGGGCATTTCTCCATGTGGGTTCCTCACTTTGTACTTGCCTCCAGAGATTATTTTGCCATTTTCAATTCGCGGAGGATCATGGCGATGAGGAGTCGGCTTTGAAGGTACGCTATCGCCGGTTTGCTTTGTCCAGTCTGCCAGCAACTGGCGTGCCTGCTTAAGCTGATGAGCATATTCAATATTCTTCGCCAGATTGGTCAATTGATCTGGGTCCTTACTTAACTTATAAAGTTCTTCTTCAGGGCAGGGATTCGCAAACACCTGCTGTTGTTGAGCGGTCGTTTTTCCGGCAAGGTGAGCATCCCACAGTTCTTTTCCGGCGGGGTACTTGGTGTCCGATTCGTAGCAGAGGTTGGCTTGATTTGGATAATTATTCTTTATGTAAACAAAATCTCCGAAGCGTACCATACGTTCATGATTCTTATACACGTGCCAGTTATGCTCGGCAAAAACCATGTCGCGAATCTTCGCCTTGGGGTTTTTCAGAATGGGAATGAAGCTTTGACCTTGAATAGCAGCTGGCTTTTCGATGCCCGCAAGTTCGAGACATGTTGCACTGAGGTCAATAACACTTAGGAGACTTTTCGATACGTCACCCTGCTTGATTATAGCGGGGTAGTGAACGATCCAGGGAGTTTTAATCCCACTGTCATACAAGCGTGATTTGTCGCGCGGAAAGGGGCGGCCATTATCGGCGGCTATGATGATCACGGTATTGTCCAGAACCCCTTGCTTCTTGAGTTCCTCCATAATCAAACCGATGTCGTAATCATAACGACTGACTTCGTGGTAATAACTAGCTAGATCTTCTCTGGTAACTTTTGTATCGACCAAATAAGGAGGGACAATCACTTCTTCCGGACTGTATGTCGGAACGTGTTTAGTCTTCTGCCAGGGTCGATGGGCATCGATCGAAGAATACCAAAAGAAGAAAGGTTTATCTTTGGGGCGTTCTTGCAGGTGCTTGAGCCAATACTCAGTACACCCCGGATCTTTACCCTTGGTGATTATATCAAAGGCTCGATCTTTGTTCTTAAGCATATGATTCTTACCGGAAAGTACGGTGTAGTATCCGGCTTTCCGCAAGAGTTCCGGAAAGCGAATTTGATTAGCAGGTAATTTAACATGTAATTCTGGAGCACCCGTGTTATGGGGATAACGGCCGGTAATAATACTGCAGCGACTGGGGCTACAGCTGCTGGTGGTCAGGTAGGCATTATCAAAACGCATACCCTTAGCTGCCAGAGCATCTATATGAGGCGATTTTATGGTCCGGTGTCCATAGCAACCAAAATCCATCTGCGATACGTCATCGGCAATAAAAAAGACAAAATTAGGTTTCTCACTAACAGTCTTATCTTCGGCATGACTGCAGCACATAAACCCCAAAGTTATGTAAATTATTATTAATAATAGATTTCGATTTATCATATT
>JAKVBD010000159.1 GCA_022446985.1 Lentisphaerales bacterium
TTTTAAAGAGGGACCTCATATGTAACTATTGTTAATGGTCTCAAATATTGATGTTTAAAAATGGGAAAAGTTTAAATATTTATTCTAATGATTAAAAATTGAATACAGAATAAATTAGTTGGCCAATTTCTAAATTTCACAATCTTGAAAAACTTCAGCAATCACTAATCTTCTAAATAATTCTAGATGTATTCCAAAGTATTCAAATTGTATTTATGAGATGTAATTATGCTGAAAAGAAAAATTGAAACCAGTGAAGTGATAGCACTAGCGTGGTGCGATAAGACCTCCTTTGATGATATAAAGATGCTTACAGGGTTGACAGAGTCACTGATCATCAAAATAATGAGAAATAACCTCAAAAAGTCTAGCTTTCGCTTGTGGCGCAAGCGTGTTTCGGGAAGAATCGCAAAACATAAAAAACTGAAATAATTCAGCCAAGATTCTAAACTTGAGACAGTAATCGTGCATCACCTTCAAACCAATTTCAGTGATAGAGAAGCTTTAATTACTTATGTTAAAAATTTAGCACCATGGGCTACGGGAGATGCCTCTGAGATAACAGGTGGAGTTGGAAGTTCTAAAGTTTTATTAAAAGCAATTGAACCAACTAATTATGCAAAAAGCAGAAACTTTGGTGATGGAAAAGTAACGCGCTTATCTCCATATATAAGCCATGGTATTATTGATATAAATGAAATTAGAAACTTTGCACTTAAAAAGTGTACTCTACCCTCTCAAATCACTAAATTTATTCAAGAACTAGCATGGCGCGATTTCTGGCAACGTATAGCAGAAAAAAATCCAGATTGGATTTGGACTGATGTCGAAAATTACAAGACAGGTTTTACTTCCTTTGACTATAGTGATCAACTCCCTGGTGACATCTTACGTGCAACTACTGGTACTTCGGTAATTGATTCATTCATTAACGATCTACTAGTGAAAGGATACATACATAATCATGCGCGTATGTACCTGGCCAGCTACATAGTGCATTTCAGACGTGTAAAATGGCAAGCTGGAGCAAAATGGTTTTTACAACACCTGCTTGATGCTGATGAAGCAAGTAACAATTTTTCTTGGCAATGGATTGCTAGCACGTTTAGTAATAGGCCGTACATATTTAATCTTGAAAACGTAAAAAAGTATTTCGGTAATTTAGTTAATTGTAGCCCCAATAGTAATACAGAGCTAGATCAAAGCTATGATGAACTGGCTAGAGACTTATTTCCGCACCTTCGGAGGTACAATGACTAAAGATATATTTTGGATTCATGACAAATCGTTGAACATGAAAATTTTAGATAATCTAAACCCACAAATACGTCCCGTTTTCATATGGGATGACATGTATTTTAAACGTCGTGGATACTCTCTCAAGAGACTTGTCTTCATATATGAGTCACTCTGTGCCTTGCCTGTAGAAATAATAAGAGGTGATATTATTGAAATATTGTTAGTCTTAAACCCTAAGAAAATCAAGGCATTATACTCTGTCGACAGTGAGATTGTCAATCTCACTTCACGTATATCTGAGAAACTGAATGTTGAACTCATTAAACCGAAAAAATTTGTTCAGGTTTCAGATAAATTCAATTTTAAACGCTTCTTCAATTATTGGAATAAAGCAAAAAAAACAGCTTTCCTAAATAACGGGTTACCTAATGCCTAAAGGAATCAAAAAAGAGCATTTACCATTCAAAGTCTGTATTACTTGCAGTAGACCATTTACATGGCGTAAAAATGAGTAAGAGTGAAAGTTTTTTGAACATTTATGAACTCCATAAGCTTATGTTGTCAGTCAATAGGAAATACTTACTTTTCCTTCCCTAACCTCAAGCTTTTTCATTTTCGTACAAAAAAGAGAAAGCTGATGACCGAAATCATCAGCTTTCTTGTGTGTTGTCTTGTAGATCTTTAAATTATAGCTTCTCTTGAGTTTCCAAAGCTTTTAATCGGGCATCCAGCAGTCTTCAGCATACCAAGTAGCAGATTGTTCATCGGTGTTTTTGGCACATGCACCTGATGAAGCCCTGTTTTGACACTTCCCCCGCCTCTTCCGGCAACGATAATTGGTTTTTGATTGGCGGTATGGCCATTTCCTTCCCAAAGTCCAGAGCTCATAAGAATCAGACTGTTATCTAAAAGAGTTCTGTCACCTTCCTGTATCTGATCCATCTTCTGTAACATCCTCGAGTACAGGGTGATATGGTAACGGGTAATCGCTTCCAAACTCTTAATTCTTTCAGGAATGTTATTATGATGAGAATAAGAATGGTGCATATCGCGCCCGGCATCTTTAAGGAAATCAAAACGGACACCGGAATTTGCTCTACCAAACATAAAAGAAACAACTTTAGTTCGATTCGATTGCATAGCCAGAACCATAATGTCCAGCATGAGATTGGCATGAGTTTGAAAATCAGTAGGAATACCAGGTGCTGGAGTTTTCGCCCCTTTCGGAATAGTCATGTTGGAACGGGTTAATTTATCCAAGCGCCTTTCGAGTGAACGAACTGATGTAAAATACTGATCGACGAGGTGTAAATCCTCTCTCCCTAAAGAACGCTTAAGCCGCATCGTATCGTCCTTAACAAAATCAAGAATGCTCCTTGACTCTTTTTGAGAAGAAATACTTCTTTGAGCGCCTTTAAATAAGCGAGTGTAAGCATTGGCCGGAACCAGTTCACGCGGCACCGGAGTTGTTTCATTATACCAGGAAATATAGGCGCCAAGTGCCCACAAGTAACCTTCATCCACTTTTCCTGATCTCGGAGGCGCTAAAGATAATTCCAAACTAGGCAGATATGTGTCTTTACCGAGATAATCCGCAGCAACTTGATCCGCACTTTTTGCGACTTGAAATTTATCTCCCTTAGCGACTTTTGCACCCGACAGAAAGTTAGCTATGCCGGGAATATGATTACAGGCAGTATTATGCTTTAGATTCGTATGAACATTGACTTTATTGACGATCGGGGTCAGTGGCATCAAACTCTTAGAGAGTTTCATGTTTTTACCTTCTCCTTCTGGAGTACAGAAGTTTTCTGCAATTCCATTTGGAAATTGAATAAAACCAAGACGGACATTTTTATTGGCAAAACGGCTTTGCCCCATAGCTTCCAACCAGGGAAGCCCAAGAGACATTCCCCCATACCTCTTAGAAGAGTTCGAGGATTTAATTTTAACATGAAAGACTCGTAATTCTTATGCTGAAACTGATAACTTTTGACATTTGCGGTCACCATTGCCGAAAAGCGATAATCGTTTTGTTTTAAGTTCTTGACCATCTCATTGATCACGTAAAAGTCGTAGTACTCAATGCTTCTGCCCAAGGCATAGGCAAGGAGTTTCCTCGACGCATGTTTGAGATAGTTTTCTTTCTCTCTTAGCAGGTATTTCTTCAGACCGATCGGTCCATCGATTTTTTTGCCATTTGTCAATTCTCCGGTCGAATCGATTGCTGCCTTTTCGTATTTGTCGAGCCAACGGCCTATGGCATCGTAATTCTCGAGTGGAAAACCGAGCGGATCTATGCGCTGATGGCAACCTTTGCACTCAGGTCTTTGTCGATGTGATGATAGTTGTTCTTTGAGGGTTAAATCCTTACTAACCACCTCCTCTTCCGGTAATGGTGGGACATTTGCCGGTGCAGGTGGAGTTGGAGTACCGAGTAGTGATTGATTGATCCAATTGCCTCTTAAAATTGGACTACTGCGCAAAGCTGTAGACGTCAGAGTCAGAATACTGGCCTGACTGGTAATTCCTCCACGACGCTTATCTTTCAGCATAACTTTCGCGAATCTG
Organism: Lentisphaerales bacterium; assembly: GCA_022446985.1. GTDB lineage: Bacteria > Verrucomicrobiota > Lentisphaeria > Lentisphaerales > Lentisphaeraceae > JAKVBD01. Next base: position 3,811 of record JAKVBD010000159.1, read on the forward strand.
GTACTTTCTCCGCGTTCCATGCCATAGAGCTCTCTTAAACGCCAGTTGACAAAGGTGTAGTCAGCATCGATAATTTCCAGAATACTGCGATCATGCTTGACTATATATTCGAAATTGATAGCAGACTCAAGCCACATGTCTTTTGCCAGATCTTTATTAAACTCAGGGAATTTATCGGTATCAGTCCCTTCATGTTCGAGGATCTCGTTGAAGTTCAACCAGTGGGCTGCAAAGTGTTTCGCAAGGCCACTTGATTGACGGTCTTTCAGCATGCGTTTTACTTGTTTCTCAAGCTCTTCCGGACTACTCAACTTATTCTCTCCCGCCAACTTCATCAATTCTTCATCTGGAGGTGACGCCCATAAAAAATAGGACAAGCGGTTAGCCAGTTCATAGTCATTTACTTTGGTAGGTTTGCCAGTCTTCTTTTCCTGGCGATAAATGAAATTCATACTGACGAATGTACGGATTACAAAAATTCTTGCTGCCACGGCCATACCCAAAAGCTGTGTAGTATTCATAAAGTCTTTGGTCATGATCAAGACTTCTTTTTTTGAAGGAGGCATGCGAAAAGCCTTGATCATGAGTTTGCGAATATGCGGCATAGCCATTCGGGCAATGTCTGTTTTATATTTTGAACTTAACCCGTTCTCAAAAAAATCGAGAGTCATTTTCTGTTGCTGGTACTTCTTTACTGTCGCCGCATCGACCAGACTTATGACTTCTTTCTCTGTAAAGTTGAAGATATTTTCAATATTCTTTTTGAAGACCAGATAGTTCTTTTGTTTTACACCTTCCAGATCTTTGATTTTATCCATGCACTCTTTCCAGGCTTTAATAAAACTCCTGGAATGTTCGCGGGCTTTCTCTGGATCATACTTTGAACTCCGCAGTAAGAACCAAGGTCGCAGAGCATCGCGCTCCATGATGGTTTTACCTGCAGTTGCTGAAAAGTAAGCAATTCCCCTCTTCAAAATGAATTCATTAAGACCCGTTTTTTTAGAAAGCTCTCTGAGCTTTGCTGCAGAACAACCGGCAAGATTGTAGTCATTTACGGCTTTCATCAATCGAGGTAAATACTTTTCTAAGCTGTAGTCTTTTGGGTATAGCTTAGCGAAAAGCCGATCGATGTTCTTCTTTACACGTGTTTCTGCCTCGATTTTCGTCTCTGGCTGTGAATCTCTTTGAGAAAAGATGAAACCCTTTTCAAGGTCAAAGTTACTATGAGTTGAGATAGTTTCCGCTGCTGTGAGATACTTTTCAAAAGCCAGAGGAGATATATTTGAAGTCGTAGAATCATTCTGAAAACCTTCACTGCCACCACCTGATTGTGGGAAGTCTTTTGAAAGCTTTAAATCTAAGCCGGTCACGTGTTTTACGGAATTGTCGTACTCGTAGCCAGTGAGTCTGCGAATACGTGTTGATCCGGTAATATTACTGTCAGTACTTTCCAGTTTATGAATAACTGAGCCAAGGTAATCGACCAATGTTTTACGTTCAGCATCGGTCATATTTGAGTCTTCTTCTGGAGGCATGTCGCCGGACTTTACCTGAGCATAATAATCCTTTAGTAGATCATAGTAACGATAGAAGTCTTTGGAAGACTTAAATAGAGTTAGGTCCACATCCCCTTTTTCTTTATTCGGGTTGTGGCACTCGTAACAATGCTTTTTAGTTAATTCTAAAAAATTAGCTGTATATCCATTTGACGAAAATACCAAAAAGACGATTAAAAATACTCTCACAATACAACTCACTCACACTTAAATTGTTAATGATAAAGAAACCTGTACTCCTTTCTCATAACACAAGCCTTAACCCGTGAGTTTTTTGTAACCTTAACAGGATTGTATTTTTTTATTTTTTAAATAATAGGATGCTCGGTAAATTCTCAGACACCACTAAACTTCGACTTAAAGCCAAAGGGAATCCCTTATTGGTCCGGCTCTTGTTGACTGTGGCATGAAAGGCTCCTGGCAACTAATGTCAGGAGCCAATGTCATTAGAGTCGGTAGAACTTACAGTAATTCCTGTAAACCTCAGCCAACCTTTCATTTGCCCATGCCTCTGCAAAGGCTTCACCTCGTCCACAGTACATGCGGCGTTTACTGGTCATTTTGTCTACATGGTGACCTAGCTCATGTAAAAAGACATGGATTAACGAAAAGGCCTTAGCTGAATCTTCAGCAAATTCGACTCGATAATAGCCTTTTTCATGTGATGCCCCATAGGTTATCCCAAGCATATCGAATATATATTGATGTTCTTCAATAAATGATTCACTGACATTATCCCAAATGATTTCAGTTTCCCAGGCATGAAGTGTTATCACACTCCAATTGTAGTAACCAAGGCTATGCTTGCTTCCTTGCCCAAGGACAATTCCATCTAAACCATAAGCAAGCTTTTTCCACTCGGGAATGATCTTAAACATATCATACACTTCCTGTTTACGTATGAGGTGTTTGTAGCCTTTACCTGCTCGTTCTTTTTCAACCAGAATTTCATTATGTCTGGTGTAAAACATATTTGGACTTTGTTGCCAATTATTCTTCTTAAGTACTTTGCCATTGCGTACTTTGGGTGCAGTTCTTCTGTACATGATGAACTCCAATGTAAATTTTCTATATGAGGTTGTGCCGAATCAAGACACAAAAAAGAAACTTACTTTAAGCAGTAAGTTAAAGATCTTGTACAGTAGTGGGATTATGAGAAGTACTTAAATTCCATCAGAGTATCTACTAATTTGTTGACCCAATTATATAAACTTCCATATTATTGTCAATCCAACTCTTCATAAAGCCGAGCAACTTCTCATTTAAGAACAACTTCGACATGACGAAGATAAACATAAACTGTACTAGTTCATGCAGATTAATTGATCTACTCATTAATATTCAAGTAAAACTTTTAGGATCGCACAATGACTACAGTCAATTACAGCCGGAAGCCAATTTACTTATATGGCATTTCTAACCACGGGCGCTGGATTGGAGCTGGATCAAAAAGGCTTCTGTCAGTCGCATAAAACATCAATACTAATATGGCAATGATTAATGTAACTACGACCGTCAAACAATCCTTGCTATGACTTTGATGAAGCATAATTCATACCTACAGTCAATTACCTCTTTACTTAATATATCGTAACGCACTGACTTTTGAAAATATCTGTTCTTGATGCTTTTTTGAACGGCTCAACCCAGCTTCCCCTTAAAGCAGGTATTTTTCAGTCTTATGTGACTTTAAAAGTCTTTTTTACGTAACCTATACAACAGTAGGAATATAATTATCTATTTAAGGCTCAGATCACAAAGCCTAACCAGACTTAACTGGAAAAAATTGCGACTTAATAACTCACGGCTTATAATACTGTATGTCTGATTCTAAAAATAAGATTTTGCTGGAAGGCTGGAAGGAAAATATCGCTGATCTGTTCCATGAAGCAGATGGTGCTGCCAGCACGCAGCGCTACATCGATATTCAATCTTTTGCCAGCGGCGGTGAAAAAGAAATTTTCACTGCTTATGATCAAGTCACGAAACGTACGATTGCTCTCGCCAGGCCAGTCCATAAAGATTATCGCAACTTCCTCAGAGAAGCTCGTCTGACTGCATCTCTTGACCATCCATCAATTATCAATATCTATGAAATAAGTGAAGAGCCTGAAGATACTTATTTTACGATGAAAATGGTAGATGGCGAAAGTCTTGTGCAGGCAATATATAAGAAAAGTACCAGAGAGTCCCTTACCACTTTCCTCACTCTTTGTGATGGTATGTCTTATGCACACAGTATGGATATAGTCCACCTTGACCTTAAACCAGAGAATGTTCTTCTTGGTCACTTCGGAGATACCCAAATCATAGACTGGGGACTGGCTCAAAGGCTGAATGAAAAAGAAAATAAAATTGGCCGCAGTGGAACTCCCGGCTTCATGGCACCAGAACAAAGATGTAAGATTGCTGAAGTTGATCATCGCGCCGATGTCTATGCTTTAGGCGCAATTCTAAAATTTATCCTGGAAAACAATGACGGGAAACAGAACTTACATGAGCAAACTTTAAAGGGAAGACTTTTAAGTGTAGCCATGAAGGCCATGGCTGAATCGCCAAAGAACAGATACCAGACTGTCGCTGATTTAAAAAATGAGATTCTCTTGTTTCTGGATGGTTATGCCACCATCGCAGAAAATGCCAGCTACCTGCAAAACTTTAAATTTCTCTATAAGAGAAACAAAAAAGTTTTTAAATTAGCATCAGCATTTTTAATCATCCTGGTGCTCTTAACTACATATTTTCTGAATAGTATCAAAGACCGTGAGGTAAAGGCCAAGCTTGCAGAGAATAAAGCAAACAAAGCCCAGGATATAGCGCTTATACAAGAAAAACTGGCTAAGGAAGCTCAAAGTCAAGCGACCACTGCAAAAAACAAAGCTTTAGCAGCTACCAAAATAGCAAAAAAAGCTAAGGCAATAGCCAATACCGCTGAAGAAAAAGTACTTCTTGCCTCTAAGAAAGCTGCAACAGAGAAACATAATGCCTCCATTATGCTGTCTGAAATCACAAAAATGATTATGGAGATGATGAAAGTTTCCGACCCAGCGACTAAAAAAGCTCTGCAAGAAATACTCACAAAAGCCAGAAAAAGTAATACTCAAGGAAACCTGGCACTGCTCATCTTTAATAAAAAAATTCTTCTGACAAACTCCCCAGATGATAAAGAAAACTGGGCTTCACTCGGAGATTTGTACGTCATAGCGTATGACTTCCAAATGGCTGCCGAATGTTATAAGAAAGCCGGAGATCAAGACAGTCTAAAGATACTCACTCACATTCAACCTTTTGCCGATAAAGGTATTGATTACCAAACATCGAACAACACAACCATTCATGAACTGTTTGAAATCAACAATAACTCAGATCGTTGGAGATCGATTCTTTATCAAATACTAAGGCTTAATGCTGCGATTAAAGGCGTAGGCAGTGCATTTATGGGAGTCCTCACTTTATATATGGAAAGATTTACTTCAGAAGAGCAAGTTCTTGAGTACTACTTTAAAGGTAACAGACTGTCACTATCGCTACTCAAAGGCTTAGATGCTAAAACCTTTTTGGAATTTTCAAAGCTGCATATAAAGTATGAAAGCTTTAAGCTTTGTCGATTCCCTCCTCTAAAAACAAAATCTAATCTTGCTGATTTTCACAATGCCATTTCAAGAATCAAAGCGAAAAATATGGATCTAAGCCTCTTGAAGAACATTCCACTGAAAGGAATACTACTTAACAAATCTATTCAAAATATCATCGTCAAAGATCACCTAAACAAAGAAAGCCTTAAGAAATTGAGAGAAAAATTTAAAGTCTATAATGTTAAAGGTAAACAATTATAATTTTTAGACAAAGTAGCAGCTTAAGAATTTTTGATTTGCTCTCTTCCATGTGCTATTTTAGAGCTAGTTGATAAGATGAGAATTTATGGATAATAAAACTAGACTAACACTTATTGAACGCCTTCGTGATCAAAATGATGATGCTGCATGGGAAGAGTTTTCCGACACATATAAAGATTACATCTACGTCGTTATCGTCAGAATGGGCTTCAATGCTCAGGACAGTGAAGACCTTCACCAACAAGTCATCTTAAAGTTATGGAACACCCTACCCGACTTCAGCTACAATAAAGATAAAAGATTTCGCAGTTGGATAGCCCGCCTTACGGTCAATTTGTGTAAAGACTTTATCCGCTCAAGATCTGCTAAAAAAAATACCCTTGGAGAAGATCAGGACATTAGGGACTACTATGCGTCAGTCCGTTTGCCTGAGGTCGAAGAGATTAGTCAAAAAGAATGGGAATTATTCATTACCAACAAAGCTCTCGCCAATATACGTTCAAGCTTTACCGGTCCATCTGTTGATGTCTTTTGTGAGTTCATGGATGGTAAGTCTGCAGCTGATATAGCCGCAAGGTATCAGATAGGCACAAACTCAGCCCACCAGATGAAAGCCCGTGTCCGTGAAAAACTAATAGCTGAAATTTCCAGACTGAAAGCAGATCTCGATTGATTTGTTATTTCTTTAGTTAATACAGTAGCACATCACCTACACCTAAATCTGATCGAGTAGAGAGGTAAATCACCTTACCTCCCTCTCACACCTCCGGGCATACGGTTGCGTACCACGGCAGTTCCTTAAATAAATTTCCTTCGGCACTTTCGTGTTTAGCGGGTGTAAAGTTATATCCTATCGCCCTCGTTCAATAGATATTTCAGCATAAAGCCGCTTCGCTATTTATATGAAATATCTC
>JAKVBD010000016.1 GCA_022446985.1 Lentisphaerales bacterium
TTTCTTGCCATTGATATTGCTGAATAACATTGGCTGAACGTTTTGGACTTGATCTTCTTTCAATGAAGTCATAGTTTGAAATCCTAAGTTGGTTTTTGTGTCTTTTGTTGTAGTAAACTTAATGTACACCGAAACCAACTTTTTTCGCTTGATTTCACTAGATTCCTAGATATAAACACCTCATTTATAGATAATTATGTAAACTCCAATGACTTCCTATTCTATTTTTGTAAATTATTCAGGCTAGATGAATACAAATGGAATTACCGGGCAAGTAATTGACGCATCAATTAATTTACACAGAGATTTAGGGCCTGGGTTACTTGAGTCAGTATATGAGGTTTGTTTGTATCATGAACTGAAGGAAAGAGGCTTTGAGGTTGAACGACAGGTTAAGGTCCCAATTGAATATAAAGGTTTGAAATTTGATCAGGGGTTTGTCGCGGATATTATTGTCAATAATGCTGTCATTCTTGAACTTAAGTCGGTACAAGAAACCAGTCCAGTTCATAAAAAGCAACTTTTGACTTACCTCAAATTAATGGATAATAATGTCGGTTTACTTCTGAATTTTGGCGAAGAGGTCATGAAGCAGGGAATTCATAGAGTTGTGAATAATTACAGAGATTGAATGACTTCTAATTTGAAGGAATCACACAGGATCTACATGTCCCAAAGTTTTGGGATTGAAGTTCTATAATAGTTCAGAGTATTTTTATAAAATTCATTCCCCGCGCCTCAGCGCCTCCGCGTGATGATGACTAATATTTGTATCGAACAGGGTTTCATAGCTTTAAAGTCATCTAAGATTAATGGAAGTATGTATATGTTTATTCCTTAATTTTTTAGTGAAAAGTAATGAAGCTAGGGATTTTCCAGTCTGGAGTTATTTCCTGAGCAAGATGATAAAATTTTCACGCGGAGGCGCTGTGTCGCAGAGTTTTGGGATGGAGGTTCTATAACCGTTCAGAGTATTTTTATAAAATTAATCCCCCCGCGCCTCCGCGCCTCCGCGTGATGATAATTAATATTTGTATCGAACTGGGTTTTATTACTTTTTAGTTATCTAAAATTGATAGAGTAGAAAGCTCGTGATTTATAGGTCTGAGAGTTACTTAAGCAAAAAGATGATATAGTTCTTCACGCCGAGGCGCTGTGGCGCAGAAAAGTATAGTTACGAATGAAGTGAAACCATGTTATTTCTTACATTATTAATTCATCATTCTTATTAGCGAATAAGAGCTCAAAACCTATATTGCAAATATCAAAAAGGAAACTGTTATGCGATTCATCGTTTTGTTGTTGCTCTTGTTCTGTGTTGGCTGTGATCAAGATAAAGGTTCGTTTGCTAAACAAGCAAGTTTTGAGAGCGTCTGGGTAAGGTATGATTTGGAAATTAAGAATCATCAGAAGCAAGTTGATTATAAATTTAACGCTCCAGCGACTCTTGCAGATGTGGATAAACTACAAAAGTTCACTGGAGTAGAGCTTCCAGAAGGTGTTTTAGAACTTTACAAAATGGGCAATGGTCAGGCAGATAATGGTTTTGCCATCTTTCGTGGAATGACTTTACTGAAGATTGATGATGTCATCCGCAATTGGCAACAAATGCAGACTGTGAAGCCTAAGGAAATGGAAATCAGTAAGGAAGGCAGAGTGAAAGATGTCTACTGGAGCAAACTGTGGCTGCCCATAGCATCAGATGCCGGAAATAACTTCATATGTGTCGATTTTGATCCTGCCCTTGGCGGAACAAAAGGCCAATTGATTAGAGTTTATACAGAGGCGAATATTCGCGAGTATATTGCTAAAACTCCAAAGTCTTATTTTGCAGAGCAAGCTGCTGGTTTAAGTCAGGGAACGCTCAAGTTTGATGAGTATGGCTATGGTCCTTACACTTTAGAAGAATTGAAGAAGATGAAATAAGTTTCTTTGAGCTTTTAGGAGTAGATGATGACGAATAAGCAAAAGATTTTGTCTGGAAAGATGTACGATGCTTCTGACTCGGAACTGGTGAAGGAAAGAGACTTGGCTCACAAAGTTTGCAGAGTTTTTAATTCAGATACTTCATGCTCAGACGGTAGTCGTTCAAAGTTATTTGAGTTGTTTGGAAAAGTTGGCGAAAATTGTTATGTCGAATCGACATTTTTTTGCGATTATGGCTATAATATCCGCCTTGGCAAAAATGTTTATCTTAACTTTGGAGTGACTATTCTCGATTGTGCTCAGGTTACTCTAGGGGATTAGGTTAAGCTTGGTCCTGGAGTGCAGTTCTATACTGCAGGTCATGCTCTTGCCTCACAAGCTCGTAAAGAAGGTGATGAGTATAACTATAGGTCATAATGTCTGGATTGGAGGCTCTTCGATTATTCTTCCCGGTGTAACTATTGGAGAAAGCGCCGTTTTAGGTGCCGGTTCAGTCGTGACAAAAGATGTCGCTCTTGGAGCTACAGTAGTCGGTAATCTCTCCAGAGAAATTAAAAAAGTTAAAAGCTGAACAAACTTCGCTTCCAGAGAAGATTAGTTTCTGGTCAACTGATGAAGCGCCAGTTTCGCATGACCATCCATATAATTAGTGGTGCGAATCGCTTTCCCACATTTCATGCCATGACGAACTTCATCAGATGTATTATTAAAGTTGATGAAGTGCCTGTCGGTTTCAAATAGAATCATTTCTTTCTCCGGCATGGTAACTTCTATAATCAATTTTGAGTCTCCTCCGGTAGGGTGCCCGAAATAGCCATTTAGGCTACTGAATCTTACTTCTCCGCGTCCGTCACTACGATAGATCGAAACACCTTCTTGGTTGGTGTTTCCATTGACAGTGCGTGTGAAAGATGGACAAAGAAACGCCGGGTTAACTCGCACATCACTTATAGATTGGGCTTTTGCAAATCCCCTGTAAGGAGCGAGTTCGACAGCCAGAGAGCTTGTATAAGTTGTATATGTGTTTGATTTCAGCCAGGTTAATGGCCCGGAAAGCCTTCTGTCTATTTTCTTTGACGTAGCTGAATGTACCCGTATTCATTTGTTTAAAATTAAAAAGGCAAATAGCTTGGCGACCTTTTTCCTTTGCTTTAGTGATGGATGGCAAGAGAATGGATATAATTATGCCAATGATGGCAATTATGATCAATGCTTCGACAAGGGTGAATTTCTTCATTTTCTATTCCTGACACACATTTCTATATGTATGAAACTTTCTTATGAAGTTAATGTGACAGATTTAAATTAAGAAGCCCGATAAAATAATTTATCGGGCTTCGAGAATAGTTTTACTGAACGATAGCTACAGCTAAACCTTCTCTTTCGGTTACAGTGTACTCAAAACCTTCAACATTGAACTCAACTTCAGTAGCTCGTCCAGCCGCAGTGATCTGCGCTGGTTCAGCCTGTAAGTACTCGATGAACTCATTAGAGGCTTGAATAATTACTTTAGCAATTGGCGTCTTAGACTTTAAGCCAGCAGCTTGTTTAAGCTTTGTGATCACTGGTTTGATATCCGCAACAAGCTCAGTTCTGAAGACTGCAGCTTGATCCATTTTTACCTGAATTTCAATTTCGTCTGTCTTATCTTCAAAAGGATTTTCGAGAAAGTCAGCAAAAGCGATGTTGGCAGTTTTGGTGATAGCCTTTAAGTCTTTTGCTACGAGTTCAACTGCAGCTTTCACTTCGTCTGAACACTTAATAGTCAGTGTATCTACAGCAAGTTTAACGGAGTAGTTATTTTTAGACTTATAAGTTCTCATGAGTGTAACCAGATCAATCAAGAGGTTACCGGCTTTATCACTTGCTTCATCATTGGCTTCTTCGATAGCTTCCGGGAAGCTGGCAATGTGAATTGAGTTGTCGGCTTCATTGCCTTTGAACATAGACTGATATATTTCTTCAGTGATATGTGGAACGTATGGAGCGAAAAGTTTCAATTGTCCAAGGAGTAGTTGGTAAAGGGTCCATTTCGCAGCGTAGTTTGATTCTTCACCAGCTACTTCAGGCTTCCAAAGTCTGTCTTTGATCAATTCCAGGTAGTTGTCACAGAAAGTTGCCCAGAAGAACTTTTCAAGTTCGTTACGAGCCGGGAAGAATTCGTACTTTTCGAAAGCTTTATGATATGCAGCGATAACTTTGTTGAAACGACCAAGGGCCCATTTGTCGATAGCTTCGAGTTTAGGAGCTTTCTCATTTGGGTTGAAACCTTCAAGGAAGGAGTCAGCAAAGCGACTTGAGTTCCAAAGTTTAGTTAAAAGCTTGGAAACACCACCAATTTCTTCTTCGTCAAAGGCGATGTCAGTACCAAGTGTACCGGAACAGGCCCAGTAACGGATTGGGTCAGCACCAAACCTTTCGATAATTTTTACTGGCGAGTATTTGTCGCCATCTTTAGATTTTGAAATCTTGGACTTTCTTCCAGAGCTATCCGCTTCAACCTGAACATCACGCTTGATAACGTGGCCAGATATTGCGGCGTCTTTCCAAGGCACATCATCGAAGTGTAGGTAAGCTTTAACGATAGTATAGAAAGCCCATGTACGGATAATGTCGTGAGCCTGTGGCCGCATAGACATAGGCTGAAGGTTTGGATCTTCGTCTTCTTCACCCCAGCGAGAGTTCAGCTGTGGAGAAATAGAAGATGTCGCCCATGTATCCAGTACGTCAGCTTCAGGGATAAGATCTTCAGGGTTATAACCTTTGCAATCAATAGGCTTGTCTACAAGCGGGTTTACTGGAAGCTGTTCAGGGCTTGCAGGAACAACAGTGCCATCTGGGGCATACCAAACTGGAATTGGTACACCGAAGTAACGCTGACGGGAAATAGCCCAGTCCCATCCGAGGTTTTCAACCCAGTCACGGTAGCGCTTACCCATGTAAGTTGGGTACCAGTTCACTTTTTCACCTTGCTTAAGAAGCTCTTCTTTTTTATCAACTACTTTGATGAACCACTGCTTTGTTGGCAAGTACTCTACTGGAGTGCCATCACGTTCATGAGTATTAACGACGCGATTTTCAGCAGGAATGTCTTCTTGTTTGAAGATGTAGCCATCTTCTTTGAGTTTTTCAGTAACGGCTTTACGAGCCTCTTCAATAGTCAGTCCCTGGAATTCACCCGCTAGTTCATTCATCTTACCGTCTTTTGTAAATGTGATACGTGTGTCGAGATTGTGCTCACGCCACCAGTCAATGTCTGTAACATCACCGAATGTACAGGACATAACGACTCCTGTGCCTTTCTCAGGATCGGCTTTTTCGTCAGCGATGATATTTACGGTATGACCGAAGATTGGAACAATGGCCTTGCCACCAATCAGGTGTTTATATTTTTCGTTCTCAGGGTGGATGAACATTGCTACACAGCCAGGTAAAAGTTCTGGACGAGTTGTTGCGATCGGAATATCAGAGCCATCTTCAGCTTTGAAGTTAAGGTAGTTGAAAATGCCGGCCTTATTTACATCTTCTACTTCAGCTTGAGCAAAGGATGTTTGGCAATTTACATTCCACAGTGTTGGCGCTTCTTTGAACTCTACATGGCCTCTCTCAAGTAGATCAAGGAATGAGCGTTGTGAAATTCTTTGAGAAGAATCTGAAATTGTTGAGTAGGCGCTGTCCCAGTCACAGGAAAAGCCAAGACTTTGCCAGAGCTCTTTAAATTGTACTCGGTACTTGGCAGATACTTCTTCACAGAGCTTAACAAAATCTGCGCGCGGCAGATCAGAGCCTTTAACGCCTTTTTCTCTTTCAGTTAGAATTTCTGTTGGCAGGCCGTTATCGTCGAAACCGAAAGGGTACATGACATTTTTGCCAAGCATACGCTGGTAACGGGCAACGATTTCCGTCTGAGTGTAAGAAAAGACGTGACCGATGTGCAGTTTACCCGAAACTGTAGGAGGAGGGGTGTCGATAGAATAGGCTTCTTTATCGGAATCTCTGTCGTACTTAAAGGTCTGGTTTTCTTCCCAGAACTGCTGCCACTTTTTCTCTGCGGCATTTGCATCGTATTTACTATCTAAACTCATGAATCATTACCTTAGTCAAATTGCTGATGTGAAGATTGTTAAATCGCCACGTGAAAATTATTTGCGGCGTACAATAACAGACTTTTAATTGATTGCGAATTTAGCTGAGAAGAAAGCTGTGAGGATAAAAAAGAAAGCCGCTTTTTAGTTGACTGAAAGCGGCTTATGAGAAATTACTTTTTGGACCAGAATTTAGTTTTGTGCTGCTGCGCAAACTTTTGAAGTTCTGAAGCAATTTCCGGATATTTGTTGATGACATTCACTTTCTCGTATGGATCATTTTTCATATCAAATAAAGAAAGTTCAATACTGAAAGTCTTGTATTTGCCTCCTGCACCTTCATTTGCCGGTTCTACAGCCTTTCTGTAATTGTGAGGAAGATGGAGTTTCCAGCGACCATCGCCACTCATAACTCCTTCAAAGCTTTGAAGTGTTGAAAAGGCATAGTATTTATGGGCTGGTTTGGCATTTGGCTCACTTGCCATGAGTGAAAGGATATTTTTACCATCAATTTCATTTGCAGGTTGAGTCTCTGCTAGAGCTGCAATAGTAGGGTGAATATCTATAGAGCAAAATACTTTCTTTGATTCCTTATTCGCAGGTATTTTACTTGGGTATTTTATAATTAGTGGACTACGGATACCGCCATCAAAACCTGTAGCTTTTGCATTTCTAAATGGTGTGACTCCAGCGTGATTACCGTAACCTGACCAAGGGCCATTGTCGGAGCTGAAGATGATCATGGTATTTTCTTCTAGCCCATTATCTTTCAGGGCCTGGTTGATTCGTCCCACAGACCAGTCAATTTCCATAGTAACATCGCCATACAAACCTTGGTCTGACTTCCCCTTAAACTCGTCGCTGCAAAAAAGAGGGACGTGTGGCATAGGGTGGGCTACATAAAGAAAAAATGGTTTATCTTTATTCTCGCTAATAAAATTAACGGCATTTTCCGTTGCCCATTTGGTCATATTCTTTTGATCTTCTTTCTCCATATCTTCAATGGTAACTTTGCCATTGTCCCAGAATTGCAGAGGGAATTTACTCCATTTTTTTGGGTTCGTCGGATGATAACGCCACATGTCATTTGAGTACATGAGCCCCACATGTTTATCGAAGCCACGAGCTAGAGGTCTAGTCTCAGGTTGGTCACCACAATGCCATTTACCGTAATGAGCAGTTGCATAGTTCTTCTTTTTGAGTACTTCGGCTATTGTGGCAAATTTTGGTTCCAGGCCGCGGCCATTTGGACCATGAGCTCCTACAACTCCAGTTCTGCCTGGGTAACACCCACTTAACAGGGCCGCACGCGAAGCAGAACAAACTGCCTGCGGTACATAGAATTGGGTGAATTTAGTTCCTTCCTCAGCGAGTTTATCTACATGAGGAGTTGGATACTTTGTCTTTTGGAAGGTGTTGTAGTCACCCCAGCCGGCATCATCGAGAAAGATGATGACAAAGTTTGGTAGCTTTTCCGCAGCTAAAGTTGAAAGTTGGATAGCAAATAAGCTACACACAAGACACAAGATTTTTTTCAAGAGACTCTCCATTTTTATATGTACATCACATTCTGTACTAATCAATTTTACATATCTTGACAGGAAAGTACAAAAAAGATTGTTATTTCCAGTGATTTGGTAAATAAATGTTTAGGATTTGTTTTCTTGACTAATGCTAGTTAAAGTGTCAAAGGATTATTTGAGGTATTAATGAAAACTTTAAAGATATTTTTATGTGCTTTTCAGCTGCTGTATTCTCTGGCTGCTGTTGAGTATAATGATTATGAAAATTATAAAATTATAGATAAAGATCAGGATTTTAATGTTGAGACATCTGAATTGCGAAAGTGGTCAGAGTCTTACGCCAGAATTTGGGCATATAATCAGACTATGGCTAAAGATGCTTTCCCTGCTGGAGCTCACTTACTCCGTAAAGTGGATGGGGATAATGATAGAGAAATATCTGCCCGTGAACTAAGAGATTTCCAGGAAAAACTTAAGCCGGTTTTTAAAAAGGCATACGAAAGATTTAAAGAGAACTTTGATGTAAATAATAACGGCCGAATAGAGAAAAGTGAGATTTCGGAAGCTTTTATAAAGCACCCTGGATATTTTCATTACTTTAATCAGAACTCTAATTATATCTTGGAACCGTTTGGTGAAGTATTTGGTGAAAAGCCTGAGCAGGGGCGTAGACCGCCTAAGCGCAAAGCAGATAAAAAGTTAGATGACCTTTACGATTAAAACTCAAAAGGTTTAATAAGACTTAGAAGCTCAGTAGTTTTCTCTTTTAGAATCTGCTCGGTATTAGCTTCCACAAAGACTCTTAAAAGCGGTTCTGTATTCGAAGGCCGGATATTGCACCACCAATCGTTGTATTCAAAAGATGCGCCGTCGAGCTCTGTAAGCTCTGCATCAGTATAATGCTCTTTAAGCTGAGTTATTAATTCCGGAATGTTCTTTACTTTACAGTTAATTTCTCCGGTATTTTTATATTTCTTCAGTGGCTCGATGAGCTCGCTTAAAGTTTTCCCGCTATGTTCGATAATATTACAAAGTAGGATAAGAACAATTGCCTGAGACTCGGAGTAAAAATTTTCTCTGAAGTAATAATGACCGGATAATTCTCCGGCAAATGCAGCATCTCTTTTACGCATGTTTTCTTTAATAACTGCATGGCCTACAGGTGTCATGTAAGCTTTGCCCCCGGCTTTTTCGATAGCTTCAGGAACAGCTTTACTGGAACGAAGATCATAGAGGATAGTTTGTGGACCGGTTTGGTTAATTAGGTCTTCAGCGATGAGAGCTGTTATGAGGTCCATACCTATTATCTCACCCTTTTCATCAACAAAACCACAACGGTCCGCATCCCCATCAAAAGCAGCCCCGAAAACAGCGTTTTGATCGGTTACAGCTTTTTGGAGGTCTCGAAGAGTTTCGGTTTTTAAAGGGTTGGCTTCGTGATTTGGGAATGTGCCATCGAGTTCTTCGAATAGGGGGATAACTTCAAAAAGATCGAGAATACCTTCAATTTCTTTCACTCCAACAGAGTTGCCGTAATCAACAACAATTTTAAGACGGTTGGAGAATTTAACGTATTTCTTTACGTTGTCTGCATATTTCTGACCAATGGATAGTTCAGTGATTTGTCCTGGCTTTTCAGCTGGTCCGGGAAGCTTGCCTTCATTAATCATGGCTTCAATTTCTTTCAAACCGCGCTTGTAGCTTAGTGGATCAGCAGCTGCTTTACACATCTTAAATCCGTTCCAACCTCGGCCATTATGAGACGCAGTGATCATGATGCTGCCATCAACACCTAGAGTGCCGTTGGCAAAATAGCATATGGGTGTAGAGCATAAGCCAATATTTATTACATCTACTCCTTGGGAAGTCAGACCTTTGACCAATGAAGAGAAAAGACAAGGTGAACTAGGGCGCATATCATAGCCAACAACGACCTTTTTTGCACCAGTATACTCAGAATAAGCTATACCTAGCTTGAAGGCAAGGTCTTCGTTTACTTGTTCGGGGTAATGGCCGCGTATATCATAGGCTTTAAAAACTTTCACTTGTAGATCTACTGCTCTTTACATAAGATTACGGATTGCAGTTTTAAAGGCCGCTTTTCAAGTAAAGTCTGTATACAAGAACTCCATAAATCATAAAAGTTTAGAAAAAAAGCAGTGCTGTAATAAGTGTTCCCATCCAGAAAAATGCGGTGTACTTGATTGATTTCTTGTGAAGAGAAACTTTGTTTTTAATTCCTGAATAAGCCGTAACTATTAATGCAAAAAACAATGGAGATGAAAAACAACGGTGTATATTTATACGAGTTTCCATGTTCTGGGGACCTATATTTAGAAGAGACTCTTCTATTTTCATAGCTTTGTAATCCCAGCCCATGACAAGTGTTATGACTAGGCCGACTACAGCAACTGTAGTGATAATTAAGACTGCAGCATTTATTTTTCTGTGTAGGGCTATGTTGCCATTTTTGGCTTGTTTGATGCCATATATGATGACTAAAGTCAGGAGACATACGCTAGTTTGCAAGAAGCGTATGTACATTATTTCATTGCTCAAGGCAAGTTCTCCGTTTGCTTTGTAACTTAAAAAATTTGTTGTAAAGTTTGGTTTGAACAGCCTTAAGATGTATCGCCCTTGAGAAAAGTCTATGAATTTAGTAAAACTTTAAAGTCTTCAAATGCAGCTTTAAGTGCATTTAATTTATCTGGTACTTGACTGGAATCACCAGCCTTGAGGTCAACTTCTATAGCTTTTGCAGCTTGACTCATGGGCATCAAACCAATGTTTGCAGCAGATCCTTTAATACTATGTGCTGCGCGTATTGATTCACCTAGGTCGCTTAAGTCTTCAAGAAGAGCAATATTATCACTTGTATCTTCAAGGCACATTTCGGCAATTTCTTCAATATCTTCAGGGTCGAGACCGTGCATGTCAGCAACTCTTCGCAGCCAATCAACTTTACTCTCACTCATATCCGCTCCCAGTAGTCTCATATAATTTTATATGACATTGTACTTTAGGTATGAGGTTTTATGCAATAACTATTTGAATAAAAGCTGTAAGTTTATTTGAGCATCTCAATAGATCGTAGGAGTAACTTTTCAGGAACCGGGTCAAGTGACGGTTCTGTTATGCCTAAGAGTATTTTAGACATGAGGTAAGGGTAGAATACCATATTTGAAAAGGCAATGAAGTCTGCTTTTTTAGGATTATCCTTACGTTTTAGGTATCCTGCAACTGGGTAAATTTCTTCCTCAAGCTGAACAAAAGCCAAAGGCACCACTTCATCTGAGCTGTCAATAGTCAGCTGACTTTTAACATTTATCCAACCAAATTTAGTTGGAATAGTTTTAAATGACATAGTTTTACAGACTACTTCATTTACGAGGTTTTCAGAACCATCAATACCCAAAAGATCATTGTAGTGAACTTTTGCTTCTTCCATAATTTCGCCCTCAAAGATTGTGTCGTCTTTTAGTGTCTTCAAATTAAAGGAAAGGTCACCCATAAAGGATGCGCGGATAGAAGTAATCAGAAGAATTCTACCGCCGGCTGAAGCATAATCGTTTAATATTTTGTTGATGTAGCGCTTTATAACAAATCTAAAACCACTTGTCATTTCACAAGCAGTAACAACCTGAATAGGCATCTGCTTCGGTGAAGGGATAGCTTTATCCAGATATTGTTTGATATCCAGAACTCTGTAAGTTTGATTAGCTTTTTTAAGGGTGCCCATGATTGATGCTGCAAGATATCTGGAAGAGTAACCAAGTGCACTCTCTTCCATTTGATAGAAACCTTCAGTCAAAATACCAATTTTTCCCAGGTCATTTGCTGGAAGTAAATCTTTGTAAAGTGGCAGTTGAGCCAGCTCACGCTTCTTGATGAGTTTGTTAATCTTTTCTTCTATTGGAGCATAATCGATCTTATCTTCTCTATATTTTATTCTCTTACTGGCAAATTCGTACGCGGTGTTTAGGACATCAGCAGTAGCTTTTATTCCGACAGTGCCCATTCTTGCAATAGCGACGTTACCATTGTGAAAATCTTTCTTATCTGTGAAGATATTGCGCTGATAGTTGTCCATTAAATACTGAGAATGAGTAAAAGACGCGTTTCTAAGGTAGATTGGCAGTGTCGCAAGATACTCAAATAGTTCTTGTGCATCTTTTGTTTTAAGCTCAAATTTATAATCAGCTCTCAATTTCTTAAGCTCGGCCATACCTTCCTGACGGCTGAAAAGGGTTTCAAGAAACTGAATTGGTTTATCTGCAGCATTTAAGTATTTGCCATTTTCTAATTTAAGGTTAAAACTTTTAGCCATTTGATTAACAGCATAGTAAGATGGGAGGTATTCAGGACTGGCAGAGTCATTTAGATTGTGGCTGATTGAACCGATCCAAACAATCACTTTGTTGTAGTCTCTTGCTCTCAGCGCCTCGACTAGAAGGTGAAACATATAAGGTAGAGCTTCTGCTTTATGAAGAGCAGAGGCATAGTAAATTTGCTTGGATTTTAAGTAATTAACTGCATCGTCGCCAACAAGGCTGGCAGAAATAGAAAAATTATTATCTGGGTAGAGTGAGTATTCATTGTAGAGCTTAGACTTGTAGCTGGCTGGTAGCTTTTTGACAAGAGGGGTCAGTTTTTCCAGCTCTTGGAGAAGCTTTTTATGGCTCGATGTCCATGCATGAGAATGAATTGTAAAAGAAAGTGTTATTAATGTAAATATAATACGTTTCATACACCGAAACCTTTATTGTCA
This sequence comes from Lentisphaerales bacterium, assembly GCA_022446985.1. Lineage (GTDB taxonomy): Bacteria > Verrucomicrobiota > Lentisphaeria > Lentisphaerales > Lentisphaeraceae > JAKVBD01. The sequence continues at coordinate 12,303 of JAKVBD010000016.1, forward strand.
GTTTTTAATAGTACGCCAAAACAGCGACAAACTTCTCTCAATATAAAAATTGTTTGGTGTCTCACAAGCTCGACTGGAGGGAAAGTGTTTTATTTTACAAAAATGACTTTAACACTTTCGAAAATTGATGTTTAGTTTAGACATCATGACAGACACTGGAAATACAGAAAGGTAATGGGAAAAAAATCCAAGAAGAAAAAAGGCTTGCACGTCGACGGCTTAAGTGAGAGGGAGCGCGTTGAAATATTTGGGCGAGCCGCAAAACTGCGCAAAGCTTCTATAAATAAAAAAAAGACTTCTAACAAACGCTCAGAGTGGAAAAAGAACATTCGTCAAGGCGATTACGATCAGGAATTCTCTGACGAAAAGCGCACAGGAAAAGGCCCCAAATCCTTAGATGTCTGGGCAGAAAAGGCCTTGGCGAAAGCCGGGGATATGAAGGCTCTTGAGAAAAGTAAGGATGGTGATGATTTCCATAAAGGTGTTTTAACGACAGTTTCTCGTCAGGGCGGTAAGCTTCTTCACAAAGGTCAAGAATACGACTATATGTTGAAACCGGAAATGCTTCTTATGCAGAAAACTGAATTGGCCGTTGGCGATGATGTCCTTTTTACTTTCGATAAAGAAGATCACTGTCTAGTTGAGCAGCGACTTGATCGTAAACACATTCTTTCCAGGCCAGACCCAACCCGTCCTGGAGTTGAAAGAGTGATTGCCGTCAACATGGATTTCATAGTTATAGTTTCGGCGTTGACCAGCCCAGACATTAACTACAACCTTATTGACCGTTTTTTAATTGGTGTAGAGCAAAGTAAAGCCACGCCAATTATCTGTATTAACAAATGTGATTTGATCACAGAGGAAAATGAACACCTTCTGGATCACTTAAAAGTTTATGAAGAGTTGGGCTTTGAGGTTATAAAATGCTCAGCTGAAACTGGTGATGGAGTTGATGCTTTATTAGATAAAATTAACGGTAGTACTTGTGTTTTTCTGGGAACCAGTGGAGTCGGTAAGTCTTCATTATTAAATAGTATTGACAGTTCTCTGAATCTCAAAACTTCCGAAAATAGAGAACGAGCTGCTGGTCGTGGCCGTCATACAACGGTCATGGCTCAGATGTATAATGTCCAAAGAGAAATCAAGCTGATTGATACTCCTGGTGTTCGTGAGTTTAATTTCATAGATATCGAGAAAACAGAAATCCAATTTGGCTTTAAAGAGTTTGTTGAACACATCCCATGTAAGTTTAATAATTGCCTCCATATCAACGAGAAGGGCTGTAATATCATTGCTGCTGTAGAAGAAGGGACTATTTCTCAAGGACGTTACGACAGCTACTTGAAGATTTTAAAGACTCTCGATATAAAACGCCTGGGACCAAAGCAGCGCGATAATCTTCTTTTATAAATGCAGACGGAATATATAAAAAAAATTCTCAGTGCTAAGGTTTACGACCTAGCTGAAGAGACGCCATTAACGGATGCAGTAAATCTTAGCAAGAGACTTGATAACTCCATCTACATTAAGCGTGAGGATTTACAGCCGGTTTTTTCCTTTAAATTGCGTGAAGCCTACAATAAAATGGCTCAACTCTCGGATGAAGAAAAAGGCAAAGGTGTAGTTTGTGCCTCTGCTGGAAATCATGCTCAAGGTGTGGCTATGTCTGCGAACTTTTTAGGGATAGAAGCTATAATTGTCATGCCTAAGACCACTCCTGAAATAAAGTTGAAGTCTGTAAGAGCCCGTGGTGGAAAGGTCGTTCTTCATGGTGATGCTTTTGATGAGGCTTGTGCGCATGCTTACGAACTTCAAAGGAAGGAAGGCATGACCTTTATTCATCCTTATGATGATCCAGATGTTATCGCGGGTCAGGGAACCGTTGGCATGGAGATTATGCATCAGCTTTCAGGAGATCTCGATGCAGTGTTTGTCCCTGTTGGAGGCGGAGGTCTGGCAGCCGGTGTTGCTCTTTACGTGAAATACTTGAGCCCTGAAACGAAAGTTATAGCGGTTGAGTCAGAAGACTCAGCTTGTTTAAAAGTAGCGATGGAATCTGGAGAGCGCAAAATATTGCCGGAAGTGGGTATTTTTGCCGATGGTGTTGCTGTGGCGCAAATTGGTGAAGAGAACTTTAGAGTGGCCCAAGAATTCATTGATGAAGTAGTGACTGTGAATACAGATGAAATTTGTGCGGCAATTAAGGATCTTTTTGAGGATTCTAGAGCCATTGCTGAGCCTGCCGGTGCTTTGGCTACAGCAGGGCTAAAGAAGTATGTCACTCAAAATAAGCTTCAAAATAAGACCTTAGTGGCAGTTAATAGTGGAGCTAATACTAGCTTCGGACGTTTGCGGCATATTTCTGAGCGCACAGAACTGGGTGCTGCCAAAGAAGCATTGCTTGCCGTAACTATAGAGGAATCCCCGGGAAGCTTTTTGAAGTTTTGTGAAGCTCTTGGTGAAGCGAATGTAACTGAATTTAATTATCGTTTTAGTGACTCTAAAGCAGCTCAGATTTTTGTCGGTGTCGGATTGAAAGAAGGCCAAAAGTCGCGAAACGAATTAATCAGTCGTCTTCAGAAAGGGAAATACTCAGTCGTTGATTTGACCGATAACGAAATGGCAAAACTGCATATTCGTTACATGGTCGGTGGCCATGGTTATGGGATTAAGGAACGTCTTTTTCGAGTCCAGTTTCCTGAAAGGCCAGGAGCTCTTCTAAAATTCCTCAAGACTATGGAGTCGAATTGGAGTATCACTTTATTTCACTATCGCAACCACGCAGCAGCTTATGGTCGGGTTCTCATGGGGATACAAGCAGCTGAAGACGATAAAGAACTTTCCAGGCGCTTGTCTGAAGTAGGTTACTTTTTTGAAGAAGAAAGTGACAACCCCGCTTACAAGACTTTCCTTAGCTAAATGCAACTCAACTGTTATTTATTTCTGAAATCTTAGTTTTAGATACAACTCACTGCACATATCAAATTTGATTTAAATGTGCAATGCGGTAGTTTATTATCCCCTTGATGGAACTCAATAACTAAATGGAGACAATTAAATGGGCAAAGTAGCTGGAGATATTCTGGATCTCGTAGGTGGTACGCCACTGGTAAAAATCAATCGTCTTAACAAAGGTAATTCAGAACTTTACGCAAAGCTTGAAGCTGCAAACCCGGGTTTTTGTGTCAAAGACCGTATCGCTAAAGCCATGTTTGATGACGCTATTGCTGATGGTCGTCTAAAAGAAGGCATGGAAGTTATTGAGCCAACAAGTGGAAATACAGGTATTGGCCTGGCTATGACTTGTGCTGTTCGCGGTTACAAAGTGACTCTTGTCATGCCGGATACCATGTCAATTGAAAGACGTCAAATTCTAAAAGTTTTTGGGGCTGAACTTGTCCTCACTCCTGGTGCAGAAGGTATGCCAGGAGCTATTCGCAAAGCCGAAGAATTAATTGCTGCAAATCCTAACTCATGGATGCCACAACAGTTCAATAACCCAAGTAATCCAAAGTGTCACCGCGAAACTACTGCTGAAGAAATCTGGGCAGATACAGATGGCGAAATTGACATCGTAGTTGGTGGTGTAGGGACTGGTGGTACAATTACTGGTTGTGCCGAGGTTCTCAAAGATAAAAAAGCTGCAGTTAAAGCTGTTGCAGTTGAGCCGGTTACTTCTGCAGTAATGTCTGGAGAAGGTCCTGGTAAGCATAAAATTCAAGGTATAGGTGCTGGTTTTGTTCCGGAAGTCCTTGAACTTGACCTAATTGACTATATTGAGAAGGTTTCAGATGAAGAAGCTGGTGAAACTGCTCGTGAGCTTGCAAAAAAAGAAGGTATCTTCTGTGGTATCTCAAGCGGCGCAGCAATGACAGCAGCTATTCGCGTAGCGGAAAACCCGGAAAATGCCGGTAAGAAGATTGTTGTTGTTCTTCCCGATACAGGTGAAAGATACCTTTCTACCTGGTTGTTTGAAGACTACCGCTGCTAGAAGATAAATTTACACAGTATTTAAGAGGAACTCATGGCTAACTACCGTTCGAAAACTACTACTGAAGGCCGAAATATGGCCGGTGCCCGTGCTTTATGGCGCGCAACTGGAATGACAGATGAGGACTTCGGTAAACCGATTATCGCTGTCGTTAACTCATTTACACAATTCGTTCCAGGGCACGTTCACTTAAAAGATCTTGGTCAATTAGTAGCTCGTGAGATTGAAGCAAATGGTGGTGTAGCTAAAGAATTTAATACAATCGCAGTAGACGATGGTATCGCCATGGGCCATGACGGTATGCTTTACAGTTTGCCTTCCCGTGAAATTATCGCTGACTCAGTAGAGTACATGGTTAATGCTCACAAAGCAGATGCCATGGTTTGTATTTCAAACTGTGACAAAATTACACCGGGAATGCTCATGGCGGCTCTTCGCCTGAATATCCCGGCAGTTTTCGTTTCCGGTGGTCCAATGGAAGCTGGCAAAACTAAGCTCGCTGACGGTACTGTTCACAAAACTGACCTTGTTGATGCTATGATCGCTGGGGCTGACAGAAATGTCAGTGATGAAGATGCCGTAAACTACGAGCGCTCTGCATGTCCAACTTGTGGATCTTGTTCTGGTATGTTCACAGCCAACTCTATGAACTGTTTGACTGAGGCTCTTGGTCTTTCACTTCCTGGTAATGGTTCAACTCTGGCAACTCACTCTGATCGTAAACAGCTTTTCCTTAATGCCGGAAAATTGATCGTTAAAGCTGCTAAGCAGTATTATGAAGACTTTGATGACTCAGTACTTCCAAGATCTATCGCCAGTTTCGAAGCATTTGAAAATGCCATGACTCTCGACATCGCCATGGGTGGTTCAACAAATACCGTTCTTCACTTACTAGCTGCGGCTCAGGAAGCAGAAGTTGATTTCACAATGCAGGACATCGATCGACTTTCTCGCGTAGTTCCAAATCTTTGTAAAGTTGCTCCATCTACTCAACTGTATCACATGGAAGATGTTCACCGTGCTGGTGGTATCATCAGTATCCTTGGTGAGTTGGAAAAAGCAGGTTTGTTGAACTCTGATGTTAAGAATATTCACTCTGCGACTCTTGGTGAAGCGATAAATAACTACGACATCACTCGTACAGATGATGAAGCGGTTAAAGAATTTTTTAGAGCCGGTCCTGCCGGTATTCCAACTCAGACTGCATTCAGTCAGTCAACTCGTTGGGAAACTCTCGATGACGACCGTGAAAATGGCTGTATCCGCAATAAAGAAAATGCCTACAGTCAGGACGGTGGCCTTGCTGTTCTGTTCGGTAACCTTGCTCTTGACGGTTGTATCGTTAAAACAGCTGGTGTTGATGAGTCAATTTTGACTTTCTCTGGTCCAGCTAGAGTTTTCGAAAGTCAGGATGAAGCTGTAAACGCTATCCTTGGTGACAAGGTTGTTAAAGGCGACGTCGTTATCATCCGTTATGAAGGTCCTAAAGGCGGTCCTGGTATGCAGGAAATGCTTTACCCAACGACTTATCTTAAGTCTCGTGGTTTAGGTAAAGACTGTGCCCTTATAACAGATGGTCGTTTCTCTGGTGGTACTTCTGGTCTTTCTATTGGTCACGCTTCTCCAGAAGCTGCAAGCGGTGGCGCGATTGGTCTAATCGAGGAAGGCGACACCATTAAAATTGACATTCCTAACCGTAAGATCGATATCGATATCTCAGATGAAGAGCTTGCTTCTCGTCGTGAGAAAATGAATAACAGCGAAAAACCTTGGAAGCCTGCGACTAGAAAGCGCAAAGTTTCTAAAGCCCTTCAGGCATATGCGGCTCTTGCTACAAGTGCAGATAAAGGTGCTGTGAGAACTCTGGATAATATCTAAGAGATTCTATAAATAACTTTTCTGAAAGGTCGGATTAATTCCGGCCTTTTTTATTGCTCTCAAAGACAATTATATTATGAAAAAGTAGATTGATATGAAAAAGTGAAAGCAGACATGTCAGGGTTGTGATCACATAGAAACTCCGATTCTTGATGAAGGCTATCGTTACTTTAAAGAGAAACTTGCTAAGAAATACAAACGAGACGCCAAAGAACAAGTCAGGGAAGAGTCTCCAAAGCTCAAGAAGGATTGAAACTTTCAAAGATCTTTCAAGAATGACTTTCCTTGTATCGACATGAAGACATATTTTTCATCATGGGATTAGTCAGTCGATATAGTAAAGTATTTGGTTCTTCTTTAGTCAAAGAAGGAGAGTCTTTGTACGCTCTCAAAACTTTGTCGCCTCATGAAAACCGCGATGACCTTTTTAGTGGTGAAGTATGGCAGGGAAATGACTGTTTTGAGTTTGAACTTAAAGTCAAAAATAAAGCGGTTGAAACTTACTGTAGTTGTCAGGATTTAAGTAATAGGCCGTGCAGTCATCTTTGGGCGGCGATCCTTTGGGCAGAACAGTTCAAAGCTTTTAAAAAAGGGGCAGGGCGCGGCGTGCGCTTTGCCGGGACAGCTGCGGCTGAAGAGCAAAATAACGTGACTGCTGCACCAAATATATCTGAGCTTTTACCAAAACCCTCTTTTCAGTTGCCTCCCCAAAATGAAGTGAATAGTTTCCCGGCTAGTCGCGAACTTTTATTTGTGTTGTGTGCTTATAAATCAATGCATTTTGAAAAGCTGGTCTTTGAGATATTTTGGCACCCTGCCGGAGATAAAGGCAAACTCAAGAGTTTTGATCCACTTTCCAGTCAGGATGGCCTCAGTAAAATTGATGCTCATCTTTTAAATAACTTCCGCGGTACGGCTACTGTCGCAGGTGGAAGTCTTATTGTGCGAGAAAGTTCAGGCTTGGCTCAGTATTTAATTGAAATGATGGATAAGGGAAGGCTTTATACAAGGCGGTCAGCCAGTCAAAAACAATTTAAGAAAGTGAAGTCTTTTTCAGAAGTAGAAGTTTATTGTGATGTTTCTCAGAGTGATGATGGCAATTACTTTGGACGCATGGCGGTTCGGGAAGATTTTGGCGAAGAAGTTTTAGTCATACTCAATGGTCTGATTATAGGTCGGCAGAGCTTATATAAGGCTAATGCAACAAAGCTTAAGGAGTTGACTCTTTACCTTTTTGAAAATGAAGGTTTTATACCAGCCTGGGATGCCGAAGAGTTTCTGGAAAAAAAACTTATACCAAGTGGACTGAGCCTAGAGGGCTTACCTGGTAGACTCCACTTAGATGTCAATGACATAGAACCAAGGGGGCACTTATTTGTTAAGACTGCAACCTTTAAATTTAGAGATAAAGAACAGTTGCACGCTGACATGTCTTTTGATTATGGTGGCAAGATCATTTCAGAAGGACATGAAGAAGATCAGGTCCTCAATTTTTATACAGGCAGTATCTTTAATCGGAAGCGAAAGCTCGAAGAGAAATTGCGCGATGAGTTGGTCGATTTAGGCTTTCGTTTTAACTCCAATTCTCATAAAGAAGAGTTTGGCTGGAAATTCCTTCCGGTGAAACTTCCTGAAGTAGTCGAAACTTTAGCTCGTAAGAACTGGCTGATAATCGCCGAAGGGAAGACCTATACTGCACCTCAGACATTTCAGCTGAGATTATCGTCTGGGAGCGATTGGTTCGATCTTGAAGGAGAAGCGGTTTATGACGAAAAAGTACTACCACTGGCTGAACTGGCTAAGGCGGCGGAATCCGGCGATAAGTTTGTAAAACTTGGTGATGGCCATGAGGGGGTTCTTCCCGAAGATTGGTTAAAGTACTATACCGTTTTGACTCAGCTTGGAGAGATAGTTGGAGATAACCTGCGCTTTCGCAAAAGTCAGGCTTTGATCATTGAGAAATTACTTTTTGAGAAAGAAGAATGTGAAGATGAAGAATTCGTTGAGTTCTGTAATAAGCTGAGATCTGTTGATAAAGTTAAGAAAGAATCTGAGCCGATTGGCTTTAAAGGTAAGCTCAGGCCTTATCAGCAACAGGGACTGTCGTGGATGCAGTTCCTAGGACGAAATAGCTTTGGTGGCATTTTAGCTGATGATATGGGACTTGGTAAAACGGTTCAGGTATTGGCGATGTTGCAACATCAAAAGAATTTACAAAGGGGTAAACCTTCTCTGTTAATAGTTCCAAGTTCTTTGATCTTCAACTGGGCTGAGGAAGCTCGTAAATTTACTCCAGAAATGAAGCTCTTGCAGTATATCGGCCGTTCTAGACGAGGCAGTCTTCAGAGTTTATCTGAAATAGATTTAGTCATTACAACCTATGGAACGATGCGGCAGGATGCTGAAGAACTGGCTCAGGTAGAATTTAATTATTGTATTTTAGATGAAGCTCAGGCTATTAAGAATCGCGATTCATCGACGGCAAAAGCGGCCCGATTACTTGTTGCCGATCATAAACTTTCTATGTCAGGGACGCCAGTCGAAAACAGCCTTTCAGATCTGCTCAGTCAGTTTGAGTTCCTCAATCCGGGTATGTGTGGTTATGGACGTCTCAGTGAAATCCTCGAAGATGTAAAACTCAACCGTGAAACACTGAAGAAGCTGCGGGATATCTTTAAACCATTTATTTTGAGGCGAACTAAGCAACAAGTTGCTAAAGAATTACCTCCCAAGATTGATCAGGTTCTTTACTGCGATATGGAAGAGAAACAGGCTGAAATCTATGACCGCTTGTGGAAATGGTATCGCCAGGAATTACTTGAGAAGGAGAGCAAAACTCCAGAAGCTGGTAAGAAAGGTGGAGTTGATTACTTAGGAGCACTGACTCGTTTGCGTCAGGCATCTTGTCATCCAGCTTTGATTAGCGAGGAATGGGAAGGAGTTGAATCAACCAAGATTAAAGTTCTCATGGAGAAGTTAAAAGTCCTTATGGCAGAAGGCCAGAAAGTATTGATTTTCTCACAGTATACCAGTTTCCTTGGTCTTATTCGCGAACAAGTTGAATTGGAGAAGTGGCAGTATTGTTATCTCGATGGTCAGACAAAAGACCGCGCAGGCCAAGTAGATATTTTCCAAAATGACGAAGACTTCAAAATATTCTTAATCAGCCTTAAAGCCGGTGGTGTTGGGTTGAACCTGACTAAGGCAGAATACGTTTTCATAATGGATCCATGGTGGAATCCGGCCATTGAAAATCAGGCAATTGACCGGGCTTACAGAATTGGCCAAAAAAATACCGTAGTAGCTCAACGCATGATCTGCAGAAAAACTGTCGAAGAAAAAGTTTTGCAGATGCAAAAAACGAAAAAGTATCTGGCAGACAGTGTTATCGATGAAGACGACGGCTTTGTATCGCGTATGAGTGTTGATGACCTACGTTCACTTCTGGATTGATTTCTCATAAAAAACTATTGTAAATTATTGCTGTCTCACCATGTTAGGGGCGAATAAGGATTGGTTATGAAAACAGCAGAAATAGTAAAAGAATTTTCGACTTACTTCCAAGAGTATAAGGCAGCGACAAATCACCCTGAGCCGACTTGGATGAGTATTGCTTCAGCAGATAAGTCAGGTCGCCCTTCAACTCGTATTGTTCTCCTTAAGGATTTCGATGAACGAGGTTTTGTTTTCTACACCAACTTTACCAGTCGCAAAGGACAGCAGCTTCAGGATAATCCTTTTGCCGCTTTGACTTTTTATTGGCCAGAACTTTCTAGACAAGTGCGGATTGAAGGTGCAGTTGAAAAGGTCAGTGACGAAGAAGCAGATGCTTACTTTGCCAGTAGAGCCCGTAAAAGCCAGATTGGCGCCTGGGCTTCAAAGCAATCTCAGGATATCGAGCATAAGCTGGATTTCGAAAAGCGAGTTGCTAAATATGCTCTTAAGTACGCAGTCGGAAAAGTTCCAAGACCTCCATTTTGGGGTGGATTTAGAGTTATTCCAGAATTAATTGAGTTCTGGGTAAATAAAGAGTTTCGCCTTCATGATCGAACAGTTTTTACTCGTCAAGAAGGCGATGATTGGGCTGTTAGGAAGATCTACCCATAATAAGTGGGGGTTATTTTTTCTTGCCTTTCTTTTTGATGAGAGGAGCCTTTGCTTCCCAAGAAATATTTCGATCAAAAAGAGTGCCATACTCTTCGTAGCCGTTGTATTTAACGCCGTCAGTTTTCCAATGCTCCATTTGTTGGTCATAGATTTTGCGCATGTTTTCCAAGACTGATTTATACTCAGGATTTTTGGCAGCGTTTGTCAATTCATAAGGATCTTTTCTAAGATCGAAAAGTTCTTCAGTGGCGATAAGGCCTTCCTTTTCATCTTCATAATACCAGTAAATGTACTTATGGTGCTTTGTCAATACTGTAAGGCAACGGGTCTCTTCTGGGCCCCACACCTGATTGATAGGAAGAGTTTCTCTAATGTCGGTATTTGTATTGTTTAGTATATGAACAAGACTTTTACCATCGTAGACTTTGGGAATTTCAATGCCTGCAAAATCGAGGATAGTTGCCGTGATATCGACATTTCCTGACAATGATGATGAACGGCGTAGTTTGCCACTTTCCGGATGACGTGGATCATAAATGATTAATGGAACTCGTGCGCCTTCTTCATATGGAAGAACTTTACTGCCAAGACCGTGAGAACCATTAAAGAAACCGTTATCTGAAGAAAAGATGATGACTGTATTGTCAGCAATTTGAAGTTTATCCAGCTCCTTAAGTATCATGCCAATTGAGTAATCGACGCCATGGATTTGCTGATGGTAAAGGCGCATAGCTTTTTGATATTTTTCTTCAGTGTGGTAGCCCCACTGTTCGAAGCGAGGGTACTGACGACCTTTGGTTGAATGCTTGGTAAAGTGCTTGCCGTGTTCACGACCATAGTTAGGGAGTTTGCGGAAAACGGTATCTTTATAAACATTGTCAAACATTGGGTCTGGTGACACAGGGCGATGAGGGGCTTTATAAAAAACCGTCATACAGAAGGGCTTTTTTTCTGCAACAGATTCGCGAATAAAATCAATACTGGCAGCACCGTAAGCTCTCGAGCTGTGAGGGTATTCTTTGGCATACTTTGCCAAAGATTTGTTTACTTTTGTTTTGTAGAAAGTTTGCCCAGGGCCACCGACCCAAAAGTCGAAATCCTGTTGAGCCCGGTCACCTTCATGAAGCTTTTTAGTGTTTTGTGCAGGGTCATTAATTGCAAAACCAAACTTTCCGCCGAAACCAGTTTTGTAGCCTGCTTGTTTGAGAAGAATAGGGAAGGAGGTTGACCATTGTTGCATACCGAGTGGACCATGCTCAAAGTTGCAGCCGGTCTTATGCTCATAAAGGCCGGTCATGACGTTGGCGCGGCTTGCCATACAGATCGCGGTAGTGTTGTAGTGTTTGTCAAAGACGACACCTCGTTTGCCCAAAGAGTCAATGTTAGGGGTTTTTACATCCGGATTTCCATAGACTCCAAGAGTATCATAGGCTTGATCGTCTGTAAAAAAGAAAAGTATATTTGGTTTGTCCGTGGCATTGGCTATTACTGAAAAAACGCACATCAGTAAAAATAATAATTTCATATTAATCTCTCTACATATATCATCTCATACACTTCTAAGTAGTGTTGAAGCCTATTCAGATTGGATGCCTTTAGTTAGAAAAATGCCAATAAACGTCTCTTTCTTGTAAATTTCTGTCGTTAACAATTATATAAAATATTCTCTTTTTCTGCTGACTTTGTCATAATTTAATTGTGCATTTAGTAGAATAGTTAATAAGAATATTCATTAATATGGTAGCTATGTCGGAAAATTGGCAAACAAGGCAGACTTTACTTCAGAGAGCAAGTGACCCAAAAGATCACAAGGCCTGGGAAGAATTTGAGCAGTATTATCACGAGTTTATTCGTATGGTATTGTTTCAAATGAATTGCAATATCGATGATCATAATGATTTAGTTCAGGACATTCTACTTCGTATTTGGAAGACTCTCCCAGAGTTGAACTATAATCGAGATCGCGCTCGTTTTAGAACATGGCTTTCTCAACTTATTCGCAACAAAGTCATAGATCACTTCAGAAAGGTAAAACGAGTATCTCAGAAACAAGAGAAAATTCGCGAAGAGACAAACGCTGAAGCGGCCATAGTTTCGGAACCTGAGCTTGTGGAAATTATCCAGAAAGAATGGGAAGTTCACATAGTAAAATTGGCTTTGAAAAATATATCCGATTTGTTTACAGAAAGAGCAATAGAAGCCTTTGAACTTGGTATGGAGGGTGTAAAGACCACTCAAATTGCCGAAAAGCTTGGCATCAAAGAAAATTCTGTAATAAAACTTAGAAACCGTGTTAAGCACCGTCTGGTGAAAGAAATTCAGCATTTACGGGAAGAGTTGGAATCTGTTTAGATGAAAGACTTTGATTCTTTGGCCCGTCAACTCACTGACCTTTACTCTGACGAGGTAAGCTCAGAAGACATGGAGGAGTCAGCTCCATTATACACAGAGCTGCGTGATGAGAAACAAAGGTATACCGAGAAGAAGTCTTTGGCTCGTGGAGGAATGAAATCCATTAGCCGTGTCTATGATAACAGCACGGGTCGATATCTTGCTCTAGCTGAGTTACACGAAAATACACCCGAAGAATTACGCGAGCCGTTTATTCGAGAGGCAAGACTGACAGCTTTACTTGAACATCCAAATATCATCTCCATACACGACATAGGCATCAATGAAAATGATGAGCCTTTTTTTACGATGGATTTAAAAGTCGGAGATACACTTGGTAAGATTCTTGAAAAACTTCGTGAGAGTAATCCAGAGTATATTCAAAAATACAGTCTAGTTGAGCTTTTAAGGATCTTTGTGAAGGTTTGTGATGCTATATCATATGCACATTCTCGTGATGTCATACACCTGGATTTGAAACCAGATAATATACAGGTCGGTCAGTACGGTGAAGTTCTGGTCTGTGATTGGGGGCTTGGTAAAATTTTAGATGGCTCTGAGGACGATACTTTTGATAGTCTGCTTCTGAATAAAGATTTGTTGAATAATATGACGATGAATTGTCATATAAAAGGCACTCCAGGATATATGGCGCCAGAGCAAATTATCAAAGGCGGTTTGAAAACTAAGACAACAGATATCTTCTCTCTGGGGTGTATTCTTTATGAAGTACTCACTTTTCAGAATGCCTTTAAGGGAAAAGGGCCAGAAGATACTTTAAGAAATAATGAAGCAGTTAACTTCATAATGCCGACGGAGGCTTCGTCTAAGGATATTCCCAGGAGCTTAGAGGCTGTTGTTTTGCAATCGCTCAAAGAAGAGCCTGATGCCAGGTACCAATCTGTTGAGCTGTTGATCCAGGATATAAATAACTATCTCAAAGGTTTCTCAACACTTGCCGAAAATGCCGGTCTTTTCAAAGAAGTTTCATTATTCGTAAAGCGAAATATAAAGGCTTGTTTAGTCGCTCTGGTTTCCATGGTTATCATGATCAGTATGACTATGGCATTTGTTATAAAAACTCAACATAGCTATGAAAAAGAAGTTCAAGCCAGAAAACTTGCTGAAAATTATCGAGAACGTGCAGTTTATGTCGCTGAGCAATATAAAGAGGAACGCAATGAAAGCGATAGGCTTCTTAAGCGTTTAACACAGCAGTACTCTCAAGAAGTTGAGATGATTACTAAGATTTATATTTTTAATCAGCCGGTAAAGTCGATCAATATAGCAATCAGGAAATTAGAAAAGACTCTGGAAATAGAGCCGGATAATTTACTGGCTCAATCGAAATATGTTTATTGTCTCTTTTTAGTACAAGATTTCCAGGGTGTGTTAGACTTCTATAAACCTGAACATGGAGTTAATGAAGATCTCTTTGAACTCAGCAATAAGTATGTGAATCATTTGAAGGATGATGGCTTGTTGCCAATAAATAAATTGGCACAATTGATTTTGCATTTCCCAAGAATTCGGCGGAGTCACTTAGGGGAGAAAATGCTGGCCTATGATGAAGAGAAAAGGAAAGGTGAAAACAATTACAGTAAAGTTGTACAGGCCATCTTAAAAGTATGGAATCCGGATTGGGGTATGAAAGGGTTTACATACAGTCCTAAAAAGGGCAATGTTACTATTAGCAGTCCTCAGATATCCATGTTGACCTATAAGTCCATTTCAAGTTCAAAGCACAGCGTTCTCAGGTTCCTGAAATTTAGAAGCTTGAGCTTACAGGGGGCGGGAATATATGACTTGTCTGATATTCAGGATTTAAGGCTTACTTTTCTTAACATCTGTGATACAAACGCAAATGATCTTAAACCATTACAAAATATTGAAACACTTAAGTACCTCTGGGTTAAGCATGATCAATTCTCACAGAAGGAACTTAATCTAGTCCCTAAACAAGTAAAAATAGTCTTCAAGTAACATCTTCTGCATGTCACTGAACTCTCAATAACTTCGTATAAATGAGAAATATATCAGGAATGTACAATGTTTAGAACTCTTCTTTTTTTATCTCTTTTAAGCTCAGTTTTTGCGGATTGGCGACAAGGTTCCGGGCCGAATTTTGATTACACAGTTTCGGGTAATTCTCCCAAGGCATTCAGCGCTTCTATAAACAAAGGTATAAAATGGCGCGTCCCACTTCCAGAAACAGGGCAGAGCAGCCCCATTATAGTTGGCGATAAAGTTTTTTTGACCTGCTTTAAGCCTGTCACATAAGAAACAAAAGATGGGGTGGATACATTGGCCATGTGTTTCAATAAAGTTGATGGAAAACTACTCTGGCAAAAAGAAATGAAGGGCGATGCCGTTTCTCGTATTTCAGGTTGTTTTGGAGATAATTCTGGTCCGGCAGCCGTAAGTGATGGAAAGTCAGTTTGTTTCTTTAATGCTTCGGGTTTGATCAATAAATATGATCTAGACGGCAACCTTATTTGGTCTATCAATATCCAGAATTCACGTCGGACAGATCCTTTTGTACTGGATGGAGTTTTGGTCATTATTGGTTCTGCTGAAGTGGAGAAAATAGAGGGGCGGCACATTAAGGGCATTGATTTTAAAACGGGTAAAGTCCTTTGGCAGTCAGAAAGTCATAGCTGGGATGGTTTGACTTTAGTTCCTTATAAAAAGCTGAATGGAGAATGGGTTGGTTTGATTGCCCGCGGTGGAGGGCATGTAAAAGCTGAGTATACCGATGGCTATGAATTAATCAGTTTAAAGACTGGGAAATCATTCTGGAAAACCGAATTTAAAAACTTTAGAAGTACTCAGAATTTTACTCTAAAAGGTGATAAAGCCTATATCTTTCTGCCGAATGGAATTCACCAGGTCATTAATCTTGAAAATGGTGAAATACTTCGTGAAGATAAACTGCTCGAGGGAGCAATGGTAGCCGATCACGATGGATCAAAATATGTCTATAAATCATTCGATGGTAAGATTGATTTAAAGAGGAGAACAATCACTCAGATGTCGAACTTGATTGTCGGCGAGTATCATTTCTTTAGGACATATAACGACAATTATTTAGGAAGAGTACACTTAAAGACTGGTAAGGCTGAATACCTTGAATTACCCACTCAAATAGAACGCTCATCAGGTAGCGTTAGGTATTGTTGGGGTCCAACAGAAGAAGGCAAAAAGTTTATACCTAAGAACAAAAAGAATAAACCTCAGTTGGCTAACCTTTGGCTAATCAAAGCCAATGATATGATCAGTAATAGCGGCCACAAAGTAGTTGGAGATGCTCGTTCACACTACAGTGGTTGGGGGCATGTTTCTGCAGCGCTTCCTACAGCGGTGGGTGATAAGCTTTATGTACCGACAATGAGTGGAGTTATTTATGTTATTAAATGGGATGCCAAAAAGCTTGATGGCGAATCTTTAATTTCGATTTCGGACCTTGGGCTATTAGGAGATAGCTGGACACGCTCTTCTGTTACGTATTCAGAAGGTTTACTCTTTGGCAGAACAATCAAAGAGTTGATCTGTATTTCTGGGTGTACGCCGCAAGAGCTAAAATAGCCAGTAGTTCTTTTGAATTTCACGTAACTCTTTGCCGGCAAACAGCATCTTGAAATTTGAAGGGCATGCTGTAATGTTTTAGTCTTAATAGGAGCCTATATGAAAAAACTTATACTTATGGCGTTTTTCATGACTTCACTTTTTTACCTCCAAGCCGAGATGAAAAAAGAAAAGTCTGATTTACCAACACTTACATACTATTACTTTGACGGTTGAGTACTGTGCAATAAAATTACGGTCATCGTGAATGACTTAAAAAAAGACAATGGAAATAAAGTAAATTTCCGAACAATTGTAGTTGGTGCTAAAGGTAGTAAGGACGCCATTAAAGAAGCAAAGCTTGATAGCCATGGAATCATTTGTAGAGATGTAAATGGCAAGATTGTGACAACTGTAAATGGTCATAACTACAAAAAAGAAAAAGTGGTCGCTGCCATGAATAAGTTACTACATAAGTAACCGTATAATAAGAAGTTCGACGCCGGGATGAATCTCGGCATTTTTTTGTCCAGAATCTACTACTGCTGGTCTGTAAGTTTGAAGATGATCTTTGCTATATATTTAACTTCAGTGTTGCTGCCTAATCACTAAGTGATTGCCATCCGGATCATCAAAGTAAGCAAGGATAACTCCACAGCCAACTTCAGTAGCTTCTGAGATATCAACTCCCTTGCTAAGAAGTTGCATACGAGCACTGTCTATGTCTTTTACGACGATAGTAAAGGCATCTTCTCCACTGCCACTTTTTTCAGGGTTTTCATGTAAGCCAATGCTAACATTTGGCATATCGGTAAAGATGAATTGACGCCAATCCGGTGAATTGAATTGGGGTTCGGGCATGAGGTCGAGTTTATTTTGGTACCAGTCGGAACTGGCTTTGAGATCTGAAACATCCATTTTAACCACTATGGAATATTCACCTACGAGATGTTGCATGGCTTTTTCCCTTTTTGTGTTGTCGTATACTTTTAATATATGTGTTACAAAGGGTTAAGGGAAATATTTTAGTTTTTTAGTGTAGCTGTAGAAGCATGTAGTTTGTTGCAAAACTTGAACTGGTTTTAGATTGAGCTAGTATCTAGTAAAAATAGCATGGAATAGTGATTTGAGAACGTTGTTTATCAGTGGAACGGATACCGGAGTCGGGAAAACTTTGACTTCAGGTCTTATGTGTAGACACCTTTTGAATGAGGGCTTTAAGGTAGCTTATTTTAAGCCGGTTCAGACAGGTGCACAAGAACTCGACGGCAAGTTGATTTCTGTTGATACAGAGTATGTAAAGTCTATCTGTTCAGATGAACTCAGAGTAATTGAACCTGTAATTTTTAAACTACCGGCATCACCTCACCTGGCGGCAGCTGAAGAAGGGGTTGAAATAGATATTGATGCCTTGTTACAGAAAGCAAAAGATGTTGATGACGTTGATTACTTAATTGTAGAAGGTGCAGGTGGAATAGCCGTTCCATTTAATAATTCTATGGATATGGCTGGCTTTTGTCAAAAGCTGGGAGCTGAGCTGATTTTGGTTTGCCGTGCGAATCTTGGAACGTTGAATCATACTTTTTTAGCTTTGAGTTATGCTGAGAGCTTTCAGCTGGAGGCATCGATTATCATTTCAGGATGTGCAGAAAATCCAGATGTAATCGAAGCAGATAATCTAAAGATGATCGAAGCGAAAAGTGGAGGAAGAATTATCGGCACTATTCCTCTTTTGAGTGGATTAGACACAGAAGATTTCTCAGGCAAAAATACTCCAGAGATCAATTTCAATGTTTAGGTGAATTTAAAGCCTACAGTTTTTAAATTAATGAAGCCAGCAGCTTAAGAACTCTAGACTTTTCTGAACGGCCTAGCTTTGAAAAGATACGCTCGGCCATTTCAAGAAATTCTTGAAGTTCTGTGAGCTGATCTTTAAACGCCTTGGCTTCTTTACTTTTGAGCGGAGATACTTCTTCCAGGCACTCTGCTAAGGCATCAATTGCCGGTTCTATTTCCCGGCGCTTTCTTTCTCGTGCAACAGTACAAAGAAGTTTCCATGGATCTTGGTCTGAAACATAGCAGTCTTTTCGTATACCAGGGACGATTTCCTGGCGGGCTATGCCCCAACTAACGAGTTCTTTTAAATTTGAGTGAGCATTTCCCCGGCTGATTTTTAGTCTTTCCATAACTTCATCTGTAGTAATGGGCTCTGCAGAGACCATGAGCAAAGCATGGATTTGAGTCATGGTGCGGTTAACGCCCCAAGCCGAGCCCAGTGTTCCCCAGTGGTTGATGAATTTATTTTGGATTTCTTCTAAATTGCACATATTTAGTAATCAGTATCTAGTATTCAGTGATCAGTATTTAGTATTTGAGTTTGATGTTAAAAAATATTCCATTTCTTCTTCTCGTATTTCGTTCTTATTGCCAAAAGAATCAGCTTTACTAATCATAGAGTACAGCATTTTTACAAATTCTTCTAATAAATGATTTAAATGGCTGTAAGTGTCCATATTGATATAGTTGCATTTAAGCGAAATATCGAGCCAATGCTGGGTTTCTAATTGGTCTGAATCAGCATCAGTTAGTTTTGAAGTGAAGTGCTTGGGGTACTTACTTTTACCCCATGCTGATCTAGAGCTTCTACGAATTTGGTCAGTTAAAGAAAACTTTTCTTCATTAGGAAAGCTTATGTTTAATTCATATATCTTTTGAGAAACTTCAAAAGGCTTTTGGTAAACAACTAACTCTCTAAAACTATTAGCGTAAGCCATTCCACAATCCTAATAACTAGTTACCCTTTAACTGACCACTGACCACTGACCACTTAACTAAACTCTTTTAACTTTCGGACCTTCTGGGCTGTCTTCAACGACGTAACCTTTGGCGGTAATTTCGTCGCGAATTTCGTCGGCACGCCCCCAGTCTTTATCTTTTCTCGCCTGAATTCTTTCATGGGCCAGATCGATGATTTCTTTAGGAATGTCATCTTTCTTTTCAAATGTCATGACGTCGAGAATAGTATTGAAGTATTTCATAGTATCAATGACTTCTTCTTTGCTGACATCGGCATTATCATCTAGAGCTTTGTTGACAGCACGGATGAATTCAAACATGGCAGCTAGACCTTCTGCAATGTTCAGGTCATCATTTAAACCATGTAGGAATTTGTCTTTACTGCTTTGGCAAAGAGCTGAAATTTCTTCACTTGAAGAATCTCCGGCTTTGTCATTAACACGCTCGATAAAGTTATTTATACGCGAAATAGCAGTTTTGGCTTCCTGAAGACTTTTTGACTCAAGGGTAGAAGAGTCAATTTCGAAGTTAA
Organism: Lentisphaerales bacterium; assembly: GCA_022446985.1. Taxonomy (GTDB): domain Bacteria; phylum Verrucomicrobiota; class Lentisphaeria; order Lentisphaerales; family Lentisphaeraceae; genus JAKVBD01. Next base: position 31,562 of record JAKVBD010000016.1, read on the forward strand.
GACCAACACGATAGTGCGTAGCGATAAGTACCCAACGAATTTCTTCGCCGCAATAACCATGTTCGGTTAATTCATTAATTGTGTGGAAGTTGCCCAAAGACTTGGACATCTTCTTGCCATTTACCTGAAGGTGGGCGCAGTGCATCCAGTAATTGACATATTTACAGCCATTTGAAGCTTCACTTTGAGCAATTTCGTCTTCATGGTGAGGGAACATATTGTCGATGCCACCAGTGTGAATGTCAAAGTGATCACCAAGTGTCGCCTTGGACATCGCAGAACATTCGATATGCCAACCTGGACGTCCAGGTCCCCAAGGGCTGTCCCATTTAACATCACCATCCGCTTGCGAGTATGATTTCCAAAGAGCAAAGTCAGAAACTGATTCTTTTTCATATTCATCAGCCTTGATTCTGACACCGGCACGTTGGTTGTCACGGTCAATTTTTGCAAGTTTGCCGTAGTCTTCAAATTTATTGATGCTGTAGTATACAGAGTTATCTTCGGCCTGGTAGGCAATGCCTTTATCAACCAGAATCTGAATCATGTTGATCATTTCCTGAATATAGTCAGTTGCAGCAGGATAGTGCTCTGCGCGTTCGATATTCAAAGTGTCGATGTCATCGAAGAAAGCTTTTTTATAGATAGCAGTAAAATCGTTCAAAGACATGCTTGCAGACTGAGAGTCACGAATCGTTTTATCGTCGACATCTGTCAGATTCATAGTATGTGTTAGGTTATAGCCATTCAGTTTAATGACCCGGCGCAATAGATCTTCAAATATATAGGCGCGGAAGTTACCGATATGGGCATAGTTATAAACTGTTGGTCCACATGTATACATGCGGATATTTTTGTCGTCAATTGGCCTGAACTCTTCAAGTTGACGACTCATCGTATTTAAGAATGAAAGTTTCATCTGTATTCCAAGAAAATTTTTTATGCAGTTATATTCAACTGTTTAACAAATTTGACAAACGCAACTGACAAATATCTTCTCTAAAATCCAGTCAGTGAGGGGGATTCCTATGAAGGAAGAGACTGAATCTTACTGAGTGACAGAGCTTTTAGTTTTGGAATGTTTTTGTGCTGCTACTTTGGCTGGAGTATTTCTAAAAATAATTCGATCTTCGACAATCTCGACAGGAATAGTCTTAATTTTCGATTTCTTCTCATCCAGTTCAACAATTGTCAAAGCAACTTTGCTCTTATCGGAATACCGAATGAGGTCGAGCAGCTCTTTTGTAGTTTTGACCGGAGTATCATTAACAGCAACGATCATGTCCCACTTATTAAGCCCAGCTTGCTTGGCCACACTTTCACTTTTGATATCTGATACAACCAAACCTTCTTTGTAACCATTATAGCGTTTAATTGTGCCAGAATCATGAGCTTCTAAAGGAAGAACTTTGAAGTCTAGGTTGCGGCTTTTAGCGCTTTTTCTATTGGCAATGACATCTTTAAATTTATGAACAGGGGCCATGAAAGCAATTCCAGAAGGTGAATCTCCGACGAGTAATGTTCCACTTTGAACGCCGATGAATTCACCATTTTGGTTTACCCAGGGACCACCTGAAGTGCCACCTTGAACAGTTGCTGAAACATGAACGATTTCTATGTAGTGATTGTGGTGCTCTCCATAGTACTCGTAAAAGAGATCGTTACGGGCAATAGTGCCGCTTTGGACGACACCGCGACGATAGATAGGTGAGCCATACTGGTAAACTTTATCTGGAGTTTTAGGAATAGTTTTTGCCGGAGGCAGGAAATCAATGCTTTGGCCTTTGGTATTTACTTTGAGTAGTATAACATCGTGACCTTTGTCAATAGCTTGAAGTTTGGCATGCATACGACCATAGATCGGCGAAATAACTTCCAATTTGTCGTCTCTAAATTTTATACAATGTGCAGCTGAGACAGCTAAGCCGTCGGCAGATATAAAAGCAGCACTACCATTTTCTTTACCATTAACGAGAAGAACTAGAGACGAACGGTGCATTTTTTCATAAAGAGTGTCTTTGGCCAGTGGAGCAGATGAGTGCCATACGCCATTGCAACCAACCAGAAGTATCATTGAAAATAATGTCAAAATTCGAATCAAAAGTTTTCTCCAGTCTTTCTACTATAGTGGATGTAAGATATTTCAAAGCAGTGGAAGTTACAAATATTTCTTTGGAAAGAAGCACATTCTGGCAGAATAAACTATTTCTTTAAGCGGTATTTAAAGCGACTGGAAAAGTTTTTTAGAAGGTCGCGTTTTTTACGAAATACTCTTCCTGGAGAATCCGGCCTTGGAGCCAGAATTTTTGCGAGTTTAGATGTTAAACGCATATGAGCATTTATCGCCCATCCTGAGGCTTCAAGAATTGAGCTTATATTGCGGCGGTACAGCTTTATGACTGCGACTATAACAACTGGAAGCAAAATAGCCAATAGGCCAATACTAAAAGCAGCTGCGCGTTGTTCCCACTGCATAGATGTGAAGGTACTTGAAATATAAGCAAAAGATGAGCCTAATGCTGCAAATGTGACTGATCCGGTGAGCATTAAGTCGCGGGCAGTAGCAGAAGATTGAACTTTAGTCTCGACTTTCTTTTCAGGAATCTTAGTGATGTTTTTCTGTATATTCTGACCGGCAGTGCCTATTTGCTTTTCGAGTTGTTTTTCGGTGCTGCTACTTATTTTATCGACGGCATCTATTAGTAACTGTGAAAGTTTTTTAAAGGGAGCGGTAACGGCTTCAGTTAAGCTCACCGGGTTATTGAGGATTTTAATAACTTTTGCATCCCACTCTTTACCCTTTAGATCAAATAAAACACCTCTTTTGTGGACTCCAAGAAGGCCAAGTCGTCTGGAAGTAACAGGGGTACAGATATAGAATTTTTGATCAGTTTTAGAGCCGGTTACTTCGAGGTACATGATATAAATACCTGATCGGGAGGCAAGTTTACTGTGTGTTTCTACATTCTCTACGCGAATGTTGAAGTTGAAGATGCGACCATCAATGATGAGGTGACCGGCTTCAAACATAGCTCTCTGATCAGGATCATAGAGATTGGGAAAGCTGACGAAGTTATTGCAGAAGTCGAGAATCTCCTGTTGGAGAATGACAATTTCTTCCAATTTATGGCGGGCTTTCAGCTTTTCGCCAAGAGCTTTGTCTTCAGCTATGAGGTCTTCCAGTTTATCCGGAAGGGAGCTCTTTAAGTAATCGCGGAGCTTAGAATCATCGATTGATTTGACTTCGATGCCCTTTTGTGAAGCGAGCCATTCTTCGTATGGTTTAAAAATATCACAAACTTTGAGCCAATCGCATTCAAGTAAACTGTTAACAGGTCGAGCTAGAAATTCATCGAGAACTTTTTCTCTGAGGGAAAGTAAGTCCTCTTCATAAACAGGGTTGATCTCACCATCGAGCTTGAGTTGCTGTATGACATTTAGAGGAGCAAGAGGAGCCTGCTTCAAGTAGTCTGTTGCGGTTTCAGTCGTAGAGCATTCTTCAAGTTTACAGGTTTTGTCGGTTAGTTGCCTGTCGAGTATTTTGTTATAACGTTTGAGGCTACAGAGTTTAAAGTATTCTTCTATTTTTGGTTGTAGTTTTTTGAAAATGGCATAGGCATCTGCTGTTTTTTCATGTAAAGGAAGAGTGTCAGGATTATAAGATTTTGAATCTTTCCAGTTGATGTAGTCCTGAGAGCATTTCAGGAATTGCTGCAGTTTGTCAGAACCAACTCCTTCTACACCGGCTATATCGTCGACACTGCCTAAGCAGGTGATAATATCTTTGACAAAGGTTCTCATCTCAAGATCCTCAATATGATCTTGAGGGATGATGCCATCGCCGTTTGAAAGACCATTTTTGAGGATTTCGTTGTCGTTGCGTATATCTGTTAAAGTCAGTTCTGAATCTTCACTTTTATTCAGATTACTAAGGATTTCTTTAACAGAAGCTCGCAGCTTGAGAGCTTCAGGTGTATCAGCAAAATCAGCAATAGAAATAGCCGAACTGCGCTGATTCAGACGCTCATGGTTTTTGAGAGAATCCAGTAGTAATAGAACTGCTTCGCGGACATCGCAACTGAGAATTCTACCACTGTTGTTTTTGTCGAGAATTTTTATGAAAGCATCGGAGCAATTAAGACTGAATGCCGGGGCACTGGTTGCCATCCAGAAGACCTCATCCATCAAGCGGAGAGCTTCCAGGTCAGCAGCGGATTTTATCTCGAGTTGATAGGAACCGCCATAGTTAACCAGTGCAAATTTATTACTCATAGTTCATCCTTAGTCGATCTATATTACCAGAGAAAATAATTTCCTCAATGACTGTAAAGTCCAGTAATGCAAAAGATGGTAAAATTGGTGCAAGAATTACGCTATTGTAATCAAAAGCAGTTAAGAATAGGTTAATTCTCTTCTGACTTTATTTTGTAGAAGCACTCTGGGCAATAGAGTTGGTCATCAATTTTCTTTGCAGCCCTGACAAAAATGGGTCGATTACAAGCGACACATACAGATTCATCTGGAGCAGCTTGAAGGACGCGACCATTTAAATCGCGGCGGCGAGTATCCGGTTCGTCCTCTTCTTTCGGCTCCTCTTCTTCGATGACAACAGGCTGGAGTTTGAAGGCCATGTTATCTTCACAGTTTTGGCAAAGTTGCCAAACTCCCAGGAATTTTGGAGTGTCAGCGGGAATTTTACAGTCACACATTTGACATTTAATTTCTGCTGCAGAAGGAGCTTCTTCTTTTTTACTGCTGGCAGCTGCTAAAAATTCTTCTGCTGCAAATGAGGCTTTAATTGGTTCTGGCTGTGGTTCTTCCTTTTTTACAGCTTGTTTATTCATCATGTCATCAAAGCATGATAAACAGAACTTCCAGTCAGCAACCATGCGGAATTCATCTCCTGAAATTGGAGTTTGGCATTTTTTACATATGTTGTCGGCTGTCATAGTGGGCTCCAATTTTAGTGATTAAAGTTCGTTTATAAGTCTTTTTAAATTTGTAGTTTCCTGGAAAAAGTGCAGTTGTTTTTTCTTCTGCAAAATGCCCATTTGGAACTGACGGATACAGTTTCTTCTGTCAATTTCGTCGCCGTCCATTGGCGGTAGAAAAGGGAAGTACTCTATATGGTCAATTGAGTAGATTTCACCCAGAGCTTCTTTTACCTTAAAAGGAATGTCTCGTTCCAGTTGATTGCCGTTAGGTAATGGACCGATATGAGGTGCAAATATAAGCAGAGCACGTGATGGGAAACCTTTCCAGCTGTCATTTATTTCAAATAAAATAGCCTGGCAGTTCGGAGCCTGTTGATTCACAATAGGCATAATTTCATCTAACGATAGGTAAATAGAGTCGAGAGACCTTGGGTGATTGCCGGAAAACATCCACTTTTTATTTTGTTTGTGAAGCATGACAGATGGTGGTCTGGCGGTAGATAATCTTTCATCTGTCTGAACTAACATTGAAAGAGCACTGTTGCTAGTGATACCATTCAGGACAATATGTTCACTTGCGAAAGGTATTCCAGGAACCGGAAAAACTTGTAAAGGGATGAGTTTGTTGCCTTTTTCTGAGTAAATGAGAGCTCCTCCGTCAGCGGCACTGAGAAAGAGGTTACCGCAAAAGCGTTCGTCATCTTGCTGAAGTACGAAAAATTCCTGCCAAATACCTGTATGCTGGTGCTCTCTTGAATTGTAGTACCAGAAACGATTGTTTTTCAGCACAAACTCTTTTTCTAAAAGCAGGTCTCTAAGCTCTCGGCTAACAGCCAGTGTTGAAGTATCCAGAGCGTCAAACTCCTCATGGCTATTAAAAAATGTTTCAAGATCTATATGAACGTAGGTGGCGCCATTTATTAGGGTCGCTAAAAGTTGAACAGGTTCGGTCATTAATGGTTTGAAACCTGGCGCTGCAAATGTTTTCCCTGGACCAAGGTCCATAAATAGGTGACCATCACGCAAGGTTTGTAAAAACAAGAACTCACTTTTTATAGGCAGAGGCGCGATGTTATCGAGATTTATAGGGTCAAAAAGGGAAATCGCTGCTTTTTCTGGAGAGTAGCCATTTGAGATGAGGTCGGCGGCGAGGCCGACAGCATTGTGTGGCGTCATGATTTTATCTAAAAAGTCATGTAAAAAATGTTTCTGATCGCTCGAACAAAGGATGTAGTCGACTTCGAGTTCAGATAAGCGGTTGTGAATATAATCTGGAGCCTCTGGCAGTAACCAGGTTATGGATAAGCCCATTTTGAAGGCAGCCATAAGATAGACAATGAATTCAGCTCCAAATGGCAGGACTATACAGACTGAATGTTCTTCAGTTAAACCCTGATGTTCCCAATTTGCAGCTAAATCAGAACTCTTTTTAGCGAGGTCAACATAAGTGAGTTCAGACCAACCTTGTAGGCCTTCAAAAGATCTAAAAGCTACAGCTTCACTATCTGTACAATGACGAATGACTGCATCGTGAAAAAAGTCGTAACTCTGCCAAAGATGACTTTTGAATAAACGATTTTGCTTGTGTTCATCCCAGTAGGGAGTCCAAAACTCCCGATGTTTATTCCAACTTTTCTCTAAGACTTTAAGGTGTTCTTTGCTGACAGCCTTGTCTGTTCTAAAGAAGCGTTGGAAGAAGTCGTGATAAGACAAGCTGGTGTCATTCATGCAAAAATTTCCAAGATATCTTGTTACTTACTCGACTAGCTGAATTTGGTGGTCACCTAATTCAATATAGTGTGAGTCTTTTTCTGGGTTGAAAGGAATGTAAGTATTCCAGAATTTTCCTGGGTTAGAGAAAAAGCAATATACGGCGATGTCTTTGCGTTTATCATCAAAAGTCAGTTGTAGTGATTTACCAGGAATGATTGCTTTTTGAACAAGTACAGAAGAGTCCGGGGGATCAGCGAAGACCCGCTTACTTACGTCGTCGTACTTTTCTGAAACAAAAGCCTTACGAGTGACGTTTCTTACCAGGATGTACATCAAACGTCCACTATTTGTGTCGTCTCTGGATGTAATGGTCATATTCACAATGTGAGTACTTGGAATCTCTTCTTCTCCAAAGCCAAGCCATGAACAGCCGGAAGAAATAAAGGCTAAAACAAGTAGTAAACTTAAACGAATAAGGTTTTTCATAATTTTAAATGTTTTCATTACTTTAGTAGTTTGGATTAAAAGCTTGAACCGGCTTTTTCTTCATTAAGCTTTGGAAGAGCTAAAGGATCCTTTTCTTCCGTAGTACCGAAGATTTCCTTTATTTGATCAGGCGTATGATATGGAGAGGCTCCTTTTGCCGCATCGTCAACATTTCCGTGAGTCTTCTTATTCCAGGTAGGAACATGCATCTTACGAAGATCAATGTTGATTTTATTTTGGACACTCCATGAAAGACTTAGGTTAAAGATATCCATCAAGGACTTATCGAAACGGAAGCGAACAGGCATTTTGTTCATAGGGCCGTTGGCTGTAAGTTGCGCGTATCCTTCGTGATCAACAGTTTGCATAGCAGTGTCGATATCGACATTCCAAACCCAAGAGGAGTCACTGACTTCATTTCCTTGTGAAAGCAGGTGAAGTAAGCCCCAGTCTTTTTCACCGGTGTTGAGTGCCGAGAATACAGAAGTTTCTTCATCTAAGGTAGAGAATTGGATACCAATACGGGCAACATGAGGGCGCCACCAGTCAACTTTTATATCTTGCCACTGAGGGCGCTGATTGAAGGCCATAACTGATGAGTCACCAGCATTCATGTAAGCAAGAACCGGCAGACTGTCAAAGATGTGGTAAACAACTCCTGCATCAGGTAGAAGTCCGGCGTTTACTTTCATCACGATTGGTTTGTTTTGACCTTTCTGGTTCCAAAGAGTCGTGTTAAGTTTTTGCAGTCTGTTTAAGGTAGGAAGCATAGAGGGAGGAAGTTGAACGATACTTGTTACAGATGTTTTTTGCCATTTGTTATTATAAAGAGCAGCAGTTGCGCCAAGCATAGACTCGAAGTATCTCCAGAAACCACCTTCGATACCAAGAAGTGAAGTTACTTCATCTGGACTGATTGACTTATGAGCAGCTTTGTCGAATGGGAAATGTTGACTCATAGGAACAAGAACCTTTTGCAGAAGAAGATCCCAATTAGCTGAAACTTGTCTTTCAAGTTCGGTTGCACCTAGACGGTAGGCACTGACTGCCGGAGCATAAAATGGCGCACGAAGGGCCCGCTCATTTGGCATGTTCACTGCATCCAACCATTGTTTTATACGCAAGTAGTAAGAGCTGCTTTGTCCCTCGAAGATATTCAGAGTCATTTTCCCCATGGGAGATAGTTGCTTCCCTAGCTGAGGAATACCATTGTCTCCGGTAACTTGTTTTTGTGGGGTTTGATTTTCTGGAGGTAACTGTGAGTTATCAGCATTATTTATAAATTCGCCATTTAGCTCTTTTTGCATCATCTCCAAAATGCCATAGTATGCTTGAAGTTCAGGAAGTTCGCCTTCTTCCTCACGCATAATAGCTTTGATGTACTTAAATTTACCAAGCTGATCAGCAATTGGCTGATAAATGCTGTCTTTAAGTTCAATTGTAGTATTTGTGTAAAGCTTTTTAAGGAATACACCAAATGTAGAACTGCTCTTTTGCATTTGCTGAAGAATGAATTTTAGATCGGCTTCAGATGTAGCCTTTACGTTCAATGCAGATGCAAAGCGGGTCATAGAGTCGCTGTATTTTTCAGCATAATCGTGAATAGCATTTTTGACCAGGTTTTTGAGAATACGCTTGGTGCTTGGTCTCAACTTATAATGTTCTATCTTTTCTTTATCGTCTTTCTTAATATTTACCAGGTTTTGGTCTTCAAGAGCCTTTTCGAATTTCAGGTATTCTTCAATGGCAGGTTTTACAGTGTACTCAAAAGCTTCTTTGGTGAATTGACCAGGAATAAAGCTTTTGCCTGAGAAAAGGAATGATCCATTACTGATTTGAGTTAGCTCGATGCTTTCATAATTATCATGATCATTTTCATTGTCGAAGAAGATCTTGTAGCCGTGATTTCCTCTGGCTTTTGCGTAGGCTTCAATCATGAGTTGCAGCTTACTGTGGACAATCATTTGGTTCCACTTATTCAGGTCAAAGGTGCACTCGTGGTTGTCTAATTCAAAAGTAAGAACGTTGATCTTATGTTGATCTTTATACCTATGTAGAGTCACCATGAACTCAGGGAAAGTCATCTGACTAACATCTTTGAAATGTAGGTCTGTATTTTGGATCTCTTCCAGGAATAGTACGTAGTCAGGTTGGTTAAGTTCTTCTCTTTCAATGACGTCTAGAACCCATTCTCTTGGTAGGGAAGGAAGGTAGTCGCCTTTTTCAAGTTCTTTGTTTAGTTTCTTTTCGACGGCGTCAGCCTGTTTGCTACGGGCAGCTAGAATTTTTTTCTGCTCCATATAAATTTCATTTAAATCGAGCCACTCTTTACGTTCATCAAGATTGTCCTTGAAGATTGTCAGATCTTTATCCAGTTTTCTGAATCTGTGTAAGTCACTTTTTGTGATGTAGTCGTGCTCTTCTGTATACTTGTTAAGTATTTCATAGAATTCGACGACGATGTCTGTACCTGAGCTTTCTTTACCCTTACTGAGAACTTTTTTGTCTTCCAGAATGATGTTGTTGAACCATGGTTCATATACTTCATTTAGATAATCTTTAAATCTGTAGTTATAAGTTTCAGTATTTGGATTTAAGAATTTTTCTTTGCGGAACATGTAGTCACTGAGAACGGCATAGTGAGCTTCCTGGTCCAGATCAAGAATCTCCACCCAGCGAGATATATTATTGCGTATCTCGTTATAAAGCAGATTACCTTTATAGTTTGAAAGTGAGGTTTGCTTTATCTCTTTGCCTTGGAATGGAAGGTCTTCTACTCTATTTTTATGCGCATACAGGGCAAAAAGGGCATAGATTTCTTCGAGAACCTTACCTTCAGAGTGATTTATTTCATCCAGCAAAGGCTTTAGAACTTTAGTGCGGTAGATTTTTACGCGCTGCTTTCTTTCATACTCTACCCAAGTTTTTTGTTTGTCTTCAAGAGCAGTAATTAATTGATCAGTTTTGCTTATGTCTTCTTCAAGGTGATCGACTTCTTTTTTAAGCAGCTTATGCATTTCTGCAGTTCGTTGTTTAAAGAATGGTGGGAAGTAATTGAGTTCCGGGAAATTGTTGAGTAATTGACGTTCTTGTTCAAGGAAAGGTTTGAGGTCATTTTCAAGATGGTCCTTTTCCTTACGGAGATCTTCAGGGAAAAGAACAGTTTCCAACCAGTCTTTGCGAATGTCTAGTTCGTTAAATCTTTCTTTGAGAATCTTAATCTGGACGTCATCTTCTAGCAGGAGTCTCTTCTCAAAAGAGTTTAGGTGTGCCTCTATGCTATCCAGGCGTCTGTTTTCAAGATAGTAGCCGAGAGCACCATAGCCAAATAAAATGGCAAAGGACGCAGCTGCGTAAAGTTGGTGTTTGCGGTAGGTCCAGCGATTGATAATACACTCTGTTGCAGAAACTTTGAAAGGAATACAAAGCTTATCAGAGTCAAGATTAGACGTAAAGATGATTTCCTGTAGATCAGGAACAGGAGAAAGAGGTTCTACCATACACAGAGCTTTGACGAATGTCTCTATTCTAGCAAGCTGCTTTGGAGCTTCCTGGAAAAAAGAAATAATTTTGAGGTATTCAGTAGAAGACATGGTTGTCAGCGCTAAAGACAGGTGTTTCTCGTATGGCTCAAGTGCTGTTGAGAGGCTGTTAGTAGAATAGTCTTTAAGATTAAGGTTAAGTGGGATGTTGTTATCTGAAAGTAATTTACAAAATTCGGCATAGCCTTCTATGGAGTCCATATGGGTCAGAGCAATGCGTGTCTTGACACTGGCCTTTCTTTCCCAGGCTATAACATTTATTTTACCGCGTAGTAATTGTGCTTGTTTACGCAGGATATCTACAGATGAGTTATCCAGCTTATTTACCGGAACAACGAGAACCACAACTGGTTCAGACTTTGCAAAAGTTTTTCTCCAAAGCTTTTTAAGGGCACGACGGGCCGGCTTTGAAGAATCCTCCAGGATCGGAAGGGAAACTTCCTGAATAAGTGATTGGGTGCCAAGATAAAACTGTAACTTACTGTTGCTGTTATAGCTTGGGTAGAATTGGCGGGCCATGCCTTTCCAGTTGGTATATTTGTCGATTAACTGGGTTTTTCCAGAGGAGCTGCCGCCCATGACTATAAATGGTTTATAGTGAAGAATGCTTCGACGGAAGTCTCCAGGGATAGCTTGGAGGAAGTCACGCCATGATGATATCAGTTCTTTAGCAGTTAGGGTAATTGCCTGAGGTGCCGCATTTGCATTACGAGCTTTCCAGCGTTTCCATAAAAACCTAATGAGTAAAGCAATTGCGATAAATCCAACAATGTATAAAGCATATTGGAAAAGTGGCGAGCTTGAAACCTCATTCCAGGCTTTTTGCCATGCCTTTACTTCTGCCGGCATTTTCGGCATCTTAGGCGGTTTGGGTAATTGTGCTAATGTAAACCACATGTTAGTGACTTCCCTTTATCAAAAACTATTCTTCGTTTTGCTGAGAAACATCTGTTTCTTCGTCTTCATCTTCAGCAATTATATCGGATTTGGGTGGGTTAGACCACTCTTCTTTATCAACAATTGCTAACCTACCATCTCTTAGCGAAATATAAACTTTACTGTTATTGTTAATTTCACCTGAAATAACAGCATCAGCCAGTAAGTCTTGTAATTCAGTTTGAATCACGCGGCGTAGAGGTCTTGCCCCGTATGCCGGAGAGAAACCGGTGTCTGCGAGATATTCTTTGGCCCCTTCATTGACATTCATTTCTATGTCTTTTTCATCGAGCATTTTCTGCAGTTTACCAAGCTGTACATCGAGAATTGGACGCATAGTAGAGCGCGTTAACTGACGGAATAGAATGACGTCATCGAGTCTGTTTATAAACTCTGGTCTGAAATGGTCGCGAACTTTTTCCATAACATTCATTTGCATTTCTCGAATGGCTTCTTCGGTGTCTTGATCAGCAATGAAGTCTGCACCAAGGTTAGAAGTCAGAAGAATGATGGTGTTTGCAAAGTTTACAGTTACTCCAGCACTGTCTGTTAAACGACCATCGTCCAATAGCTGTAGAAGAAGATTGAAAACGTCTGGGTGAGCTTTTTCAACTTCGTCAAATAGAACGACACTGAACGGCTTGCGTTTAACTTTGTTAGTCAGTAGGCCACCTTCATCGAAACCAACGTATCCCGGAGGCGCACCTACAAGGCGGGCAACGGTATGTTTTTCCATGAATTCACTCATATCGAGGCGAACCATGGCATTTTCATCATTAAATATAAAGTCCGCAAGAGCTTTGGCTGTTTCAGTTTTTCCTACACCAGTTGGTCCGGGCATAAGGAAGGAGGCAATTGGTCTATTTGGATCTTGCAGTCCTGCACGTGAACGGCGAACGGCTTTGGCGATAGTTTCGAGTGCTTTGTCCTGGCCGATAACTCTTTTTCTCAAGTGATCTTCAAGGTGCTGCAAGCGTTGCTTCTCATCGGACAGCATGCGGCTGGCCGGTATACCGGTCCATTCTGCTATGGTATGAGCAATGTGATCTTCAGTAACAACTTCAGCCCCAGCTTCATCCTTAATTTCGATCGCTTCGAATTCCTTGAGCTTTTCTTCCCATTTAGGAATTTCTTTGTACTGCAGTTCAGCAACTCTTGAGAAGTCTTCATCGCGAACTTTAATGTCCATTTCGCGTTTGGCTTCTTCAAGTTTATTTTGTGCTTCCTGAATTTCAGTGACGGCATTTTTCTCTTTTTGCCATTTTTCGGTTAAGGCATCACATTTTTCTTTTGCTGCAGCTCTTTGAGTTTTAAGTTCAGCAAGTCTTTCTTCACTGGCTGGCAGTGTTTCTCCTTCAAGAGCATTGATTTCGATTTCCATCTGGATTAATTGCTGGTCCAGTTCGGCAATTTCAGGCGGTTTAGAAGCCAGCTGTAAACGAACATGAGCTGAAGTCTCATCGATAAGGTCGATAGCTTTGTCCGGCAGGAAGCGGTCACTGATGTAGCGCTTAGAAAGGCGTACTGCAGCTTGTAATGATGTATCGAGAATACGAACACCATGGTGAGCTTCGTATTTTTGCTTAATGCCTCTCAGGATAGAAAGAGTTTCATCGAAACTCGGTTCATCGGCCTGAACAGTCTGGAAACGTCTCGTCAGCGCCTGATCTTTTTCGATGTGAGCTCTGTACTCACCAAGAGTTGTTGCACCCATACAGCGAATTTCACCACGGGCCAATGCTGGTTTGATAAGGTTTGAGGCATCCATGGCGCCGTCAGTTTTACCGGCACCTACGAGAAGGTGAATTTCGTCAATAAAAAGAATGACATTTGGAGCCATACGAACTTCGTCTAGAAGTCTTTTTAACCGTTCTTCAAATTCGCCGCGGAATTTTGTGCCGGCTACCAGCTGACCCATATCAACAGAGAGGATTGAGGCCGTTTTCAAATGATCAGGAACAAGACCGGCAACAATGCGCTGAGCGAGACCTTCCATTATGGCAGTTTTACCAACTCCCGGTTCACCGATAAGTAGAGGATTGTTTTTCATGCGGCGACAAAGAATCTGAATGACTTTGCGAACTTCTTCTTCACGGCCAATGACCGGATCCAGCTCACCATTTGCAGCTCTGGCAGTTAAGTCTGTTGTGAATTTACTAAGAAGTTCAAATTCGGCAGTTGCATCCGCACCGGCCATAGCAGGAGCATTTTTTAAAGTATCTTTAACTTTACTGCTATCAGCCCCAGCTTCTTTAAAGCACTCACTAACTTCTTTTTGATCCAGTAGAGAAAAGAGTAAGTGATCGACAGAGATGTATTTGGCATCTTCCTGATTGGCGTAGTCGTCTGCGGCTATAAAAACTTTTTCAAGTTCGCGGCTTACTGGTGTGTCTTTGGCATCTGCAGCAGCTTTAGGAAGACCAAGAAGTTTGCTATCTACACCGACAGCCAGTTTTTGGGTATCTATATTTTGTTGCTGAAAGGCAAAGTTAAGGCTTTTTTCTTTGCGGTCTAAAATACCGGTCAGTAAATGCCAGGGACTAACAGAGGCGTGCTCTTTTTTGACGGCAAGACGACAGGCTCTTTCGATAGCGTCCTGTGCTTCAAGTGAAAATCTTTCTAGTATCATTTAGAATCCCTTCCTATTTAACATTGAACTGATGTTTGACCAGCGGATGTGACGCTGATAGATCCTGCATAGCTGCAAGTAAGTTTACAACTGTCATCAACAGCGGGCATGCCGCCGATATTTACACCGATTGCTCCTGGAGTCCAAGGAGACGTTGTCGCTGGTATACAAGCTCCTGGAGTATGAACTCCCTGAGCGGCAGATGTCGCAGCGATTGTCGTTGGATTGGTTGTGGAGTTACAGGTGCCAAAAGACATGGTGTTTGTCAGTGGTATGTAATCCATGGTATTTGCCGCCGGTTGATTACAGGCATTTACCATGTTTGTAGGTAAGACTACCATCGTTGATGTGGCAGCTCCCATCGAGCAAGTTAGGCTGGCGCCATTGACGACTAAATATCCCATTGATCAGCTCCTGTTTTTTCAATCATAAACATTTTCATTAAACAATACCGGTAATTTTAGAGGCGATGTTTGTCATAGTTGACTCGACAGCTTGAATCACTTTGTTTTCTAAAGAACCAACTTCAGAAGTAACAGTATCTTTTAAGCTGTTGGGCAAGGGTAGTTGGCCGATAACATTTTCAATTGTAACCAGCATATCAGAAGCGGGAAGTGCTAATGATTTAAATGAATCGATGCCACTGTCAATCATTTCATAAGTAGAAGTAATTGTTGAGAGAAGTTGCGAAACATCATCGAAGTCTTCTTGAGAAAAACCACCGATTTGACTCGTTAAGGAATTCCCCAGGCTAGTCCATTGTTGAGAAAGTGAAGATGCCACGCTTTCCGCTTGGCTTTCGATTGTTTCTCTTGCTGAATCAGAAGTGTCTTTGGCTTCAGTGACTTTATCTGAGAAGGCGCTGGCAGCATCGTCAGTCGTAGCTCTGAAGCCTTCGAGAGTAGAGATGATCTTGTCTTTGAATCCGATATTCATCTCATTTATTTTATCTTTGGCAGTGGAAGTCACCTCAAGAATTGCTTCTTTTACTTCTTCTTGCTTGGCTTTGATGTCTTGAACCTTAGAGTTAATCTCAGTTTGGACTTTGGCAATATTCTCGGTTGTGGGCTCTATGACAGATTGCAGTTGTGAGTTAATGCTGTCTTTCTTTTCGGATATTTGGCCTTTGACAGTATCACACTTTTCAGCCAGGGTGTCTTTGACAACTTGGTTCTTTTCTTGAATGACAGCTATGGCTTCATCGATTTTTTCTTCAATGGCCGCTTTGGCTGTAGCAATTTTATCCAAAGCAGTATCTTTTGCCGCATTCATGCTGTCGAGGCCTTTGGTGACTATGTCGCTGACTTCAGTGACTGCTGTATCTACTTTTTCAGAAACTTGGGTTATGACTTCATCCATCTGATCTGACATTTTAGAAATGAAATCCTCTATACCGGAGACGACTTCATCTTTAACAGTGCCGATCTGAGTGCTGATTTGTTCTTGCATGTCTGCCATAGTTGAATTGGCAGTATCGACTGCAGAAAGTAATGAATCATTTACTGCATCGGTTGCACTGGTAATTGCTGACATCGTTGACTCAACCATGGCGTCAGGAAGTGAACTTACCGGAATAGCATCAATTGTTCCCATGGCGGTATCCAGTAAGCCTTGGAGGGTGCTGATAGAGGAGTCAAATGTTTCTGTTAAATTGGCGAGTTCTGTCTGAAAGGTGTCAAAGCCTTCAAGCAGTGCGCCTTTGAAGTCCGAGATTTTTTGCTGGATGGTTTCCAGAGTGCTTTTACCGGTTTCTATGCCGCTTTCTAAAGTTGTCTGAACCGTGTCGATTTGTGACTTGCCTGATTGAACAAATGACTCAAGTGTTTCAACAGCAGTATCTATAAGGTTTTGAATTTGCTCTTCGGCATTTTTAATATCATTTTTGGCCTGTTCGACTTTATCTTGAATCAAGCCAACTGAAGAATCCATATCGGTTTGAACAGTCTCCACAGAACTTTCTAAAGTATCTTTGGCCTCTGTTGCACTTGCCTGGATGCGCTCTTTAGCTGCATCAGTCTGATCAGTGATAGTTGTTAAGCGGGAGTCAAATTCTTCGTGGTCCTTGACCAATTGTTCTTTAATAGAATCAATAGTTTCGTCAGTTTTTTCTTTTGCGGTATCCCTTGTTTCGGTGATTTGGTCAAGAACTGAGGTATAAAGACTGTCAAATTCTTCTGCGGCTTCGCTGGTAAGCTCAGAAGCTTCATTTGCAGCACTCTCAAGTTCATCTTGAGCAACAGTGAATTGATTGTTAACTGTGTCCCCTGTTGATTGAATGGCATCTTCCGCTTCCGTGATTTTACCATTTATTGTGGAGACGACACTGTCTAATTCAGAATAGACAGAGCCCATTTTGCTTTCTAAGAAGGAAGCATCTATACCCTCCTGGTCTGCAATAAAGCTGACTTTTTCTTGAAGAGCGCTTTTTAAGGAATCGGTATCAGAACTAAGAGTATCGCTAAACGTAGCAGTACAATTTTTAATGGTATCGATTTGATCCTGTAGCATAGAGCTGATTTCAGAACAGTCTGATCTCACTGAAGAACACAAATCAGTTGGAGCGTTTGCACAGTTTTCAAACTCGCTATTCAAATCTTCTTTTGTTTGTTCCAGCTCAGCCAGAACTTCATCTATGTCTGTCCACATACCGCTCATAATTAACTCTTAAATTCTTCCAGAGCCTCTTCCAGTGTCGTAAAGTCATTTGAGAGGTTAGTCTTTGTTGTTTCAATTTCTTCAAAAAGAGGGTCGAATTGCGATGATATTTCATCGATGGCACTTTCTATTTCATCTTTTACTGAATTACACTGATCCATAATTTCAGCAGTGAGCGAGTCGACTTCGGCGCTTATCGTTTCTATTTTTTGATAAAGAGACATAATTCTTCCTTATAAGCTCAGTTGTGCTTGTAATTCGGATTTTAAATCGAGGAATGAAGTTTCGAGGGCTGCAGCTGTTTCACCCAGTTGAGAAGCGGCACCTTCTACGACAGCAGTGGCTTGGCTCATTTTTTCATCGATAACAGCTTCGGCGTCATCCATAGCAGAAGAACAATCGTCTTTTGCTGTATTGAGATCGTCTTGAACAGCATCTTTGGTATCATCAAAGACTGCAGTGGCATCTGCCATGCCTGCTTGACTTTTAATGGTGGCGTCGGCTTTAGCAGCTTCGGCATTTGGCGTTAAGTCAGTACCGCTACTGGATGATAGAGAACTTTCGTCACTTTCTGTCTGAATAAGTATGGTGCCGTCACTAAAGCGAATTAATTCAGATTCACCTTCGGTATTTCTTTCGATGTCAAGAATCGGTTTATTGTCAACATACATATGACTAATAGCAGTCTGGCTTTGTTTATTGAAACCGAAAAGTATGTGATTTCCTTGAGAGTCCATTGGCATCTGAACTCTTGGGCCAAACTCGATGAAGCGTTGAATTTCTGCTTTGTTCAGACCGAATGACAACATGACGCGGGCATCTCTGTATGCCGGGAAAAAGAAATGTGGCGGAAGGTAATCACACTCTAAAAGAACGGGAACTTCTTTATTCCAGCAGGGAACATAGATTGAGTAGTAGTCTAAAGATGTCTCATCGTTAGTGTAAAGGTTGAATGAGGTGTCGGAGTCTTCACCGACTTCACTAATTACTTTGCCTTCTGCGAGGAGTGGGTATGTTGGCGGTGTGTACTTGGGGAAATTGACATACATACAAGTTCTTTCTTCAAGTAGCAGACTGATGGAGATATCGCAGACAACAGAGTCATTTTTATTGCTGATGTCCGGCTCTTTCTCAAAGGACGAAATGCTGAACTTGACCTCTTTGACCTTCATTTCTTCATTGTAATTATACACGGTTTCAGGCCAATCGGTTTGAGATGTTTCAATAGCACAGCCTGGAGCATATGGAAGCCATGGGAAATCTTTGAGTTCAACAAGAAGTTCATTGCCGGGTTGGCGAAGACGACTTTCTTCAAGGCTTTCTTTAATTGTAAAGTTACTGGAGATCGAAGTGCGAATGAGATGATCATGCCTTATACCAGAAACACTGTAGCTTTGTTCAATTGAACTTTTTTTAGATTCTTCGGTGTATGAATTTAAAACACTGACCTCATGGCGTGGAATTCTGGGCTGAATTATTTTTAGTTTGTCAACTATACCATACGGCAGCTTTTCAGAATCAGCCCCTGTTGGTTTGAGAGGCAACATGTAGTAGGTATTGGATTGATTATCGTAGTTTATTGAACCGTCGTTTGTGTCAGTATACCACATTATGAAGTCGTAGAAACTGGCGCCGTTATCTGGTGGTAAATGAATGGCGATAGTGTCATTGACTTCTTCAAGACCAGGCCAAAGCTTCGTCAATTTCAATCCATCTGGACAATGCCCATCGATCACATCTGACATACTTGTGGATACATGGATTTCACTGGGGTAATGCTCTTTCCAGTAAACTGAGGCCGGGTCAGTGAACTCTACTTCAAAGAAGCGGTAGAGAACAGGCCGTTCACTGACGTCATTGAAAGTGAATTCTTCAATAGATTTCGTGGTGATGGGGCCGCGCAGCATGAGTGGGTCAGGTTTATCTTCCGGCTGTTTAAGTATGGATTCAAAAGATACGCGGATTTCGGACTGTTTCAGACTGACCATTTCACTGAAGATATCATTGCCGTTATCATCGACTTTGCACCAAAAACCGAGTTTGGCTTCGAATCCAAATACAGTCATTTCGGCACTAAGAGAAACGACATCTTCCGACGCTATAGTGTATTGACTTCGGCTACCGATGATGGTTAAGCTAAATGTTAAATCGTCTTGAAAACTCATATTAATCGATCCTGCCTCTGAAGATTAGAATACGGCGTTTGTTGAGGTGGTCTCCCTTGATTTTATCATAGCCCAGGTAGCTTTCATTACTGAGGCGTGCCATGGAGTTTTGCTCTCTTATTATAAGGAAGATTTCAACGTTGATATTCATATTCGCTAAAAGTGGTTTGACCTGCCTTTCATATCTTTTAAGAACTTCAATTGGCCAGGCGACCATACATGGAGTTCTGCCTTCGTCTGCAAAAAGTGTTATGGTAAATGCATCTACAGGAGTTGAGCTGGATTTTCCAAGCGAGTGTTTGTCACCGAGTTTACAATGGCCGAGTCGTATGCCGCCGTTATAAACTTCTTGATTGATGACATTTCTTTTAACATCGACATCCAGTTCAGGGAAAATTTGTTGGATTGCCCAGTGCATGGTGCTGACGCTTTTAAGACCGGCCAGTTTCATGAAGCTTTGCTTCAGGTCTTCCCATGAGACTCCACCAATATGTGAGCTTTCCGGGTAAGAGGCAGCAATAAATGCTTTGAATAAGTGGTGGTCAAAAAAGTTAACAAAGTCCATGAAGGCTTTCGAACCACCAAAGTTATCGCCAACGGTTTTGAAGATATAGCTGGGCAATGGTGTTTGAGGACTGAGTATGCCCCAGTTAACGTAAATCGTAACCTGTTTTTGAGCGCCGTGTTTAAACTTTATACCTGCTATGAGTGAAGATTGTGAGGTATTTGTGAAAGCACTTTTGAACAGTATGTGCTCATCAGCATAACCGATTTTTTCAAGCAGGAAAAGAAGAGGTTGGATATCGAAATAGAATATCCTCTTCTTTATGGATTTTTCGACTAGTTGACGCTCAAGAACATTCATTTAGAAATCCAGATTTAAAAATGATTCGGGGTCAACTTTATAGAGTCTGTCAAGAGCTTTCCAGCCGAGTGTTTCACGCTCACTCCAGTGTGGAGAAAGATCAGTTGCATGTATAGCCATTGAAGCAAAATACTGCGAGAATGATTGAGGGAAATACTCTTGAGGCGTGAAGTTGGCAATGATGTGCTCAAGATCTTCACTGACAATAGAGGCTTTGGTGAAATCATGTTGATTGCAGAGCTGTTTAAAGGCATCGATTTTTATTTGCAGTTCATCCAGTTTTGATGTTAATTGAGTGCCTTCACTAAGGGCTGCTTGAGGTGCCGCTTGGGGTGCACTTTGTACTGCAGGCGTGGTTACGGTTTCTTCGACGACTGTTTCTTCTTGTTCTTCTTCAGGCTCATCTTCAATAACCGGTTTTGCAACTTGGCGAAAATCATTTAGCCAGGCTGTAAGTTTAGAAATAGTTTCAATAAGAGGGCCGGCTTTGTCTTCCAGATTGGCTGTCAGCGCTCTTCTGAAAATATCTGTTTTATCTGTGGCCAGATCTACTTGTTCAGTATTGCAGCTTTGCAGCCAATTTGCCCAGGTAGTATCATTCTTTTTTTCTTCGTATTGTAGCTTTTTAATCAGTTGAGAAAGAAACCAGCGGAATGCCGATTGAGATTGTTTTTCTCTATTTTTTGCAGGGCCGATTTTTTCAAAGTTATTATTCAGTAATTGGCTTAAGGCATCTAAAAGATCACCTATTATAGCAGGACCTTGTTCAAGGAAAATACCATAGGCAAAGTAGCCAATTGTCCGGATGTCGTAAATACCGCTTTGAAGAATGCCTTCTACAGCGTTAGCGGCTTCTTCGTACTCGGCACGGTCGATAAAGCCGACGATCTCGTCGAAACGGGGATCGAATATATCTAAGCCCGGGTTTTCAACTTCCGGAAGATCATTAAGTAATAAGCTAATATCCATAGGTTATCTCATTGCCATAGTTCTGTCACGGGTGAATAGCTGAACTTCAGTCAGCCTTTCAAAGAGAGAAATATCGTGAATTAATCTGCTTCTTTCTTCTTCAGTCAGAGGAGTCTCTTTTGTGAAAATATTTTGCAGCTGAGTTGTTATACTGTCCATTAATTTTGGAATACCTGCAGAATCTTTGAAGTCTTCGTAAAAAAGTTTACGGCATTTCTCCCAGCTTGAAGGAATGTCCTGGGTCGGCTGATAAGCTGGATCTTCGACGGTTTCTTCATCGAATGATGGCTTTTTCGTTTTCTCATAAGCCGTACTCCACTTGGCATTCAGCCTATCTGGAGAGAAAAGATTCTGCAGTTTCTTAGACATTAGACCATGCCTCCACGAACCAGGAATACGGCATAGATGATCATGGCAGCAACAACTGCTGCAACATAGTACCATGGAGATGCAATTCTGCTGTGGATCATGAGAGGGGTTTTATATTCCAGCTGGGCATCTCCTTTTTCAGAAACAGGTATGCGATAGCTGATGGTTTGTTTAAAAGATTCTATGCGAGCTGGATTGTCGGCATATTTTCCTTTGAAACCGCTATTTAGACACAGGTAGAAGATTTCAAGGATAAACGGCAGAGTTTCCGGTTGGCGGAGGGCATCATCTAAAGAATCATAAAAAAGTACACCGCCATCTTCGACTTCAAACAGTTCTTTTTGGAGAAGAGCCCATTGCTGCTGGCTAACCTGGAAAACTTCTGTCTGAATGGCTTCGTCGATATAGACAACAATTGGAAAAAGACTCAAGTAAACTTCACGTTCAGAAAGGTGATCGGCCATGATGGTTTTAAGCTGCATGAGACGGCCACGAAGTTCTTTACGGGTTGCGACCAGTTTTTCAATTTTTTTCTGATCATTTGAAATAAAAGTCAGAGGGTCTTGAGTATCCTCTTCAGCTGCAACGTGACTGAATTTTTCCCGAAGTTGTTGCAATTCGTTGAAGACTGCATGAACGGCACGCCAAAGTTCGTTTTTCATTTTTTAAATAACCTCAATTTCAGATTCTGTTGCCCAGATATTTAAGAACTCGGTAAATCGTTCTTTGAAAACTTTTACGACCGGTTCCAGGCTCTTATCGTATTCACGGAAAAGTAATTCGTAGATGTATGCTGGTAATAAGGAATTACTTTTTCGAGTGGAACCTTCTGTTACTTTTATGTCTTTTAACAGTCGCGTAACATCTTTAAATGGGCCACTCTCAACACAGCCCAGCATTTTGAGCATGAACATGATGTCGTCGTAGTTAAATTTAGCTTTGTTTTTTAGAGAAAGGACCTGAACAAAACTGTCCAGACTTTCTGCAAGGGGGTTTTCTGCATGTGGCACTATATTTCCTGAAAGTTGCCAGTCGATGCCAACAAGATTTCTTCTGTAAGGAGTAATCTCGAGCTTTTCGGCAATTTTCTCAGAAAACCATGGTTGGTACCAAAAAGCATCTGCCACGATGGTGGAGTTCTCCTGAAATGCTTCCGGTAGATTCAGCTTTAGGTAATTGCGCATTTGGCCATCGGAGTCTTTGTAGTACTCAAGTTCGTAAGAACCATTTCCGCCACTTAAGATACCGGCACGCAGTGGTTCTAGGCCATCATCGGTGACTCGCATTGCGGCACGAATAGAGTGCAACTCGTGATTAAAAGCGGGCTCCGGGTGACTTAAGTGCTGACTTTCTTCTGTTGCATCGTAAGTAAATGGTGCAGCAGATTCACGGTTTAAGTTAATCACTGGAACCGCTGATAAGACAAAAGCATCTTTGTGAACGGTTATTTTTTTGGGCCACTTCGGATCTAGATCAAGTAGTATTGAAAAGGTGCTCCAGTTCCGCGGTGGTTTGGGAATATTTACATTGAAGTAAAGGTCTGTACGCGGAAAGTGAAAGAAACGGCGCAGTTTTTCTACTGGGTGACTATAGCTGTATTGTTCATCCCCTTCTTTATAACCAAAAGAGTAAGAACAGTTTGTTGAGTCAGTTTCTTCATGAACGTGTTTCTCAAAGGTTACCGAGACTTTTCGGATATGCTTCTTTAATGTCGAAATAAATTGTAAAGAAGTGAAGTAGTTATTTAGGTAATTAACACCCAGGCGCAATTCACCTATAGAATCATTTCTCGGATAAAAGCTGTCAAACTGAAGCTGTACTCTGGTACCACCATTATTTAAAAGCCAGCTGCGGCAATTTCCTTGATGCAAAGGCAGGATGTTTAAGTCCTGCATAGTGCGGTACATAGCAACATGGCCTTTAGTTGTTTTGAAACTCATTTCTGTTCCGTTTGGAACAAAAACCGGTTCAGCACAACGTGCAGTTGGACATGCCTGAAGGATAGCCATAGATGGCATGGGGCGTAGCAAAAATGGGTAATGCTGCTGAAAAATTCTTTGTTTGGTCGCTACAACATTATCCAGTGCGGCTTTGTGAGTTCTACCGGTAAAAAAGGCCATCGCCTCAATAAGCCTTTTAACGTCTGGTTCTTCCTCTTGAAGTACAATCGAGGAATGAGCCGCGGCATAAGTCTGGCGGAATGACTCTAAAGAGTTCATTTCTTCCAGGTACATGCTGTAAAATTTTTCGTCAAATTTCATATGGTGGACTTATCCTAAGTTGACTGTGCCAGAGACATTTGTCGTTGTACCATCGAGATTGGCGATAGATCCTGAAAGGGTGATTTCACTGTCGGCTTCGGCACTGATTTCTGCACCAGAGATAGCAACTTTGGTTGAGCCTTCTATGGTGGCGTTACTAGAGCTTATGGTGGCATCATTATTTGTCGAAGCAGAGATATTATCCCCCTTAAGGCTTAAGTCGCCGGTTGCAGTCACGGTTAATTTTTCGCCGGTATCTACCGTCATGTTGGCATCTGTTTTAAGAGCGAAATCGGCAGTTGCTGTTTGACTGATTTTGGCTTCGGAAGTGTGAGCCATGTCTTCGGTACTGGTGAATGTCATTTTCTTTTTACTGGTATGTAGAGTGTCTTCAGTTGAATTACAGGTAATGGTCTCGGCATCGAGTTGGAATTCTTTACAGGTAATGGCAATTTTACTGGCAGTCTGTTCAATAGTACTTTCATTTTCACTGTCTTTCATGCGCATAGTGATGGTTGTGCCATCCATAGTGCATTCCTGAAGAATACCATTTTCTGAATCATCAACAGAAATCGTAATTCCACCGGATTTACTCAGTTCTACTTTGCAGACCAAACCTGCCATACTAATTGCCTTGTTTTGTTAAAATTTTCATTTAAAGCGACATTTAATCGATGTCACTAATCGAAAAATTATTCCATAATGAATCAAAGACCATCTTAATAGACTTATTACTTTTATGAATTATGCAATTCATCTTAAAACTCATGCGAAAGGGGCCGGTATCCGGCAATTCTTCCATTTCCAGAACTTTGACTCTCGGTTCATATTTGTTAATGCTTTCTTCCACTTCTTCCATGACAGCATCGATAATGTCTTGTTTAGCCGAAAAGTGACTGAAGTCAGCGACGCCATAGTCTTTAAGATATGTCGAAAACGTTCGCTTTGAATTTAAGATATTATTGAGGTTTTCAATAATGTCCGCTTCAACATTCTCTTCATGATCATTAGTTGCTATGCGTCTGAAAAGGCCCATACTTTACCCAAGTCTCCAATAAATATAAGGAGTCATCTCCTCTGTTTCAGTCGGTAGGTAGAAGACAACTGACAGCTCTTTTAAAACGTAGTCCCACTCTTCGCCCAGGTTGACTTCGTAGAAATCAACTTCAGAACCAAATGAGTGCTGAAATGGCAGTTGTGAAATGCTTTTAAATGGTACACCAGGTAAAGCCAGTTTATGAACAAGAGGGCTTCTTGAAGGACTGGAGAGTTTAACATTTGAAATGTTAAATTTACTTTGAATGTGCTTCTTCTGAATCAATAAATATATCGATGTCGCTTCGCGCACTTCTTGTGGCAGATCGCAAGTATAACGGCCATTGGTGTACTCAAATGGCAGATAAGGCACTCTAGACTTACCACTTTTCATCTCGCCTAGTAGCTGGCTGATGACTTTGTTGAATATCTCAGCTAAGTCATCGTGTTGATAGATTGCTTTGGATACCATTTCAGGCGGCGAATTCTGGTAGGTGCATACAGAGGCATAGAATTCTAAAAATCTTTCATAGACTATATAAGGGTGAAGGTTGATTTGATTATTCAGGTTGAGCAAAAGTCGCTGCATGCCAAATACTCTTTGTAAACAGGCTTTTGCAGCAAGCATATTTTCAGCACTTATAGTAGAAGCTGTTTCATTTATCAGTCTTTCTCTGAAGACGTCCAGCTGCATGGCCAGTTCTTTGAGAGGCTTTTGTAAGAAGGGTGATTGTCCAATCATCAACAGTGGAGGGACAAAAGACTCGGAGAGCTCCCAACTGGTTTCAACATTTTTCGTAAATTCGGCAATTTTAATTGATTCAAAAGATCCCTGAAAACCGGCTTCAGAAGATAGATGAAGTTCATAAATTGAGCGGGAAACCAAGTCTTTTTCATTGGCATTGGTGCTTTCCTGCATGTCGCTGCCAACTTCATTTATTTTGGTAACGTGACAATAAACCTGAACTCTGGTAGAGCCAACGGCTTGTAAATTGAGTGGCGATGCCAGTTTAGCATTTCCCGGAATAGCGAGTAGCAGCCCAGAGGGAGTTTTAATGGTCAGTTTTGATAGAGAGAGAACTTCATCATCTAAAAGAGAAGTACGCCATTCCATCTCAGCAACACCGTGGTGCGGTAGTCCTCCCAGGCGAAAGCGGTATTCCGCATCTGCTAAAAGTGCCTCTTCTTGAGTAACGAAGTGATCTGGTAAAAGAGGCTGGCCCAGTTGCCAGTGTACGCGTGGAAGTTTTTCAATCATGTATAAAGTGTCTATCGGTTGCTGTATTTATAGAAACGATGGCCCGGCTGTCGAAACAGCCAGGCCACTTAGGCCTGGTTACTGAATATTAGTCAGTAGCGATGCCCCACTGCTTAACGAATTTAGCAGTGTCACTTACCGCCATGTGTAAGTCTTGAGCCATTGGCTCAGGAACTACACCCAGAGTTAGTGCGAAGTTTTGAGGCTGCTGAACTTCGTAGCCTGCTTCGTCAGCAATGTGGATGTCCAGGTTGCCGCCATTCTTCTTGATAGAAGCTTTAACAGAAGCATCGTTAGTGTGGAAAGACTTGAAGTACTTCTGCGGACTTGCAGTTGTGTCGTACTCGTAGACTTCGAAGGCTAACTCGATGCTTGAATCTTTCAAAGTGTTTAAAAGAAGTTCTTTGAAAGTGTTCTTGCTCTTTGTTGAAACGTTAGCAACGAATCTGATCTCACCAGTAACTTCTGTTGTCCAGAAAACGCTTGAACAAACGCCAACAACTTTCATGTCTTTGTCTGGATCGTCCGGAGTAGCAACTGAGATGTCAGCTGCGACATCAGCGCCATTGATTTTTAGAGCTGTAACGAAAGCTACAGGGTCTTGCTTGTCTTTTGAGAAGTTGAAACCTTGACCGACGTTAGTCATGATGTCAATTATGTTTTGTGATGCCATTGTGGTTCTCCTTTTTTATTTAAATGATGAAATCTTATAGACGGGCATCAAGCTTAAGCTCGACATCCATACCTTCGAATTGAATGTGAGGTAGAACAGAGATCGCACAGTTGTACCAGCCGATCATACCTTCCTGTTCTTCAACTTCTACAGTCGCTGCTTTGAAAGGGTAGTAACGAAGAGTCAGGTCATCCGGGTTGACTACAGTTGTAACGTACTTTGAAATCCAGTTATTCAGGCTGTCAGCGATGTAAGCGCCATCTGCAGAACTACCGATGTTGTCACGCATAACACATTTCACATAGTGAGCGATACGAGTGATAGACAAAGTGTAAGACAGGTTACAGACAAGCTGTGAGTTCTGAGAGTCTTTCGGATCTTTGAACTTTTTAGCTTTCTTGATTGACTGACAGCTAAAGAAACAAGCATCAGCAGTACCTTTTCTGTAAACAGCCGGCATGAAACCGCAGTTGGCGTATTCAAGTTCTCTGTAGTCCGGAATATTGATTTCTACTGGGATTTTGATCTCATCTTCACCGCGAACGTTGAAAGTGTGAACCGGTAGGCCACTTACTAGCCCGCCGCCTTTAGGACCACGAAGGTACTGACACCAACCTGAGGACTCGAAAGAGCGAGCCATGTTCTGTGCAACCAGAGCAGAAGCAGAACCCCAAAGGTAGTCGGCGTTATCAGGACCAGCAACTTTTTCTTTGAATGGAAGATCGCCAGAAGGGTTTGTCGTTGGATCGTAAGGCTTACGAAGAATGTACTTAGGAAGAGCAAGACCGATGTAAGCAGCTTCTTCAGACTCACGAAGCTTGTTCCAAGAACCGTATTTTGGGTGTTCTAGAAGACTTTCAAGGTCTTTAACAGCGGCCAGTTCTTCAACAGTTTCACAACCGAAGAATTTAGGTGATACATTGCCGACAAATGGAGCATGACTCGCTGCAGCAATTTTACCCATAACACGAAGCCAGAATTCGTCACGAGGAGTGTGCTCAAATTCGTATAGACCGATGATTGAGCCAACTGGTTTACCACCGTATTGATCGTACTCTTCAACGTAAGTTTTCTTGAACAGTTCACTACCGGTAATATCGACAGAGTTATTTTCGAAGTCTTCAGCAAGTTCTTCTTTAGAAACATCCATGATGTCAATCATGATATTTGCTTTGAAGTTGGTGTTTTTGATGAGGTCATCAAGAGCACGCCAGTTAGACTCGATAGCTTTGAATTTATCGTTGTGGATAATTTCGTTGATCTGGTCGTTTACCATGTCATCGATTTGAGCGATAACATCGAAGATTGCACCTTTGTCAAGACGGCCACTTGTAGTGTCGACATTCATAAGAAGGGCAGCCATTCCAGAAAGGAAACGGTTTTCTTCAGAAACTTCTTCAGTAGCAGTTGAGAAGTTGTCGCTGATCATTGGTTCAGCTTCGCCGACTTCAGAGTTGAGTTTCATGCTGGAAAGGAAACGGTTTAGATCGATTACTTCATCTGTTTCAGACATATTTAAAATTCCAATTTTTGAAAGTGTTATATTAATTACTGATTGAGTGGATAAGCTTATTCAGCTTTATCTTTACCAGGAAGTTTAAGACCTTCGTAGTCCTTAAGTTCTTCAAGAAGCTTGGCGACTGCGTCTTGATCAGACATAAGATCGTTGAGCAGTTTGCGGAATTCCTTTTTATTGTCAACGCTGGACATAACTTCCATAAGCAATTTCTTAAGAAGAAGTGCACTTTTGATCTTTGGCACTTTCGTCGCTATGTCAGCAGGAGATAAAGATTTCATGCTGTCGATGTCTAGGTTGACTTCAAGTTCTTCACCAGCTGTATCCGGATCGATTTTGTTGTCAACAACGATGTTTAGGCCGATGCCCATGTCCTTCATGACTTCGTCAGTGTTTTTACCATCCATAGAACGGAGACGACGCTCGTCTAGGTCAACTTTACGATCTTTAGAAGTTCCAAGAGAAAAATCACCATTTACGAGAAAACGCATTGGTAGATCGATATCTTCCGGCTCGCCGTTAACTTCAGTTTTGTACTTTAGAGTTAGTCTTGATTTTGGTATTTCATCTTGTATAGCCATGGATGCTCCTCGTTTGTTATCCAACTATTTCCCTTCACTTTTTCTGAAAGTTTTATTCTCAGAAAGTTTCGTGAATTTCATTATATTAATTTCTACTTTTAGAACAAGAACAGAAGCATTAAAATCAATTTAAGATTTTGGCTTCCTGTGTCATAAATTCCCATATTTAAAATGACAATTAATTGATGTTGTTATTTTGATTTGAAAATTTATTTGTTCCTCTTTTGTTGCTAGTTATGATGTTAGTTTACTTTATACCCCTTTAAGTCTCAATCCCCTAAAAAGAGGGGATTCTTGAATTAGGCTTAATTTTATAGGTTAATTACCTATGTCGGTGACGCGTGCTTTAGGGTTGACTTTATCAATTTTCTTTTCAGTACTGGACTTATAATACTGTTCCGTAGTTGTCACCTATAAACACTCCACGACCTGTCAATGTATCCATCAATTGGCCTAGTGTGGGATCTATGCGCATACCCTGACATTTCGTTGAGTAGGCTCCCCAGCCGGTATAACCATCCAGGTTTGGTTGCCCATTACCAACGACTTGAGCAAGCTTGCTCAATTTTCTGCACCAGTCACCAGATCCTTTTAATTGCATATAGCGGAGTTTATCCAGAGTAATCTCGATGACTCTTTTATAAGCTATCTTAGCAGCAGTCGACTGACCTTGGTTAAACGGGTCGTTTGGAACATTTCCGCGAACATTGCCCACCAAGTTTGAGTGTGTACCTCTCACACCTATAAGTTCTACTCGGGGTTCATCAGCCCACCAATTACCAGAATTACTTATTCTGACTTTTGGGATAGTCGGGGAAAAACCGGCAGTCTTTTCGTCTCTTGCATAGAAGCCTGTGAAGGAGCTGACTTTAATATTCCACCAATCGCGTGACCAACCGCCGATGTTACAGCCCTTCCCGGCAACCGGATCGTAAACTATAAGGTGTACTGGCGGCGCAGCGCTGCCAAATTTATCTTCTATCGCTCTTGCCAATGCCATACAAGTGATACCTCCTCGGCTCCAGCCCATGGCGACAACGACGATGTCGTTGTTGTATTGCTTACGCTTTCTTTTTATTTCCTGCATGCCCAGCTGGACGTTTTCTTCCATACCGCGACCGAGGGCTGTGCCTCCTTTGTGAGTTTCGTCACTTACGCCGTTGACTCGTAAAACAGATAAGTCACAGGATCCACCGGTACTTGCGCCTGCAACATGTCTATCTTCACCTGCTTTACCATTTAGAGCAGTCATTTGGGCGTGGTGTCCGACCCGGGAAACGATTTCTCCGAATTCGAAGCGCTCAGCTGGATTGTAAGGAATGTTTATATCCCTGTCGTAGAACGAATCTGTTCCATTGTATAGGATCAGTAGGGTATGGGTGGCCATGGTTAAGTCTTACTCCTTTTTATTCTTATTAAGCTTTTGGGAAGATGTCGTAAAGTGGCAATTTTCGAGAAGTGGTAAAGGTGTAGTTTTTGTTGGGAATATTAATAAGTGATAGATTCTCGTCAGATTGGTCTGCAAGAGCTAGAGACGTTTGTTTTTGAGAAAGGCTGACTTTAGTACTTATTCTCATGAGTAGCTCATTATATGTTTTAGAAAATCTGGCTTTAATAGTACAGTTAAAATTTATCTATGTAAATATCAAATTCGTTATTTATGAGTGTTAATTGTAGTTTTATGTTATTGGTCTTGGGTGATATCTTTAGTTGTTTTGCATCAATCCAGGTTAATTTATTATAAGTTAATAATGACTTCAATATATCTGATGAGTTTTGGGTTTGTATCTATTTTATGTATTGTTTATATTTGTTTGGGCGATTTAATAAAAATCCATTGAGTAGATGCCTGAGGAGTGTCGATAAAGACATTTTTTATTTAGAGATATCAAGGTTAAGAGATGTGTAAGAAATATAAGATAGTCATTGAAGACCCCGATCATCCAGAATGTGGCGAAGAAATAACAGTTAGCAAACGAGAATTTAGAGCGATAAAAAGTTATGAAAAAGCAGATCTTATAACTAAGCTTTTTCTATTGGCGAAGGATATGTCGACAAAGAAAGAGAGACATGATCGCCAATTGACTGCGACTAAAATTAAAAAGTTGTTTAAGGAAGCTCAGGAAAAACTTGAAGATGGTGAGCTGGCAGCTTTTTCGGATGCTTATCATAATCTAAACTGCCAATATAATTCTTATTTTCTTCAGGAAGCAAGAGAGATTGATGAAAGTCCAATAACAGCGGAAATGATAACGGCCTATCGAGAAGATTTAGTTGATGCGGAACAGCGACTGTGGGGAGGTTGGATGGAAGCTCATATGGCCGCCCAAATATTGGAGATTCGTTGTCAGGTCCTTGAACATAATATTCGTCGTGGTAGGAGGCGCAGAAGAGCTATTACGAATCTTGGAATTGCCGGGTCTATTCGGTATATCACATA
This sequence comes from Lentisphaerales bacterium, assembly GCA_022446985.1. GTDB lineage: Bacteria > Verrucomicrobiota > Lentisphaeria > Lentisphaerales > Lentisphaeraceae > JAKVBD01. The sequence continues at coordinate 62,589 of JAKVBD010000016.1, forward strand.
TAATGGCGCCCACTATAGAGCATGCAGTGCTCCTGATGGAGATTGTACCGAAAATGACGGGAATGGAGATTGTATTTATATTTCTATGTTGCAGATCGCAGGGCGTGCAGCAAGTTCTGAAAATATTTTAGCTTTAAGACGCCAGGTTGCTGAAAGACTGACAGATACACAAATTCGAACCTGTTTACAGCTTATGCATTTTGAAAATAATGTTCAGTTGTTTATTGGTCGGCGGTTAAGGACAATTTTAGAAGGAGAGGAACCAGTCCTTGAGAGCTCAAGTTCTAAAAAGAAGGCCAGTAAAAGAAAGGTTGAAGTAACTATTAAAGAGCCTGTAGATAGCCTCTCAAGAGGGGTTTTGTCTAAAAGAGAAGGTTATTGGCATTGTGACTGTCCTGGGGCGATTGAGGATTTTATTTCACTGGATATTGAACATTGTGACACTTGCGATGTATGGCGCCCGCGTGTGAGGAGAACCGCCTTACTTGAACGTTCAACAACCTTACCTTCGTATAAAGCTCTTTCATCTAAAGCTTTGAAGGTAAAAGGTAAGCCTTCTCCTTTGCCAGAGTTGCCTCGTTGGCCATCTCGCGTTAGTATGCCGACAATTAAGGCTTGGAAGGAGCGAACAGCAGGAGAAAAGTTAAGTATTCGTGCTCGCAGTTCAATTGGTAAGGTAGATAAAGTATTAAATGCCTGGTGGGTTACATTTAGAAGTTATGATAAAGAAGGTACACTCAAGCAGTTAGAGCGCTTGGAAAAAGAGTTGCGCTTTTATAAATCTTTTCAGATAAATAAACGTTTTGGTTTAAGGTTTTTTAAAAAAGAACCTAGTAGTCGACTCGAAGGGGTAAAATGGCTTTTAGCTCGTTTACCTATAATTCATAACGAGATAAGTGCATGGGATCATCCAAAATCACCTTGCACTAAAAGACCGAAAAAGAAAAGGACTAAATCTGAAAATACTTTAGCTCAGCGTTTGGGAAGTGCTTATGGAGAAGACGGTAAACAGTTTCGAAGTCTCATAGCAGCAGCTCAGTTGTATCTGGTGAATGGTCACCTTGATGAGTCACCGGTCGATTTCTTTTTTGAAACAGCAGAGGGGTCAGAATCGGCTCTAGCCCTCGTTGCAGCCACGACAGATGCAATCTTGCAAAATCTGAATAATGGCGGAGATCCCATGTCTTTTCTCACGACTAGTGATTGGACTTTGGGGCCTGAGTGCATTCTTGGTCTTTTAACTTTGGCACAAACTTTTAGGGCACTTGTCAGTGGTGAACTTACTGGAAGTCCTTCAGAAGTTGCCGCTACTCTGTTACAAGCAGGTGGCAGCGTGACAGTTTCTGGAGCAACTATGGCAAATGCTATTGCCAATCTTGCTTATGGAGCAGAAGGTGCCAAAGCGATCAGCTCAACTGCTCAACAGGTGGCAGCCCCCGCGGCGATAGTGGCAGGTTTAGCAACTATGTATCTCGATAGTCGAGAGTTAGACCGTTTAGCAGTGCAGTCTCAAACTTTGAGTCAACGAAAGGCATTTATTTATGCAGCTGATCGTAGAACGTTTGCCGAAATGTCGCTTGTTCCAGAAATTGCTTTTTTAATGAAAGAACTGGAAAAGAAGTTGGGAAGTTTGAAGCTTCGTAGCGAAGCTTCCAGAGTGGGTTCTGCTGTAAGTTTAGCGAGTGGCTCATTTACAGCCATTACTGTTTTTGGTTTAGCAAACTGCTGGAACCCAGCCGGGTGGGCACTTGTTGGAGCTGGTGCTTTAGCAGCCATAATTTCTTTGGGGTATCGACCTTCGCAGTATTTCTATAAAAAGTGAAAGTTCAAGGAAATGCGGAAAAAGAATAGCCGCATCCCAGATCATTTAAAAACAACAGGCGATTGGAATCGTTTTCGCCTAGCAGATTTAATGGTACGTGGAGCTTTATTGGATCCATCACTTTCTGAAACAGAGCAGACGGCAGGTCAAGCGCTTTGTTGGATTGTGTTTGGAGATAAGAATTATAAAACAGCTTGTCTTGCGGCTATAACTCTTGGCTACCCTGGAATTATGACCATGTTGAAGGACGCTAAATTGCCGCTTGATTAATTGTTTTTTATAGCTGGATGTTAACGATGGCTGTTTGGTAAAGTTTATGGTCTTTTACCAAACATCGTCGTTGCTGCCCCAGCCGTCATCCTGATTTGATTGCTGATTATCTTCAGTACTACCCCAGCCATCATCGTTTGCATCGTTTTGTTCATTTGTCACTGAAGTGTCACCCCAATCATCTTGAACCTGTGGTGCTGCGGCAATTGGAGCTTGCATAGTAGGACTCATAGCAGGCTGTGGAGGAGTGAACGGTGTTTGAAGTTCGATGTTTTCTTTAAGGTTTTTAAAGGCCTCAAGATCGGTTTGGTAAAGCTCTTTTAAGCACTGCCACTCCAAAGTGTTTTTGAGGTCTTCGCTAACAGCCAGTTCATTGGCGTGTTTGGCATATGTTTGCAGGTATGGCGAGAAAAGAGTAGTTAGGTGTTCGTTTGGATTAAAGCTGACTAAGAGTTGATTGATGTTGTCGCCAACTATGGCAGCTAAGCGGTATTTCTGTTGTTTTAGCAGCATTTGGAAAGTCATGAGTTTTATACTCAACTGTTCCATGTGGAATGAACCCGGGACACTCGCCGACGCACTTTGCTGAGCGGCAGCAGAAACAGTTTGTGTTGGCTGTTCTACTACTTCTTCCACAGTCTCTTCGACAACTTCCGGTTCAGCCTGAGGTTCTTTGTAGACCATTTGGTAAAATTGGTCCAGCCAGTTTTTAAGCTTGTTGAGCGTTTCAGTTATTGGTCCAGAAAGGTCTTCTAGAGTTCGGCCTAAAACTTTTTGGAATTTCTGGCATTTCTCACTGGCTTGTTCAACAGTTTCATGGCTGGTGTTTAACCAGCTTTGCCAAATATCGGCATTTTTCTTTTCTTCATATTCTATCTTTTTGAGGAGTTGAGCGAAAAGCCATTTAAGGGAATTGGCGATACCTTTTTCTCTTTTTTTAGCAGGACCAATAGCCTCGAGATTTTCATCGAGGACATTAATTAATCTGTCTAAAATTGTATCCAGAGAGGTTAATCCGCTTTGAATGAATTCTCCGTAGAGGAAATATGAAATGATTCTTATGTCGTAGATTTGTTCTTGTAGGACGAGCTCAGATTGTTCTCCGGCTCCTGTGTAGTCGGCAGCTTCTACGAGTGCCATGATATCAGCAAAGCGCGGGTCAAATGTATCGAGGCCTGGATTTTCTTTAATTTCTAAAGTTCCGGATAAAAGGTCTAGATTCATAATAAATTCCTGGTTAACTCTGCTGAATGGTCATCTAATGATTATAAAGTTTTTTATTTCAATGTCAGCCTATGGTATGAAAGATTTGTAGCTTTTTTACTTCATGAGGAATTGATAGTAATTGACTTCATTCTATAACAGAGCATTTATGGTTAGATATCTTTTAAAACTAGTTAAGTGAGAGGCCTGAGTTCGGTTTAAATTATAGGAACTCTCTTCTCCCCTCTTTTTAGGGGAGTGTAAAAGATTCTTGGCTCAAGTATGATTAAATCAAGTTAGTAAAGTTACTTGAATTATTCAGAGTCAAAAGGAGTCAGAAATGTCTTACACAATCGGTAGAAATACAAGTTTCAGTTTTGTTCAGTCAGCCTCAAAAGTATGCCTTAAAACAAGAGCAGTAGAAGGCCGACCGGCAAAAATCAATGGCTCCATTACTTCTGAGGATGGCCAATACACTTTAAAAATAGCCAAAGAAGCAGCTTTGTACGCAAGAGCTGTTTTAGGCAGAGGAACTCTAAATGCCTGTATGGTCACTAGAAGTTCAACTGCAAAAGTTGCTCGTGAGAAAAAGAAGTTACAAGGCGGAAAGCTTGAGGCTGGAGAAGCATTTTTAGAGTATGGCTTCTTGACGGATAAACTTTCACCTAAGTTTCTAATGGGTAAGATAGACGAAATGAAGCAAGTCTTGTATGGCAATGGACCTCATAAAGATCACCCTTTAAGACAGTTCGCTTCACATTCTTTTAGTGCAAGAACAGTCGGCGCAGGAGTTTGTAATCTTATTGCTGCTGTGGTAGCAGGTCGTTTAACAACCCAGGCTAAGTCCGGTACTAAGTTTTGTGTAGTACTTGACGAAGATTGCGGTCATGAGTATGTGGTTTTGAGTTATGGGAAATCACCCTGGGTAGTATGTGATCCATGGGTACAACAAGTTTATTGCTGCAAATGGGAAGATAACCTTTTTGAACCTAAAGATGTGACCAAGTATTGGGAATTTGCTCTTGAAGAGACCTTAAGTATTCCTTTTGGCATAGAGTTTAAGGACTCGGAAGTGAAAGCTGCAGAAGCTAAAGCCGGTATAAAAGACATTATTAAGCCGGAGAATTATCCAAACAAGTACTTGTCCGGTAAGAAAAATGGCGGCAGTCAAAAGAGCAGTAAATTAGAGAAAAACACCTGGTGGCTTTGTGAGCAAAACGTCAAAAAGAATAAATATGGTAATATGGAGCCATGTGTGTGGAATGAAGACACCAATATAAAAAGCGAAGCTAAAGGTCAATATAAACTTATCGCCGGTCCATTTGAATGGGGAAATAATGTTTCTATGGCAAGCGAGACTACAGCATCCAGCTTTTTTGAATCTGCGATTTATTAATACAGTAAGTGTATTGTCACTAAATGTATATACATAAGGTGGCTTGCACTATAGTAATGCACTTGAAAAACAAAACATAATCTTCATTGAGAATATAGGTAAAAGAGCTTCAGGATACCTTGTTTAGTATAGCTAGATTACCATAAAATGAATTGTGAAGAAAAATAGCAATGCTTAAATTGCAATCATAAATTGATGAAAGACACTGAAGAGACACAGTAATGAACTTTATCTTTTGGAAGAGGGAAACTTCATGAGCAAAGACGTAAGAGATTTAATTGCCCACTTTAATAACCTGGCCAGTCAGCCAGAACCTAAAACTCCTAAAAAAATTGACACAGGAGTCAATGTTGAAGCGATGCGTGCTTCTTATGAAGAGGCCGTGAAAGCTACGAAGAACAAAAAATATACTAATCCGGAAATACAAAAAGAGCTGGAAGAGATCCGCGAAATGGGGATCGTTACCAAAAGGCTCGCGGAGATCCGGGCTGAGTATATAAAGCTAGAGCAGGAAGCTGTTAAAGAAGTTCAACAGCTGAATATGGACAAAGCTTTAAAAACCATGACTAGTGATGTTAAAGCGAGGATACCATCTAAGAGCGATTGGAAGTCGGCGACATCTGTCTGGTACGGTAAGCGCGGTACGAACCTTTCCAAACTGGATAAGAGTATAGAAGCTCTTTATAAGGCTGTAACAGAAGAACTGCAAGGAGAAGATACCAAGAGCAAGCTGAATCATTTAATTGTTTTGATTTCAGAAACTACTACGAGTTTACAGGCATGGGCGGTTAAGAAGCAGGATGGCAAAGTTGATGTTCAAAGCCGGGAAGTGAATCATAATGAAGTGAAGAAGAATCGCCGCTTGAAGAGTGATGAAGCCAAGCAGATGTATGACAATATTTTGTCCTTGCGGGATGTTTTGGCGAAGGCGAACTTTGCCTTGACGAAAAAAGATTATCGCAAGTGTATGCATGAAGAGCGTTACAAAGAGATAGTCCGCATATTTGAAGTATGCGAAATGACCGACCAGATTTACTCGACATGTAAAGATGCGTATAAACTTGGCAGTAAAGTAGCTAAGTTAACTCGTGACATCATTAAAGATCAAGTAGTCGATGAAGCCGGAAAGCAGGTTTTTTCAGCAGTTTTAAGTACGGTAGACCGACTTGGGATTATCGATGGCTGTCAGGGACTTTACCAACTCTACAATATCTATAAAGATCACGAGCGTGAAGAGAAGATACTTACTGTTAAGGGTACTTCTTACTCACTTGGAGATGACTTTGTCCCTAAGCTAATTGACAGTATGATGCTTGAGCTTAACTGGCGAACTCAACAGACCGCGAAGAGAGCAGCGGCTTACCTTGCCAGTGCCACAGTTAAAGCGGCAAGTCAGGGCGCTGGTGCAGAAGTTGGAACAATTATCACCCAGGCGGCTGCGATTGATGCTTTAATTACTGGTCTAGTCAAGACTTTTACAGAGTCTCAAAAGCTTTACAACAGTCTTGAGGATCTGAAAGGTAACCAGACTAATCCTTTAAAAGTTATGCAAGCGGTGCAGGATAACTCTATACTCTCCAGTTATTTTGTGCGCTTAGTTGAGCCTGAATTGCTCATGCCTCCAGCAGCTTTTGCTTACTATGATCTTGATGAAGAAGCTTTTCAAGATGTTCATAATAAGAAAAAAGCGACTCAATTAATGAATATCATGATAGAACTTAAGCAAACGGCTCAAACAGTTCTCCTTGGTGGGGTTACAACCCTTGATCCTCTCCACAAAGAGACCTTATCTGAAACAGCCTTTCAAAGCATCGTCAAGAAGTACGATAATGTTAGTCTGGGTAGTTGGAAAAATATTAATAAGTGGAGCAAGATTTCCAGCGAAGCGAGTAAACGAAAGCAGTTGGTTTTGCTTAGAGGCGAAAACAAGCTTGAGGTGGCGTTGAATAAGGTTATGAATAAGGTAGTCGAGTAGTTTTCGCTAAAGCTTGGAGTTACTAGATGGGGTTTAAAATAAGGCAGGAAGCTGACCGCATCGTGGGCACTCGCTCTATAAGGCCGGCAATGCCTAACGATCCGAATTTTTAAAGTGCCAGGCGGTTTTGATTGTGCCAAGCATTTGGCTATAGCATCTAAAGCTGTTTACCGGCAAAGTGTAGCAGGAGTCAGAGACTATATTCGAACTGACGTATCCATCTGGACACATGGCTGGAAGGTATTAGGTGATTGCTGGTATGGTTTAAAAGATGAAATCAGTGGTAATAGAACTGCTGGTCTACTGGCAAATATTGAGAGTAAGTATGCTGTAACAGTCCCGGAATGGGTCGCAGGAGGTATACTTGGACATGGCTTTCAAAAGGTGATATTATGATTGCTTGCCGCTTTTAACGGGAACGCGCCATCAGCTTTGAAAGCAATGGGGGGCGACGGTAGGGACGGCTTTGGCTTCCATTGCTTAAGTGGGCTTTTTTTGAATGGTATGACATCCGGATTATGGGTGCATTCCGATTTTCCAGTTATTCACTTTAAAGACAGTGGTAGATCAGCAGATACACCTCACCCGCATGCCATGGAATTATACCAAAGAGTTATGTTGGAACAGACTCCAAGACTTAAGACATTATTAGCCACATCGAGTTTTGTATCGCAATGACTGAGGGTTTCTACTTGTTGCGACACGTTTTCTTGGTTTTTGTAGTTGACACAGAGTCTAAATGCACTACTTAAAGGAGTAAATTTTTAAAGCCGCACATAGATGGCTTTGAATGATATAGTTAATTCGAATTTGGTGAAGAGCACAGGCAAAGTTAAGTTCAACGAACTTTCTCTAATTATTTTATGGATAACAAGTCTTCATCAAACAGCTTCTTTATCGAAAAAGAAATCCCTGAGTTTGCCGAGAATATCAAAAATCTGGTAGCCGGTTTCTTGGCGAATGATGATATAAATGCCTCCTTAAGTACGACTGAGTTGGCGGAGAAATTTCAATTCAAAGAAATTCCCCAATGTGGAGTTTCTGCAGATCAGTTTTTAGATGAACTGAGAGAGCTTATATTACCCCATTCGATTAATACCGGGTCACCTTATTTTATCGGCCATATGACTTCTCTTTTACCGAACTTCCTTAGACCTTTATCGGAATTGCTAACGACTTTGAATCAAAATATCGTGAAGGTGGAAACTGCTAAAGCAGCCACTTTTTACGAAAAGCAGGCATTAGCAATGATTCATAAGGAAGTCTTTGGATTATCTGATGAATACTACGATGAATGTGCTTCCAATCCAGATATATCTCTAGGGATCATTACATCAGGAGGGACGATTGCCAATTTAACGGCATTGCAGTGTGCACGCGATTTGTCACTCGCTCAATTTGGGAATGTCGAAGAAGATGGTGTTCTTGGAGCTTTGGAAGCCGGTGGTTTTAAGCGCAGTGTTGTTTTGGGTACTCACCTGGGACATTATTCTTTAGTAAAATCTCTTGGCTTGTTAGGTATGGGACGAGGCAATTATATAGAGATAAATTCAGATGAAAATCAGGGGATTGATCTAGTGCACTTACGCCGGGAATTGGAAAAGTGTCGTCGCGAGAAAATTCATGTTGCGGCTATCGTTGGTATTGCCGGGACAACTGAGTGTGGGTCCTTTGATAATCTGGAAGGAATGGCTGAGCTTGCAGAAGAATTCAGTGTTTATTTCCATGTCGATGCCGCTTGGGGTGGGGCATTGTTGTTCTCAGAGAAGCACAGAAATTGCCTTCAGGGAATAAAGCAGGCAGACTCTATAACAATTGACGGTCATAAGCAGCTTTATCTTCCTATGGGAATCGGTTTGTTGCTTTTTAAAGAAGCAAAAACTGCTCAAGTGATTTCAGTGGAAGCGGATTATATCATCCGGAAGAACTCTTGGGATCTAGGCCGAGTTTCAATTGAAGGTTCAAGACCGGCTAAGGTTTTTTATCTGCAAGCAGCTCTGAAGCTGTTTGGGCGAGAAGGTTACGGCAGTCTTTTGGACAGCTGTGTGGCGACATCTCGTCAGATGTCCGAGTTGGTTGATAGTCAGGCTGAGTTTGAATTGGTTACGAAACCGCAGTCAAATATTTTCCTTTATCGTTATATTCCAGAAAAGTTTAGGGGGCTTGAAGAGTTTAGTGATGATGTCAACAGCGAAATAGACGACTTCAACATTAGGCTTCAGGAGATCCAAAAAGACAAAGGAAGAACTTTTGTTTCAAGAACAAAGTTCAGTCACCTCGGAACCTCAAAAGCAAAAACAGTTTTACGGGTTGTTATCGCCAATCCTTTGACAGAAATAGAGCACTGCCGTGAAGTCTTGCAGGATCAAATAGAGATTGCTAAAGATTTAAAGGCGTAAAAACTACTTTTCCTACACTGTTTAACCTTGAGAATGACTGGCATGTGGCTTATAAGATACTAAGCTAATTTTTATTCAGGATGTTCGGTGAAAAATATTTTCCTCTCAAGTCTTCTTATACTTTTTGGCTCGTGCTATTCAAATAAAGCCACTGGTTCCTACTGGGTAAATAAAACAGTCTATACCAAAGTTGGCCTTCATTATCAGGAAGGAGTTCACCATTCTTTAAATATTTTAAGTGGGGCGAATATTCCAGTAGGGTCAGCATTGACAGTTATCTATGTGACTGAAGATAAGGCTAAGGTTCTTTATGGAAATTATGAATTGACGATGAAGAACTCTTACCGAGTCAGTCGCAAAGAAATGGACCTTTATCTGGGGACTATTTTTAGTGAAAAGCCGGTTAAATACGAATTCCCAGAAGAGTTTCAAAGAAAAGTAGACCATGGTTTACCGGTTGTTGGAATGACTAAAAATCAGGTGATCCGCAGTTGTGGATACCCTCCGGTTATAGGCACAAAAAGCACAGGGCTCGACACATGGCGTTATTGGCTTTCAAAGTATAAGTGTATTGATTTATATTTTGAAAATGGCAAATTGATGGATATTCGCGATGCCGAATTCAATCTAGATCCGATGACGCTTTTGACGTACTAGAGAAAGTGATCAGTGTATAGTGATCGCAGTAATCAGTTTAGAGTGTTTAGTGATTAGTTATTGGGTTGCGCTAAATTTTAAGAGAGATCTTTTAGCTGAGCACTGACTATTCCAGTTCTTCCTTTAAGCGGCGAACTTCTTCAGTGAGTCTTTCTTTGACGCGCTTTTTATAGACATAGATGGCGTTCTTTGTCAGCCCTAAATCTTCAGCAATTATTTCTGCATCATCGCCTTTCAGGCTTCGTTCAAAAGCCAGTCTTACTTTTTCCGTGAAGTCTGGAGATACATTTTTCCAGGCAAGGTTAGTTATGTAAGTCTGCCATTCTACATTTGCCATATTCTCAATTTCAGGCGCGGAAAGTTTTTGCAGGTGATCGACATCCTTATACTTCTCAAGACGATTTGAGTAACGCTGTCGGGATTTTATAACATCAAGAACCGTATTGTGAGTCATGCGACTGAGCCAGCTTCTAAAACGGCCTTTGTCAGGGGAGTAATTAAACTCTGGTAGAGAGCGCCAGGCTTTGAGAGTGATCTGCTGGACGACTTCTTCGGCATCGTGGTGATCGAAGTTCATCTTACGTACCATCATATAAATGAATGGTTTGTAAAATTTAACAAAGTCTTCCCATGATTGATCGTCATGTTTGTCTTTTAGACGAATCAGCAAACTTTGTCTGGTATTCCAGTCAGACATCTAAACTCCGAATATTTCAACTGCGATTCAACATACTGCAAATGTTTCAAAAATGAAAGTATTTTAGTTACTCTGGTTATTGAATCCTGCCATTAAAAAGGCGGATCACTGATTCGTGATCCACCAAGCTGAAAAGTATTAGCTTAAGTATTACTTCTTGCTGGCAGCCATAAGGCTGGCAAGTTCGTCTTCGACGTCACTTGAACCGGTTTTATACTTATCTTCCAGAGACTCCGCTGAGTTATCGAACTCACCGTCGACAAGTTCTTCCCACGCTTCAGCTTCACTTTCTTCTTTGTTGACTTCTTTTTCGAGGTCATCAAGTGCAGACAAAGCGGAGTTGCCTGAGTTGAAATCAGAAGATGCTTTGGCAAAGTCTTTACGCAGCTGTGCCGCATTGGAACGTGCTTCTAGACGAGTGATATTATTCTTCGCTTCGGCTACTTTGGCGCGAGCGCGGTTAAGTTGTTGACGCAGCTGGCTTACTAGAGCGTTGTTTTTTTCTAATTCAGTGTCATATGAAGAGTGGCGCTCTTCGGCTTTCTTTTTCATTTCAAGTGCCTGACGGGCATCATCTTCATTGCCGGCATTAACAGCTTTTTTGGCAATCGACATGAATTTCTCCATATCCTTTTTAGCCGCTTCATTGTCCTTCTCCAAGCGCTTGGTTTCTGCCATAAGACTGGCAATCTGCTTAGTGAATTTTGCGATTTCAGCTTCGCTGTCTTCGATTGCGAGCTTACCATCTCTCACAGGGTTGCTCATAGCTTTTGCTAGGTCATTTTTCTTTGAACGGAAAAGGTTACTGATTGCTTTGAATAAACTGGCCATAATTTCCTCCTTAAATTTAAACTGTTGCCGGTGCGAAAGCTGTTCTTAGAACGCTGGCACTTTCGGTTAATGCTTTCCACAGACTGTCCATACTGTAGCTCAATTCTTCTTCAGAAAGATCGCCAACCGGTACTGTGTCGATAAGAATGAAACTGTACTCTTCTGGAGAGGTGATGCTATCATCATCTGCTTCATCTATGATCGCAAAAGCAAATGGATCGATGACAGTATTGGCGCTAAGAGCTGCCGCAAAAAGTTCAGGGACTCTGTCTTCTTCAAAGTCACCAAGTTTTGCTAATTCACAACTGATTGTTAATTGCGTTTCAGAAAGTTCAAGAACAGCAGTGTATGGCTGGCTGCTACCACCGATTTTAGTAAATACGGCGTTCTCGTTGATTTGTGTTTCATAGCCGTTATTGCCCAGAACTTCGGCGATTTGTTCGACTGATTTTATCATTTTGTGCCTCTTTTAGTTTCGGTTATTAAATTTCTATAAAAGTTCAGCTTCAGAAAGACTAAGTGAAGTACCTGCTAATACTCTGACGTAGCTGGTGTGACTGTCTCTTGCACCGGTTTCCAGAATGAGCATTTCCGGATTATCCCAGTCTGTTGTTGTGCTGTATTCAACAACTGTTCCGAGAAGTTGTTGTTTGTCTCCAGAGAGGGTACAGGGACCACTCAACTCACCTTGCCTTTTTTGCTTGAAAAGAAGCTCGACTTCTTCACCATTGTGTTCGGTATGTTGAACGATCTGTGGTGTGTAGGCTAAATCTTCTACAGCTAAATGCTGGTCTTCAGCAAAGAGCCAGTCCATGCCATCGTCAAGTAAATTCTGCCTGGTCCCAGGTTCAATTTCTGGTAAAGCAAAATAAATACGTATGTCGAGTTTGTTACCTACAGACTTGAGCATCAGGTACAGTTCATTCTCGGGACAATCGAGCTGCAAAAAAAGCCAATTTGCAAGTCCGTTGGTTTCTTCGATTTTGGTGATTGTCAGAATCTGGTAGTCCATGCAGGTTGTGCCTTTGCCAAGACGCATAGCCTCTTCAATTGCCTGCTCGTCAGATAGCGAAACAAAGGTTCCCGGTTCAGCCTTTTCCCAGTAAGAAAAAGTGCTGTTGTCAAGATTGACTTTCTCTTCTTCTTTTTTCTTTTTCTTAGTAAAAAACATTAGTGTTTTATGCCTTCTTGTCTCATACTTTTTATATTCTGTCGAATGACAAAAATACTTACTGTTATAATTCCCATGAAAAACATAAAGCCGATTATACTTCCAATACTGCTCCCACGGCGTTGCTGTACATAGTGAGAATTGTGGTGGCCACTTGATGTCATTGGGCTGGTATAGTGGTAGTTTTGGCTTCTCATGAGCATGCTCATCATAGCAGCATCGCGGAAGACGCTGTAGGCAATCCAGGCTCCAGATGGACCGAAGTGACCATAGCCTCCGAAGGTAGGGTTGTAGTCAACGTTGTAGGGCCGGTTATTGTACGTCGTTTGCTGAGGGATGTGACTTGGACGGGTTCCGGGTTTTGTTTTGTATGTAGATGTGTACTTCTCCTTATTTGCTTTTTCGAAACTTCTTACGGCCTCGCTTCTGGAGCTATACGTCTTACGTGTTTGATTTGATTTTTGAGCTAGAGCCTTATCCGCAGAAGACGTTTTGCGCTGTGAACCGGTAGTTGGAGTCTTGCTGGTTGTTTTGTTTGAGAAAGACCCTTGGCCTGAAGAGCTTCTTGAACTGCTTCCACTGCCGTAGCTGCTTTTTGTTGAATTGCTGCTGAATGAAGAACTTTTCTTAGAACGGCTGTAATTACCAAATATACTTCCAGAACGGCTACTTGAGAAACTCTTTGAGCGACTGCTGAAAAAGCTTCTGGAAAACGACGAAGAACGTCTGCCGCGGGCATCAGTTTCATGTAAGAAGACCGGACTGAAAAGAGTTAGGCAGAGAATCGAGTTGAAGATGAATTTTAACATGTAGATTCCTTACAGACTGGTATTGATGATAGCGGCTAAGAGTGTGCCTACAGAGATGAATACAGCCAGAGAAACAGTTCCGGCAGCGATATTTTTGTCGATGACTATTTCTTTGATGAACTGTGATTTCGGCAGTAGGAGTTTATCGCAAACTACAGATGAAGAAATCAGTAGTATGATGCCAAAGACTGCGGCAATTGATGTAAGGATAAGTTCGGCTTGAATATTGCTTGTCGCTCCTTTTAGACAGCCATATGAAATGATACCAAGAGCGATAAGAAAACCGCCAAAGCTGATCCCGGCAGGAAGATTGTCGTCATCTTCGATTACTTTGTGAATGTCATAGCCACAGGTTAGAGAAAAAATGTAAGCGCCAATGATCAGAATCAGTTGGCCGGCGGCCCAATAGATGAGAGTGTCAGCTACTGCAGTTGCCCAACTTTCACTCTCGCCAGTTAGAACTCCGGCGAGCATAAGACCGGTTGCGATGGCACTACCTGAAATGACAAAGCCAGTGCCGCTGTTTCGGTCATCGATCAGTTCTTTGTAAACTTTGAATTTGTGTAAAATGAGTTTGTCGTTGATAATGATGCTGACCCGCATGAGAACAATGGCGAGAGCACCGCTGAATGCCAGACTTATAAGTCCATCTTGTAAAGTTTGGCCAAAGGCTGCTTGTATGGCTCCTGTAAGAGCAATTCCCAATCCAATCAGATAACCGGTGAGCACTGTACCTAAGGCAGAATTATCTTTTTCGGTCAATTCTTCGTGGAAACAGAACGAGGTCGTTTTGTTATAAATAACTTTCCCCAGCCACAGGATGGCGAGGGCTGCAGCAAAGATGGGTAAGCTGCCAAAAAGTTCTATGCTGGTAAATTTTATCTGGTTTATAATCTCAGTTACCATAAAGCTGTTAAGTCCCTTAATTTTATATGAGTCGGTTAACCGTGTTCACATTAGAGATTCAGTGGCTTTTGGTCAATTATAAAAAATAGATTTTTATGGAACGAATGGGTAAAAATAAGGGTTAATAACTCAGCTTTCTAAAATTAATTGAAAGGGGATATGACTTAAGCTGCCAAAAAGTTCATGTTTGCTAAGAGCTGGGCGACTGCGGCTCATGGATGGTGAGGATATTCCACAAAGAAATTTGGCAAGATTTCTCGGACTCTGAAGAGCGTTGTTTTCAAGAGATTTAGCAGCGGCGATGAGCTGCTGATCCTGAGGTTTTAATTGATAAGGCCCCGGATTTGTTTCCAGGTTGTCGATTGAGTCTGTACAACGGTCACAGTGTCCACAGGGGGATTGACGTTTTTCTCCAAAGTAGCTGAGTAATGAGTTGACAATGCAGGTCGATTGTCCGGTCATTGTTATGAGGTTTTGTAAGCGTTGAATTTGTTGATCTTCAGAGTTTTTAAACTTCTGTGAAAGCTCTAGGCTTAAGCTCTGAAGATCATTGACAGGTTGTAAGATTCGGAAGGTCGCTCTGGCCTCGGCAACCTGAGTTTTCAGCATTCCTTCATTATCTAGGTAGTTAAGGGCTTGAGTAATTCGCTTGATGTCCGCACCAGTGCTTTCGCATAATTCCATAATGTCTAGAGTAAACCAGATGCGCCCTTTTTTAGCTTTTTGGAAAATGCCTTTCAAGAAGGCTGCTCTTTGTGGATCAAATTTAGCCAAAATATCTTTGGAGCTGATTAATGGCTGGAACTTAAAGGTATTATAGAAATGGCCGGTACTTTGAATGCTTCCTTGAAGTTCGAGGTAGCAAAGAAGGGTATTGATGACTAATGGGCGAATATCATATGTACCAGAGGCTTGATATGTAGATAAGTGAAAGTCTTTCTCGTGTGAAAAAATATGCTCGATGAAAGGGAGAATACTTTCTTGAGTAGGGGTGTCTCCATAAGTGAAGTTGGCTTGTACTATAGCATCCTGATGACTGGCAAAAGTTTCACATGAAGAGTTTAACCCATCGCGGCCAGCCCGGCCAATTTCCTGAGCATAGTTTTCCATAGACTTTGGCAGATTTAGGTGATAGACATAGCGTATGTCGGCTTTGTCGATGCCCATTCCAAAAGCAATAGTTGCAACAACTATTGGTATCTGGTCACGCATGAAGAGTTCCTGGATTTCTGTCCGGAGTTCGGGTTTTAGACCGGCGTGGTAGGCGATAGCATGGTAACCTTGTTCGCATAAAAATTCCGCAGTTGTTTCAGCCTCTTTTTGAAGAGTGACATAGACTATAGTTGGTCCAGCTGGCGAGTCCGCCAGTCTTTTAGTCAACAGTGTCAGTTTATCCTGTGGGTTACAGCGAGTCATTTTTAAAAACAGGTTTGGCCTGTAGTAACCTGTGTTTATGTAAGCTTCAGGGATGATTTCGAAGGCATTGCAAATATCTTCTGCAACTTTAGGCGTCGCTGTCGCAGTAAGAGCCAGTACTTTGTCTATTTTGAGGAACTTTCTGTAGTGAGTCAGTTTAAGATAATCTGGTCGAAAGTTATGCCCCCATTCAGAAAGGCAGTGGGCTTCATCTATGACCATCATACTTATTCGGCATGTTTGCAGTTTTTGAAGGAATTTTTCGTTAGCAAGTCTTTCGGGAGCTATGTAGAGGAGCTTGAGCTTGTTTTGACGTATATCGTCCCAAACCTGATGGGTTTCTGTTAGGCTGAGGCTGGAGTCCATTTTTGCAGCAGGTATGCCTTTTTCAGTGAGAAAATCGACTTGATCTTTCATCAGTGCAATTAATGGAGAGATCACCAGCGTCAGAGCATCCAAGTGCAGGGCTGTCAGTTGGTAACAGAGACTTTTGCCGCTTCCTGTAGGGAAAACCGCAAGAGATGAGTTTCCGTAGATGAGTTGGCTGATGACTTCCCGTTGGCCCGTACGAAAGGAGTCAAAGCCAAATTTACTTTTTAGAGTAGTGTCGATATCTTGCTGCATGTTTTCTGCTCCAGATCTGGGAAAGAAGAATATTAAATACTTAAAAATTTTGGCTGACTTTATCCCTGGAACAGCAAAGGGCCTTTCAAAGTCTATGCTAAAGTCAGCGACTCAGTCAGACTTTAGAAGCCTGAGTAAATAACTTATTATCTGTAGATGAAAGTATTGTGGTCGGATAAGTCGTCATTTTGGAAAGGTTTGAAAATGATGTCAAAAATAGATTCAGACTTTGGAGTAAGTCTTGCATCTGGGTGATTTAAGCCAAATCTTGCCGATCTTGCATATGAATCACTGGCTTTATAGCTGGAGGCAGACTGTCCTGATTGATCGACATCGTCAACAGAAGAACAAGAACATAAAATAGCGGCAGCTAGTAATAAAACGATTTTTTTCATCATTTACCCTAATTTTTTAATATAAGTGCCTAATAACTTGCGTCGCAAGAGACTGCATAAACAGGCGCTATTGGTTAATAATTGATCAAAGAATGGCAATTATAATAGTGGTTGAGTGTCGAGAAATACAGCTCAACCTTAAAGAATTATCCCCAATTTATTCCATGATCCAGTTTGTAAGATGTGTATTCGATATGAATAACTTTTCTTGGAGCTTTTGAAGACGATTTATTTGAGGAGTGAAGAAGTAGAGGGCGCATGATGAAGGCATCTCCGGCATTGCGCCGGCAGTTATGATATTTACCAGATGTGAGTTTTTTTTGTTGCTTGGTAGTTAGTTTTGATTTATGACTTGCGGGAATAAACTTTAAGCAACCGTTTTCCGGAAACGCATCATCGAGGTGAATACGGAAGGTGATCATTTTTTGTAATACTGGCCCTGGAGCTTCGGCATAAATAGTTCCACGCTTTTCAGTCCAGTTAGTCCAATCATCTTTTTCGAACTTGTGGGATAGTGGCACAGTACGGTCTTGATGCCAGGGAACAAACCAGTTTTCGTCTGTTGATTTATCAAACAGAGTTGCTCTGATTAAGGTTGCTGGCTGTCCTAAAATAGATGAAGCTTTACCGAGTAAGAGTTTGCTCTGAGTAAGATTGTGGATAGAAGGCAGAAGCTTTTCGACTGAACGTACCCCGTAGCGCGGGATGTCTTGGTCCAATTGCTCGATGTCAGCTTTTATTGTGGAGATTGTTTTCTGAGAAATAACTCCATCCCAGAGTTCACAGCCATCTTTGTCTAAGTTCATCATCGGAATTTTTTAGATGAACAGTAGTGTGAACTCTGAAAATGAGTATCAGGAATTATTTTTTCTTAGGCTTTTT
Organism: Lentisphaerales bacterium; assembly: GCA_022446985.1. Taxonomy (GTDB): domain Bacteria; phylum Verrucomicrobiota; class Lentisphaeria; order Lentisphaerales; family Lentisphaeraceae; genus JAKVBD01. Next base: position 80,042 of record JAKVBD010000016.1, read on the forward strand.
CTTTTTAGGAGCTCTTATGTACTCCTCTTTTTTGAAGACTCCGCCTTTGGCTTCAATTTCTTCATCGCAGCGTTGGCGCATCTGCTCAAGAATTTGTTTATATTCTGGATTTTGAGCGTAGTTAGTTAATTGATCCGGGTCTTTCTTTAGGTCATGTAAGAATTCATAGTTATCATCTACGTAACGGGCATAAACGTATCTTTTCCCATGTATGCCTTCCCAGTTAGGGATAGTCGAGTGAGCACTGAAGAATTCGCTTAGATGATCTTCTCGCCAATCTGTTGGATTAGCACCTTCAATTATTGCTTTTAGACTGCGTCCATGATAATGCTCAGGAGTTTCTACTCCAGCATATTCAAGAATAGTTGCCGGAATATCTGCATTTAAAG
>JAKVBD010000160.1 GCA_022446985.1 Lentisphaerales bacterium
CAGCTCCTGTAAGGCACCAGCGTCGAAGATATGTTGAGCCTCTGAGAAACTGCCCAGGCTCAAATGTCCCGTTGTTGCATATTTTTTGACTTTTTCGAGCCGACTGGCGGCGCAGAGACCATGCATGGAATTGATAACAGGATTACAAAAGACGAAGAGAATAGAGGTAGCACAGTCCAAAAAATGCAGCTGCCGGCGCGGATCATCTTCGGATTTACTGCGAGGACGATCTTTGAGGATGCCGTCAAATAATTTACGAAACTCTTTTAGTAAACGCCAGTTCTTCAGTTCCGACTCATTTCTAACTTTTTTTCTATTCATACCAGGCAATTAGCCTCGAAAACGGAAAGTGAAAGCCCGGGTAAATAGTCATATATATCTTACTATTAATATTTTGCGCCTCTACCCACCTTAGCTCAACAAGGGTCGAATATCGCATTTTATGACTTTGAGCATGCAAAAGTAATACTTCGAACACCTGAGGCATACTAGAGTACGCTGAGCGGTACATTAAATGGTTGAATTGTTCTTAGTTGGGGGTATGGGATCGATGCATGAGAAAAGATGCCGAACACTTCTGGAATGAGCCTCAGATTTACCGCGCACGATTGGACGAATATGTGGTTAATGAATACTAACGATTCGATCATCGACGCTCATTTTTTACAGTCATACAGGTATTGCTGTTGTTCGTAGAGGCTGCAAATTACGAGTAAATCTCTGTATAAATTTGGCGGCAATAACGATAGATCAGCGTACTTTTTAAGTTCAATTATACTTATTAAATTACGCCTCACGCAATTGAGTTGTTCATTCAATGCTTACCTTATTTCTTCTTTGATACACGCTTTATCAAAAAAATTCTAAGGAAACTCTTCCGAGCATCTTGCCGATAAGTGAGAGGTTTAATTTTCTCTTCAGCATTCGACCGGTTTTCCCAAAGAATGTCAATAATTTGCTCTGTTTTCTGACGAGATTTATTCATCAATCCAAAGTCAGTTGGGTAATGAATATCCGCAGGAATACAACTGGCATCAACAATTTAGGCACCTTTATTTCGAGGAGGCACATCATCGTTATGATCATTAGATTCTTAGAACTGTCTCGAGTTGCGGAGTGTAAAAGCTCATCAATATCCTTGATTGCTTGAGCATTGAAACGTTTCCTGAAATTTGTCATCATGCTTGAATCAAACAGCGCTTTTTGCTCGTACATTTCCAAACCTATAAAAAACTACAGGAACGGATTTTCGGCAATCGTCTACACGGTTTCTTCATCTGTTAAACTTAACTTTACCTGAATGATAAGTGAACCAAAAGCCATACGGAAGGCAATGCTTCAGCAGCTGCATGACTCGTGAAGTTCGCAGAGTAAACTTCTTTAACTTTTGACCAAGGGATTATTCTCGCCAATTTGCCCCAGCGATTATCTGGATTCAGTGTTGACTCTAAAAGTAAAGCATTCATTTGCGGCTCAGAACTCGTATTTTTGTACACCTTCTGCAAGCATAATGACTATTTAAAGGTGCCTTGGTTACAGTTAATAAAACACCTATATAACCCATGTGTTTATTATTCAATATGATACGATTTATTAAGTAGCCGCCAATTAACTTTAGGCTATCCTCAAATACCCTATTGAGCTTAATTGGGTTTTAACACTCTCTTAGCTTGAAATGCCCTTTAAAACCACTAGTATGATTCGCCTCTCCTAGGAGAGAAGGGCAATGCCCAGGATAATTAGTATAATTAAAATTTTATATAGGCTTAGCTGAATAAAGCCTCCTAGGGGATGGAACTGGAAACTCATTATCTAGATATCTACAAATCAATGCTTACTGCCAGAATCATTGATAAGTATGAAGAACAATACACTTCAAGCGGCGCGGCATTCTTTCACGTATCTGGAGCCGGCCATGAAGGAACTGCAGCACTCAATCCTTTCCTAAAAGAGGAAGATTATCTACATCTGCACTACCGTGACAAAGCCTTGATGATAGCTCGAGGTGTTACTCCACAAGTCTTTTTTGACAGCCTCTTTTGTAAAGACCGCTCTCACTCTCGTGGACGTCAAATGAGTGCCCATATAAGTGATCGTTCATTCAATCTAATGAGCTTAGTTGGACCTGTTGGAAACAACGCCCTTCAAGCTGTTGGTGCGGCTCATGCCATTCAACAAAAAAGTGATACCCCACTAGTGGTTACTTCGATGGGAGAAGGAACTTCTCAGGAAGGCGAAGTTTTAGAAGCTATTGCCGAAGCTGTACGTTCTAATCTACCAGTTCTTTTTCTTGTACAGGATAATAACTATGCGATTTCAACTCTGACTGCCGGAAATACTTTTTACTCCACCCCAAAAGGCGAAGCTGACAGTTTTTACTCCATGCCTGTTACCAGAGTAAATGGTGACGACATTCCAAAAAGTCTTGAAAAGTTTGAAAAGGTCACTTCTGAAATTCGCCAAGGCAGTGGCCCTCAGGTTGTCGTCTTTAAGGTTGAAAGACTTGCGAGCCATTCCAATGCCGATGACCATAAAATTTACCGAAAAGAAGATGATATATCAAAGATCAACTCTTCTGCAGACCCTCTAAAAAACTTAGAGCAAATTCTTTTAGACTCTATGTCACAGGAAGAATTGGAGTCGCTCAAAGCGAAGATCGAATCACAAGTAAAAAGTTCAGCAGAAGAATCACTTCGTAGCCCGGACCCTGAGCCGACTTTCTCGGCTCTGAAGGATCTACCAGAGAAATTCTTTAATCCCAAAAGTGAATACCGCGGTCAAAGCGACGTCCTCGACTACACTATGCTGGAAGCTTTTAGAGAAGTCTTGCGTCACCACTTAGAAAACGATTCAAAAGTCTACCTTTATGGCGAAGACATAGAAGATCCTAAAGGCGATGTTTTTGGCTTAACAAAATCTCTTTCAACGCAATTCCCAGGTAGAGTTCAAAACTCTCCACTCTCAGAATCTACAATAGTCGGGGTTTGCGCCGGCCGTGCACTTGCAGGTCAAAAGCCTGTTGCCTTTTTACAATTTGCAGACTTTTTACCGATTGCACTCAATCAAATAATTACAGAAATTGCCACTATGCACTGGCGTACAGATGGCAGTTGGCAAGTGCCAATGGTCATCATGATCACCTGTGGCGGCTATCGACCTGGTCTTGGACCATTCCACGCTCAAACTTTTGAAGCCTTAGCGACACACACTCCTGGAATAGATGTCTTTATGCCATCAACTGCCGGAGATGCAGCTGGTATGCTAAATACAGCTTTAGACTCTGGTAGGCCCTCGCTCATTTTCTATCCTAAAAGTTGCCTGAATGAAAAAGAAAACTCAACGTCAAAAGATGTGGATAAACATTTCCTACCTCTTGGCACCTCCAGAAAACTACAATCCGGAAAAGATCTGACTCTTGTTGGTTGGGGCAATACCGTCTCTCGCTGCTTTAAAGCTGCTGAAGTACTGGCTGAATCGGGATTTACTGCAGATGTCATCGACTTACGCACTCTGGCCCCCTGGGATAAAGAAGGCGTTTTGAACTCAGTTCGCAAAACTGGAAAACTCATTGTCGCCCACGAAGATAACCTTTCTTGTGGTCTTGGCGCCGAAGTCCTGGCTACAATTCTGGAAAAAGCTGGACTACCAGTTAAAGCTGCTCGTGTTACACGTGAAGATACTTTTGTTCCTTGTAACTTTGCAAACCAATTAGAAGTTTTACCATCCTTCAAAAGAATTCTGAATAAATCTGCCGAACTACTTAATTGTGAAATTAATTGGCAACAAGAAGATGCACTCGAAGAAGGCATCCAAATTATTGAGGCCATTGGAACCAGTCCTTCAGATGAAACGATTACCATCCATGACTGGCTAATCAGCGAAGGCGATATTATAGAAGAAGGCCAGGGAATCGCCTACTTCGAAGCCAACAAAGCATCTGCTGATTTACTAGCTCCATTCACAGGTACGGTTCAAGAAATTCTCATAGAAGAAGGCCAAACCGTAAAGGTTGGCAGCCCACTGGTGAAACTCAGTTGCAATGAGACAGAAAAATCTCCTAAACCAATCACATTTGAACGTCCTGGAACTCCTATTCTTAAAAAGCTTAATTCTCCAAAGTCTGAAGCACAATTAACTCAAACAAGAGAAGTTACTCAGCCTGCAATTATCGGCATAGCTTCTTCTCATGGCGAAGTTGTTGTAACCAACGAAGATCTAATTACAGACTTCCAGGATAAGACGGCAGATGACATCTACCAAATGACTGGCATAAAGTCTCGCAAAAGAGTTTCTTCTGAACAGAGTCTTCTTTCACTGGCGACTGAAGCAGCACAAAAAGTTCTCGAAGAGAACTCTATTCAGATAGAAGACATCGACGCAGTTATCTGTAGTTGTGGTACGCCGGATATCGTTACGCCTTCACTGGCCTGCCGTGTCTTAGAACAATTAGCAGGTAGTAAGCATACTCTGACACAAGCGCATGATATAAATGCCGCTTGCTCAGGATATATTTATGGTCTGCAAAATGCCTACGATATTTTATCAAATAACAAAAACTCAAACGTCCTCTTGATCACTGCGGAAGTTCTGAGTCCACTGCTTGATAACAAAGATTTTTCTACGGCTATTATTTTTGGTGATGCTGCTACTGCTACTCTTATTTCAAACTCCCTTACAGGTAACTTCACTTACGACCGGCCTCTTCTTGCAGCTTCTGGAGAAAAAGGTGATATCCTTTCTGTCCCGACTAGCCGTGAAAAAGGCTCTATCTTTATGGATGGGCGCAAGGTTTTCACTCAAGCAGTAAAGCAGATGAGTAACATTCTGGAAAGAGCCTGTCAAAAAAGTGATTTATCATTAAAAGATCTTGACTTAGTTGTCCCTCACCAGGCCAATCAAAGGATTATCGACGCTATAATAAAGCGTAATGATCTACCTGTTGAGAAAGTGTTCAGTAATATTGAAAATTATGGCAATACTTCTTCAAACACTATTCCTATTTGTCTCGAAGAAATTTGGAAAGATGGAAAGTCTGGAGAAAACCTTGGACTCTGTGCATTTGGAGGAGGCTTTACTTTTGCAGCCGCGACTCTAAAGAGGTCTTAAGCTTCAAGCTGACAATTTGGTGCCATTCGGCGCCAAAATGAAATCACTGAATCCTTCTCTAGCTTTACAGTCATGGGCTCTACTAGCTTTTGAGCATTAACTGCCTGCTTATCCCAGGCGCTCATATCGCCTTTCAAAAGATCTTCCAAAAGAGGCTCCATTAGCCAGGCTAAGCTAAGATAATCGCCATTTTGGGCAATTATATAGTTTTGTTCTGTACCGTCTCCGATAATTGTCCCCTGGCCTCCTATAGAATCAAAACCGGCCAGTAAGGTATTGCAGCGCATTGCCTGAAAAGAAGCATTTAAAATACCCTCCGCTGTTGAGACATTAACAAATATCGATGCTTCACGAATATGCCTTGCATACTCGTGTTCGCTGAGGTCATCCAGCGCAAACCACTCAATTTCTGAGATAAACCTGGAGTTCTTAGCTTGCAGAACCCTCATGAGCATAGGTATCAATGCCCCTTTCCTTTGGATAAAGACTATTTTCTTTTTCTTTTGCGCCAGCTTATACTCTGGGAAATAAATGTTTGAATCAATACTGTTTTCAACTAAGTGCGCTGGCATTCCCATAGCCCAACCGAGCATATCTCCAATGAACTTACAACTGACCATTATACGCTCTATGCCATAGGTATGATAATTTTCATTTAGAGGTAAAGATTTAAAGGCATAAGTCCAACTTAAACAAAAAGCCATCTTTCTAACTGGAGCTTGGGACAATTCCTTCATTGTCTTAGTTTGCATTTCAGGGATCATAACTACATCCCCTTCTGCTAGATCTCCAGCTCTTTTCAAGTAACGTACAGGAACTTCTGGCTGATCATCCCTCTTAAAGCCGACATTTGAATGCAAAACTGCCGCCTCAAAGCCACTTTCAACTAAGTACTTAACATGCCGATAGATACGATTAATCCCTGAAGATTTCGCCTCTAAATCAGGACAATTGTAAAGTATCATTTTTCACCTAAACTGCTCAATAAAATAATAAGTTCTTTGTACCGCAATTCATGTTCCATATACCCAATGAACAAATTCATCTTTTATTTTTGTTTTTATTTGTGAATGAAACCCACAAAGTTTAAGATAAATATTATACAGTTTAAACACCAAGAAATACGCATGGCCAATATTTTAGTACTAGACGACAACGAAACTCTACTTGAAGTTATTACTGACTCTATTGAACAAACAGAGCATCAAGTGACCGCTTCTAAGAACTCTTATTATATCGACCGCTTGTTAAATGAGCAAAACTATGAGCTTGTAATTACTGATATAATCATGCCCGAAAAGGAAGGCATTGAAATAATAATGCATATTAAAAAGCATCATCCTGAGACTAAGATCATTGCCATGACAGGCAAGAAAATGGGCGACTCACTCGATCTCCTCGACATAGCTGAAAACATCGGGGCTAACGCAACTCTTGCGAAACCATTTACACCCAGAGAACTACTGGACTTAATCAAAGACATACTGGGATAACTATCAATGGGCGATATTACTGAAAAAAGAATACTAATTGTCGATGACACTCCCACAAATATAAGAGTTCTAGTACCGATTCTTATGGATCACGGTAAATTTCAGATCAATATTGCCAATAACGGTGTAGATGCTCTTAAACTTCTTGAGAAAATTGTCCCTGACTTAATACTCCTTGATATAATGATGCCGGAAATGGATGGCTTTGAAACCTGCAAATGCATCAAACAAACAGAGCATCTTAAAGACATTCCAATTATATTCTTAACTGCTAAAAACGAAACAGAAGACCTCGCCAAAGGATTTGACTTAGGTGCGGCAGACTTTGTAAGCAAGCCCTTCAACTCAGTCGAATTAATTGCCAGAGTTAAAACTCACCTCGAGCTCAAAAGCAGTAGAGACCTCTTAAAAACAAGACTTGAAAAACTAGTTCAGGAAAGAACCGTCCAACTGGAGCGTGAAACAGCAGAAAAGCTTAAATTAAAAGATCAGTTACTGCAATCTCAAAAGATGGAAGCCGTTGGTCAATTAGCGGGTGGTTTAGCCCATGACTTCAACAACCAGCTGGGTGGTATAATTGGCAGTGCTGAGCTCATCAAGTACAATACTGATCACGAAAAGATTCTTAAGTATACGGATATGATCTTAAATGCAGCCCAAAGTTCAGCAAATCTCACAAAACAATTATTGGCTTTTGCCAGAAAAGGCAAAGAAACCAGTATTCCAGTTGACTTGAATAAAACAATTAAGCAAATCACTCAACTTCTTCAGCGCAGCATGGACAAAAAGATCGACATCATCCATCAATTTGAAGATATGAATTCTTTTACAATTGGTGACCCCAGCCAACTGGAAAATGCCATGCTAAACATTGCTATAAATGCTAGTCATGCTATGCCAGAAGGCGGAACCCTGACGCTCAGTACATCTATTCAAGAAATTGCCGCAGGTGAAGTTAATACTCTCATCGCAGGCCCATATGCCGTCGTTAAAATTTCGGATACTGGAACTGGCATGACTCAAGAAGTTAAGGAAAGAATATTTGAACCTTTTTTCACTACAAAAGGAAAAGATAAAGGTACCGGCCTTGGATTATCTGCTACTTATGGAGCCATCCAGCAACACTCTGGTGCAATAACCGTTGATTCTGAACTGGGACAAGGCTCTACTTTTACAATGTACTTGCCAGCTTCAATAGAGAAAAGTACGATTCAATCAAATGACGCCGATAAGCCAGAAGACTTGAGTGGAACCAATATCCTCATTATAGATGATGAAGAAATTATACTTATGACAGCCAGTGAAATTCTCAAAGAATTAGGCTGCCACGTAACCGCTGCTTCCAGTGGTATAAAAGGGATCGATTTTTACAAAGAGAAGCATGAAGATATCGACATAGTTATCCTGGATAAAATTATGCCGGACATGAATGGACTCGAAGTATTCCGAGAACTGAAGAAAATTGAGCCAAATGTAAAAATTGTACTCGCTTCAGGCTACAGTGAAGAACAAGCTCAAGATTTACTAAATGAAGGAGTGAAAGCCTTCATTAGGAAACCTTATACTATTTCTGCACTCAGCAAAGAGCTTTCTTCACAACTTAGCTAACAAACATCTCTTCTTCAGGCTAGTATCGCCCTAATTGCCTTAGTGATAACATCAGAAGTGTCAGTCCCTAGTTCAAACTCGGTCGACGATAAAATAGCTCAATACTATCTCTCTATCAGAAAGTTTGAGTTGAGCCTACTCATCAACTACCACAAAGTCGACTCTCTCCATTCATGCGACTCATACCACCGAATCTAGAATAACTCACGAAGTATAAATCTTTCAAACTTTTCTTTACTCAGATTAGTTTTTTAACAGTCGCAGGACTATGTTCGTTTGATTCTACTTAAGCCTCGGAAAACTTATATTGAGCACAGATCCTCATTCCAAGATTTGGACAGTCAGCCAACTGTCGTCCTGTATAAAAGAAGTCATTGAAGACGGCTTCTTTCCACTTTGGCTTAGTGGAGAAGTCGGCAACCTTACAATTCACCGCTCGGGCCATGTCTACTTCACCCTCAAAGATCAACGTTCACAAATAAGTGCCGTCTACTTCTCGGGTTCTTCCCAGTTTCAAAGAATGAGTATTCGCGAAGGTTCTGAAATTGAACTATTCGGACGTTTAACTGTCTACGAAGCTCGTGGTAATTACCAGATAGCAGTCAATAAAGTTCGCGTTAAAGGCGTCGGTAGCTTAATGATTCAATTTGAAGAATTGAAAAACAAATTAGCTGCCGAAGGTCTATTTTCTGAAGACGCAAAGAAAAAAATCCCTTCTTTCCCCAAAAGAATCGCCCTGATCACCTCAACTGATGGAGCTGCTATTCGCGATTTCCTTAATGTAATCAATCGCCGATTTGCTAACATAAATATCAAAATTATTCCTGTTCCAGTTCAAGGTGATGGAGCTGCTGTTAAAGTGGCTTCTGCAATAAACTTTTGTAATCGACAGCAGTTAGCCGATGTACTCATCGTCACAAGAGGTGGCGGCAGTCTTGAGGATCTCTGGCAATTCAATCTTGAAGTCCTGGCCCGTGCGATAGTCGCCAGTGAGATACCAGTCATAAGTGCCATAGGCCACGAGGTTGATTTTACCATATGTGATTTTGTCGCGGATTTACGAGTCCCTACCCCCTCTGCTGCAGCTGAAATCGCGATAGCTCAAAAGAACGAATTCCACCAAAAAATAGATAATTTTAAACGAAGATTAATTTCAGCTCTCAACTTAAAACTGGCAAGACTTAAACAACAAGTTGAAAGATTAAACAACTCCTATGTGCTGAGAGATCCTCTAAGGCCTTATCAAGAGAAAAAAATGATCATCGATGATTATTATAAGCGAATGACTAATGTTCTTGAAAGATCTACCGAAAATCAAAAATTTAAATTGACAAACCTTAAAACTAAATTAGAACTTTTGAACCCTCAACGTGTCCTAGAAAGAGGTTACTCTATAGTGACAATGAATGACAAAGTTGTTACCAATGAAAAAGATGTCCCCAATGGTAGCAGCCTAAAAATCAGGCTCGCAGAAGGGAAAATGACTGTAGAAAGGAAAAATTAAAAATGTCAGAACCTGAGAAAATCAGCTTTGAAGAAGCTCTTAAGCAACTTGAAGAAACCGTCATCAAGATGGAAAAAGGCGACCTTTCTCTCGATGAAAATATAAGCTTCTTTGAGAAGGGCAGCAAACTGGCAGATTTTTGTACGAAACAACTGAGTGAAGCTGAAAAGAAAATTGAAGTTCTTCTCAAAGTCTCGCCAGAAGGTGAGCCACAATTTCAAGAATTTAACGATATGTAAGATTTGAATCTTTAATTTATGATCAACGAATTTATTATTTTCCCAATTGTCGGCGCAGCCATAG
>JAKVBD010000161.1 GCA_022446985.1 Lentisphaerales bacterium
CGTCGATTTTATCGCGGGCAATCTGTTCTGGATTCTGGTTGGTCATATGTTCTCCCTATTAACTCAATAATAAGAAACATAGTACAACCTAAATTATAGGCAATTTCACTGTAATGAAAAAGCTGTAATGCAATTGTAATACAATATCATTACGGCTTTCTCAGGTGGGTTTTACTTAACTCAAAATTCCTTTGATAACTTTGCCTTGTTCCGTTGGGCCAATTAATCTTTGATCGAGTCCCTGGAAGGAGTAGCTGAAGTGATGGGCATTTATTCCTAAAAGGTGGAGAATAGTTGCCTGTAGATCGTGGATATGAACCGGATCTTTAGCGATGTCATGACCAAGCTCGGTTGTTTCTCCATATACATGACCTTTTTTAATGCCACCGCCGCACATCCACATAGAGAATGCATCTGGCTGATGGTCACGTCCACTCCATTCGCGATCACTTCTTTGACTCATAGGAGTTCTGCCAAATTCACCACCAAAGACGATTAAGGTGGATTCAAGTAGTCCACGTTGTTTGAGGTCTTTGATTAAAGCAGCAATCGGCTTATCGATCTGACCACACTTTGGTACCATGCTGTGCTCAAGGCTTTCACCTTTAGAGTTGCCGTGATGATCCCAGCCCCAGTCAAAGAGATGTACAAAACGTACGCCACTCTCAACCATTTTTCTGGCAAGAAGGCAGTTGTTGGCAAATGCCGGATCATTGGCTTTGTAGACTTTCCTCGGATCGCCAGCTGAATCAGCAGCGGAAACATGTCCTGGTTTAGCGCCATACATTTCAAGAATGTGCTTTGGCTCTTTGTGAAGATCGACGATGTCAGGTACTGCAGATTGCATGCGATAGGCCAGCTCGTACTGAGCGATGCGGCTGTCAATTTCTGGATCGCCCACTTGCGACGCATGTTTGCGGTTCAATGAATTGAGGGTGTCCAGAGTCGAGCGGCGGCCTTTTTTATTTAAGCCATCTGGATTTGATAGGTATAAAATAGGGTCACCTTTGCTACGGCAATGAACCCCCTGATACTTTGAAGGCAAAAATCCGCTACCCCAAACACTTTTACCACTACTTGGGAATTTTCCGCCAGAAGTCATGACGACGTATCCCGGCAGGTCTTTATTCATAGTACCTAAGCCATAATTGACCCAGGCGCCCATGGACGCACCACCGAATTGAGCCTTACCGGTATGTAGAAGTAACTGAGCTGGAGCATGATTGAATTGGTCGGTATGCATGGAACGAATCATGCAAAGTTCGTCAGCCACACTTCCAAGATTTGGTAGAAGGCTGCTCATTTCGAGTCCTGACTGGCCGTATTTTTTAAATTCAAATCTGGTACCTAGTAGCTTCGGTCTTTCTTTGATAAAGGCGAATCGTTTGCCTTCAAATAGCTCATTTGGACAGAGTGTTCCATGCAGTCGATTGAGGGTTGGTTTTGGGTCGAATAGTTCAAACTGAGAAGGTGAGCCTGCCATATGGAGGTAAATGACTGATTTTATCTTTGGCTTATGAGTCAGAAAGTGGGATTTTTCATCGGCTGAGGCATTCATTAAACCCAGACTCATAGCTCCGAGACTAAGGCCGGCATTTTTTATAAAGTGTCTTCTTTGTAAATTTTGTGTGTGATTCATGATTTACTCCTTAGTCAGAAATTCGTCCAGGTTGAGGATGACGTTACAAGCAGCAGTCCAGGCAGCAGCTTGTGGTTTTTGTATATTCGCTGGTACTTTGCCGAGTGGCTTTTCAGCCATATTAGTGGCTTCTTCCGGAAAGGTTTTGTAGTACTCCAATCGTTCTTTATAAAGAGAACTGATGGCTTGAACCTCAGTTGCATCGGCTTTTCGGCCTAGAGCTGTCTGGTAAGCGAATTGAATACGATTTGTGTCATTTTTACTACTCAGAATAACTCTTCTAGCGAAGCCTTGCGCAGCTTCGACAAAGACTGGGTCATTCATTGTGATCAGAGATTGAAGGGGCGTATTACTGCGGATTCTTCTTGCAGTACAAAGTTCACGGCTAGGAGCATCGAAGGCAGTCATTGTTGGGTAAGGCGAAGTTCGTTTGAGGTAGGTGTAAATGCCACGGCGGTACTTGTCTTCGCCTTTACTGGTTTGCCATTTCATAGAGTTGTAGGTACTCATCCATAAGCCTGGAGGCTGATAAGGCATGACGGAGTTGCCATACATCTTAGAGCTTAGTAATCCGGCAGCTTTGAGTGAGCTATCGCGGATCATTTCAGCAGTCATGCGGAAGCGTGGGCCTCTTGCCAAGTAGATATTGAATCTGTCCTTCTGAAGTGTTTCAGCAGTGACTTTTGAGCTTTGTTGATAGGTGTCAGACAGGAAAATTGTTTTGAGTAATTTCTTTTGAGACCAGCCGTTATTCATGTATTCCATTGCCAACCAATCGATAAGTTCAGGATGGCTTGGCATGAGGCCTTGATTTCCGAAGTCTTCTTCAGTTTCAACGATACCGCGTCCGAATATTTGAGCCCATATTCTATTAGCTGCAACTTTTGCTGTTAGAGGGTTTTCTTTGGAGATTAGCCACTTGGCAAAACCAAGACGATTCTTTGGCCAGTCTTTTTTCATACTATGCAAAAATTCCGGCGTTGCTGGCGAAACCCCTTTACCGACATTTAGGAAGAAGCCACTTTCGTGTATAAAGTTTTTACGATGCTTTGCAGTAGGCAGGTCTTTCATGATAGGAGTTAAAGAGCCCAGGTTTTGCTTTTTATCCTTTTCCAGTTTGGCGATCTTTTGACTCAGTCCTTTGAATTCTTTAGATTCATCAAAGAAAAGTTGTTTGGGGTTTTTAGTGAATTTTTCGAGAGTCTTTTTGGGACTGTCCTGACCTTGAGAAAAAGCTATTTCGAATGAGGCAATTTTCTTCTTATGGAAGTTGCTGTTGTGAACTAATTCCACAGTAATTTGGTCATCTTTAGAGACTTTCAGTTTATCTTCAAATTCGATGACTAAGAGGTTTTTCTTGTTTGCATTAAATCTCTTGAGAGCCCAACCACTTATTTTAGATTCATGAGCTGATAGAATCTTTTGAGGATTACTTCTGTTTTCCTGAAGATACGAATGATGCTTTTTTAGTTTGATTACCTTACCATTCTTTTTAATCTGAAGGTAAGACAGTAAGTAGAGTCCTTCTTTATCGAAACTGCTTCCTTTGCTAGGTAAGTGTTCCAGAGGGAATGTAGCAAGCTTGAGAGCTTTGTAGCTTTTGGCAGGGAGTCTAAGATCAATTTTATAAGTATCCTCTGAGTCAGCGTGCTTTTCTGCAGTGATGCGATTTTTATTCTGGATCAGTTGTACTCCACTGGTGGTATGTAAACTTGTGATTGTACCATGGTTCCATTTATCCTTTTCCTGCTCTCGCCATTTGCTATAGCTTTCTTGAATAGTTGCGGTTTTAAACTTTTTTTCTCTTTGCTCAGTCAGATGTTTCAGACTTTTACTGATTTCGGCTAATTTTTTCTTTTGCCAGTCAGTTGGGAATCTTTGCAGTGGACGATCATCATTATGATCGTTGTCTTCAGATTGATTGAAGAATGAGTACAGCTGATAATATTCGTCGATAGTAACTGGATCATATTTATGAGTATGGCACTTGGCGCAGGCAAGGCTTAACCCAAGCCAGACAGTTCCGGTCGTGTCGACTCTCTTTAACAGCTTCTGTTCGAAACTCTTCGTTGTCTGTACCACCTTCGTCATTCGTCATGGTATTTCTGTGAAAGGCAGTCGCCAGGATGTCCATTTCGGTGGCATTGGGCAGAAGGTCACCGGCAATTTGTTTGATGGTAAATTCGTCGTAGGGCATGTCCTGATTCAGAGCCTGAATAACCCAGTCGCGGTACCGCCAGATTTCGCGGTGTTTATCTTTTTCGTATCCTTTAGTATCAGCATAACGGGCGAGGTCGAGCCACTTAGAGGCCCACTTTTCCCCATAAAGAGGTTAGGATAGGAACTTGTCGATGAGTTTAGAGAAAGCATGAGGATCCTGATCATTAACAAATTGATTGATTTCTTCAATTGAAGGAATGATGCCTCGGGTATCAAGGCTCACGCGTCTAATCAACTCTCTCTTTGAGGCTTTAGGAGATGAAGTGAGTTTCTGCTTTTTTAGTTCTTGCTGAATAAATGTATCAATATTTGTTCTGGGAGTCTGCTTTTTAATAGGCTGAAATGACCAGTGTTCGCCAAATCCTGCTCCTTCGTTGATCCACTTTTTGAGAAGTTCAATTTCTGAACTTTTGAGTTTCTTACCGGTTTCATGTGGAGGCATGACGTCATCTTCATCATCTGTCAAGATACGTTCCATGAGGTCACTTTTGTGGATATTGCCGGCTGTAACAGCTTTCTGGATTCCATCTGCCGTATCGAGGCGAAGTTTACCTTTGGCTTTATCGGGGCCATGACAAGCAAAGCAGTATTTTGAGAGAAGAGGGCGGACTTGATAAGTAAAGTCAACCTTTTCAGCCTGCACACTGAAAATCAATATAAAGAATACAAATATACGCATTGAATACACCTTTTATTTCAATGGATGAAATTTATATGGTGGATTTCTGCAAAACTTGCAGGTATTTTTAATAAACTAATATATAATTAAAGTGTTTTGGCGATTATTGATCGATATACTTATTAATTTGGTATAAAAACTAATTTCTAGGCGACATTGAACCAATACAGGAAAAAGTCTTATTTAAAGAGGGAAGTTCATTTTTAGGTTTTCGCCGTCCGGGTGAAACTATTTATGAATTTAATTGGCACCTTCATACCGAAGAAGTAGAGATCGTCTACATCATCAAAGGTTGGGGAACGAGATATATAGGAGATACAGTACGACAGTATCGCGCTGGCGAAGTTGTTTTTGTCCCTCCTGGAGTCGTTCACACCTGGGTTTCAGATGCTGAGTCTACTGATAATGATGCTTATATAATTCATTTTGAAAAGAATTGTTTTGGTGAGAATTGGTTTCTTAATAATGAACTTAAATTGGCTAAGGAGTTGATGACTTCAGAGTCCGCTTATGTTATAGAAGATGTCCCACAAGTAGAGAGTACCTTTGAGAAGCTTGTTAATTCGGATGGTTTTAAAAAGGTATCGGCATTTTTTGAATTGTTTGATTTTATACTGAAGAATCCGAAAGAAGAATTAGGGAGGTTTAGCAATTACGATGAATCACCAAAAAATGAAAAATTCAATAGGGTTATAGAGTACCTGAGAGATCATTTTCGAGAAGAATTGACGGTGGAATCAATCGCAGAAGATATGTCTATGAGCCCTTATCAGCTACGAACTATGTTTAAGAAGCAGACTTATAATAAATCAGTCTTGCAGTACCTGAATGAGCTCAGGGTTTTTGAGGCTTGTCGATTGATGCAAAACGATGAATATACGATCAGTTATTTATCGGGTTTAGCAGGTTTTAATAATCTGTCTTATTTCAATCGAATTTTCTTGAAGGTAACGGGGAAGACACCACGGGAATACAGGAAGGTTTTTTGTTAGTGTGATCGAGGGAGAAAAAAGAACCACAGATGGACACTAATAGACACGGATTTTTTGGGGATAGTACCGGCGAGCTGCCGGTGATCCCAGAACAGTTTGATCCAGCCGGGAGCGCCGATTTTTTATCGGCATAAATTATAAAATAGTGGCCAGATGAAATTATCTGACCACTGAATACTTTTAACTGATTACTAAAAAATCAGTCCTTAGGAATTTTACTGTCCCACCAGGTTTTATTCGGGACATAGTCCGGTTTTAGGTAGTTAGCGTGTTTCTTCTCAAGAGCCTGCATTTGTTTGCCTGCTGCACTTTCCAGTTGTTGCTTTTTCTTATTTGCATCGAAGCGAGAATCTGCTTGAGGGGTTCTTGCACCCGTTTCTTTTAACCAGGAGTCGAGCTTTTTACGAAGCATTTTAGCCACTTCCGGATTTTTAGCAGCAGCATCATTTTGTTCACCAATATCGCTGGAAAGGTTATAAAGCTCATCGCGTCCATCTTCATAGTAGTGGATCAGTTTCCAGTTGCCTGAACGGATGATACTGGATGGTTCGCCACCTTGATTCCCGTAGTGCGGATAGTGCCAGAAAAGATCACGCTTTGCGATTTTATCACCTTTAAGAATTGGTACCAGACTGACGCCATCTTTGTGCTGTTCAGGTTTAGCTTTAAGGCCGGCAAGTTCGAGAATAGTGGGGTAGAAGTCTGTACCAGTAGCCGGAATTTCAGTCAGTGCTCCTTCTTTGGTCATACCAGGAACATAGATGTAATATGGTTCGCGGATACCTCCTTCCCACTGACGGCCTTTGCCACCGCGTAATGGCAGAGAAGATGTTGAGAAAGCATCACCGGAGGAAACGCCGCCATTATCTCCAGTGAAGATGACTACGGTGTTTTTATCGTAACTAGTGTCTTTAAGTTTTTGCATGACGATGCCAATAGCATCGTCCAGAGTTTCCATCATGCCAGCATAGACGGGATTATCCTGCACTTGACGGACAGCTTTAGTTCTGTCGAAGATAAAGCGCTTTTCTGCGAGTCCTTTGGCGGCTGCTTTCTTTTGGTACTTCTTCCAAAGTGTTTCAGTAGTTTGGATAGGGCCGTGAACTGCATAGAAAGAAAGGTAGGCGAAGAATGGTTTTTCGTTTCCTTTATGATTTTCAATGAAATTAGCAGTTTCGTTCGCAAGACGAATAGTTAAAGATTCCCCTTGAGGACCGCTTTTCATTTTTGGATTTGTGTAAGGAGAAAAGAAGCCTCCTGGAGGAGAGCCACGATGGTGGCCACCGATGTTGATATCAAAGCCGTGATCTTCAGGAAAGTTGTCTTCGCCGCCCATGTGCCACTTACCAGCAAAAAATGTTTTGTAGCCACCTTCGCGCATAGCTTCAGCAACTGTGATTTCTTCTTTTGGAAGAGCATGAATGTATTCAACAGGAAGAACTTTGTCATTTCTTTTCCAGTCAGTGCCGGTTTTGGCGCCAATCCAGTCAGTGATTTTGTTTCTTGCAGGATAGGTTCCGAGCATGATTGCTGCCCTAGAAGGTGAACAGACCTGACAGGCAGCATAGCCATTTTGGAAACGCATGCCGCTATTGGCCAAGGCATCGATGTGTGGTGTCTCGTAAAAACTACTGCCTTCGATACCAATATCCATTTTACCTAGGTCATCGACAAGGAAGAAAAGGAAATTCAGTTTCTGTTCGGCCATCAAACTGAAACTGGTCATCATAAAGACAACTGGGAAGAATAATTTATTCATAATACTCACTATCTACACGGTTGAACTATTGTTGCATAGCATATTTGCTATAAACAGTGTGAACAATATTGCAGTGTTGTGCACTAAGTGAATGGCACAATTAGTCTAAAAGATGTCAGATTTGTTCTGAGTGCCGTCAAAATACTAAAATAGTGAATTATTCTTGTTCCCAGAGAGGGTATCAATTTTAGATTAATACTTTGCTAAACAGCGTCCGAGCATTGAAATTACCGCATTCGCTTCTCGGTCATTGTAACCCATCTCAACCATAGCGGCGCCGACTTCTTTGGCTTTGTAAGTAGACAGTTCTGATCGGAGTTCAGAAATTTCTTTAATAAGGCGAATGTTTTCACGCTTTAAAAGCTCAAGATTTTGAAAGCCTTTTCGTATATCCTCTTCTCTGTATTTTTTATTCATAACTGTACCTAATACCATTGACAAATGTCTCAAAATTTAATAAATCACTGCCACAAGTTAGGTGCTTTTTGATTAAAATACAATGATTCAAAAGTTAAAGAGTGTGTTCTAAATACTTTCGGGTAGGAAGCCTTAAAGCAAAAAAGCCACCCGGTTAAAGGTGGCTTTTGAGGCTAAATTTGTTTTGCTTTACTATGGAGTGATTGTGACTGCCCCAGTTGAGAGAGTGATACCTTCTCCGTCAACAAGTTTGTATTCAAAAGTGTCAGCTTCCTGTGCCGCAGATGTGTAATCAAATTGGCCGTCGGCGTAGATAAGAATCGAACCATTAGCTGGTGCAGTTAGTAATTCAATCTGTACTTCATCAATGATAAAATCATTTGAAAGTAAGTTGCCGTTTAAAGTTGGTCCACTGAGGGTAAAGTTATCTGCAAGTGCAGTTGTCTCAGTTAATGACTTTATTGCCAACCAGGAAACCTGTTCAGTCGTATGGCTTCTTTCACCATCGTTAATCTGATCTTCATCAATGGCTAAAGTTATTTGGTCACCACTTGCAACAGGCGAGTCTAGAAGTACTGCAAAACCGCCATCGCCACCATCCATAGCAGAGATGGTGGTTATTACTGATTCAGCATCACTTAAAACAGTGTAATTGTAAGAACCATTTTGTGTCCCTCTGACTGAGTCAGCTCCCAGGGCAGTTTGTAGAGTGGCGCCATTATAAATGGCAGATCCTGACTCAAAGACCATGTATCCAAGAGTTTCATCAGCTCTAGTAATGTTTGGATCTTCGCCGATGTGCTTTCCGACGTAGAGTTGAGTTGCAGATGCAGGGTTTTGACGCTTACTACCACTTGACCAGAATACTGACCAGTTGGCATCATTCGAGCTCATGACCTGACCGATGACAACAGGAGATATGTAACTATTAATATAGGAGCTGACTTCACGGTTCCAGGAAGCTTTTTTACCTGCTGTTATTGTAGAATTAAACCTTACAGCCTCAAATTTGATTCCGTCATTTTCAACTGTGTAATTACCTTCATTGGCGACAAAATAAGTGACTTCGATATCACTGATAGTGTCTCCTAGGTTATCAAGTCTTTGAAGCTTGATGTCGAAGCTTATTTCAGTAACATTTTCAACTCTAACACAGAAAGGAGCTAGGCCAATAGAAGTCACTGGAGTGGTGACAACAACCATTTCAGGGTAGGTTCGATTAGTATAAACCGTTGTCCAGGTCTCGCTATTTGCTATTGCGATACCTTTTTCGAGCACAGGCTCTTTCTTGAACGTTACATAAACATCTTTGTCTTCATCGATGTTATCAAGGATGAGATCGTGAGTTACCAGTTCATCACCAAGTGTCGTGATTTTTCCGTTTACTGAGATTTTATCAATGATATAACCGGAGTTGGCGGTGATGGTTATTGTTGCAGTATCACCATCTTTCGCAGCAACAATGTCTGTTACAGCGGAGCCATTTGTGTCGGACTCGACAGTAATTACATATGGATAAGGAATAACAGTGACCTGAATATCAATATCTCTTGTGATGTCTGTTAGAGGTACTTGAAGTTCCGTTAGATCATTTCCTGGGATAATTTGATCTGCAGGTAACACAGTTTGTGGATCTTCCCAAGGGGCAAGCTGTTGAGAAACTCTTACTTCCTCGATAAGATAGAATTCGGCAGCTTTAACAGTAAAGGTTTTATCTGAGTTATATTCAATTTTATATGAACCGTCGTCAGAAATTACAGTCTGCAGATCATCTTCAACAGACGCATTTCCCGGTAAGAGATCGAACTGCTGAGTTTCATCATTCCAGATCTTAGTTTCGGCTGAGGTTGTCATTGTGAGGCTTGCATCAAATACAGTAGCCATAATGTGCATATTCGATGTGACATTATCGAGTTGTACCTGCATAGAGTTTTGGTAGTTTCCCTGAAGCGTGATGTCATTTTCAGGGTTATCCATATTTAGAATTGTGATTTCTTCTATTAGGTAGAATGATTCAGCAGTTACAGTGAATGTATGGGATTAATCATAATTAACTTTTATGGTTTGATTAACAACGGAGTTTCCCTGCCCGTCAGAGACATCGCCATTTCCAGGAGCCCATACCCATTGATTTCCATCCCAAGTTTTTGAATCAAGATTGATATCG
>JAKVBD010000162.1 GCA_022446985.1 Lentisphaerales bacterium
GTGCATGGTCAAGGCAAAATTGCTGTAAGCCAAAACTAAGACACACGGGTGCAGGAAATTACTTTAGTAAAAGAATAAAACTCAAGGTGAGGCTTGTTTGAACAAAAAGCTTTGAAAATTGTTCATCAATGTCTACAAATCTTTGCGGACTTGTTTGAAGTTTCTTTAATGGGTGCGTCTTTGCGAGAGAATTTCATATCAGATAAGAGATGGAGGGGGTTGAACCACAGAGGTCGCGAAGTTCACGGAGAAGAGTGTGGGTTGAGTATCATGACTTTATCGTCCCGAGCAAAATGTTGGGATAGCTCCTTTCATTCGTAACTGGGTAATTCTATTTTTGGATACTTCTCAGTGAAAATAAGTTATAGAAATCAACTTTTGAAATTTATAAGTTAAGCCTAAAAAGCATAAATATATGCAAAAAAATTGCTTTTGGCTTCGCGAACACACTAATTAACTACTGTGTGATGTTGTGCTATGTGTGGTCTATTACTAAATAAAGACTTTGGAAGATTATGAAATTTTTAGGGAAAATGTCCATATATCAGCAGATCATTTATCACCGCATGAAAAACACTTTTGGTAATAGTTCTGGAGTCGCTTCGCAGTCGAAGCCAATGCCATCTCAGCCGGCTAAACCTAAGGGATCTTCGCTGCTACAGAGAGACTGGGGCCGTCAAAAAGGTACTACACACGCTTAATTTGTGGTCAGTAGGACCTTAACTCGGTCAAAGTTTCTATGCCCTTAGAATTATTTACTAAGGGCGAAGTAGCTTATTAAGCAAACTCTAATCCTTCCATCGTACCTGTGCTTGAAGAGAACTTATCGACTTCGAGTCCCATTCTTTGCAGCATGCTTACGTACAGATTAGTGAGAGGGTAATTGTTCTTCTTATCGAACATCAGGTGTTGACCGTGTTTAAAGCCACCACCAGCAAGGAAAATTGGCAGGTTGACATTTGAGTGAGAACTGGCGTTTCCCATATTTGATCCAAAAAGAACCATAGTGTTATCCAGCAATGAACCGGATTGTTCCGTAGTTTCGGCTAAACTGTTTAAGAATAGGTTTATCTCTTTTAGCTGTAACTCCTCGACTATACGCAGTTGTTCCATTTTTATAGGATCATTACCGTGGTGTGAAAGTGGGTGAGTCCCATCCTCAACTCCTTGTATATCCTGTCTTGTGGAACCCATGTGAATGCCAAGAGAAATAATTCTGGAAGAGTCGGAAGTCAATGCGAGCTTCATGACATCGAAAATGATTTTGTGCTGTTCCACGCCATTGGTAAATGTCGTCATATCTTTGGGCATTTTGGCATCTGTCATGGGCTTGGGTTTCTTTTCCCAGGCTTCGGCAGTAACAAGTTTTTTTTCGAGTTCACGAACAGAAGTCATATAGTGCTCTAATTTTTCCCGGTCGGCTTTACTGAGCGTCGGGTTGAGCTTTTTTACCCTTTCAATCAACATGTCGAGAATGCTACGTTCTTCTCTAAGGCGGGTAATCTGAGCCTGAACTTCTTCTTTGTCCCCTTGCAGAAACATTTTTGAAAATAGCTTTTCGGCTCTTTTTTCTCCTGGAATAGGCACACCTGCCGTCGTAAAGGACATAGGTTCACCACTTTCGGCTCCGCCATTTGAAGGAGCAATCATGATCGGCATAAATGGAAAGCGTGTGAGCTGACCCATTTTTTCAGCCGCAAAGACATCGAGTGAAATAGAGTTTTTAAAGTTGGCAGACCCGGGGTTTGGAGCACCCGTTAAAAAGCAGGGAAGGGCTCCATGACCACTGGCTACTTCGGGAAGTGATACCCCGGACATAACAGTCATATGTTTACGATGGTTCTTTAAGAGATCCAAATAAGGCGTTGACTCATAGTCGTAGCCGGCTTTTTCCGGGAAGAAGTGCTGAGGCAGTAAGCTCAAGCTATTCATGAGAATCACCATTCTCAGTGGATCTTGTTCTGAAGACTTGTCGGTAGCATAAGCACCAGGACGCATAGCTTCCATAAAGGGGAGAGCCATGGCTACCCCGGCTCCTTTGAGAAATGTTCTACGACTCAGGGCTTTTCTCAGAGAAAAGTTAATTGTCGGCATTTTTTCTTTTTGTGGATCGGTAGATAAGCTTGGTTTGGTCATGTTTTGCCTCAAATCATTTCTCCAGAAACATGGAAGTAATAAGGACTCTGCCAATCAAAAATTGTAGAGGGTACTCAGCTGATTTAGTTTTGTCTAAAATTTTATTGATTTCCTGACGGTCACTATATGTTGGTATTGCCCCAGTGGCCTGAGTGATTAAACGCTCCAGAATATTCCTGGCAATCTGACGATCATTTTTGATCAGAATCGCTTTGAAACTGTTGATGTCAGTGAACTGTTCACCTTCAAATTCACCCGTGGCATCAACCGGTTTAGCAATTCGGTAATTGTAAATGATTTTATCCTGAGTTTTAGTTTTCTTTTCGCCATTTCGCAAGCTTCTATAATGCTCCCGGTAGCCGCCCATGACATCGAAAGCCTCTAATGCAAAACCTGGCGGGTCAATCATTTTATGGCAGCTGGCACATGATTTAACTTCGCGGTGTTTGGCCAGTTGTTCTTTGATCGTAGTTGCACCGCGTATGTCGGGCTCAACAGAACCAGCTCCTGGTGGCGGTGGCGGAGGTGGAGTGCCAAGAACTCTTTCGAGTAGCCAGATACCTCTTTTGATAGGGGATGTAGTAAAGCCATTTGCTGAGATTTTCATCATACTACCATGGGTGATAATGCCGCCTCGAACGCTGTTCTCCGGGAGAGTGACTTTGCGAAGTTCACTTCCTTTGACTCCTGGGACATCATAATGCAGAGCTAAGCTTTCATTTAAGAAGGTAAAGTCTGAATCAACGATATTTTTGATAGGCAGGTTGCTCTTGACCATTTCGCGGACAAAAGCCTTAGTTTCCATGACGAAAGATTCAATTAGATGGTTTTTCTCGTGGTACTCTGGGTATAGAGTTTTGTCTGGAGTCGTTGCATAGATTGATTCCAGATCGAGCCATTGGTTGGTAAAATTATCTATGAAGCGGTCTGCTTTGGGATCATTTAACATGTGTTTAGAAACGGACAATAAGACTTTGGTGTCTTGGAGTTTATTTTTCTTTGCTAATGTCATGAGACGATCATCAGGTATGGAACGCCACAGGTAAAGAGATAATCTCGTCGCTAATTCCAGACTCGTTAATTTGCCCGTTTTCTCTTTGATATAAAGGAAGTCAGGGGATGTTAAAATGGCTTTGTAAGCGATGAGCATGGCGTCTTGAAAGCATATCTTATCTTCCAAAGCTTCAAGAACCCGCTTTTGTATGAAAGTGACTTCTTCTGCAGTAACAGGGCGGCGGTAGGCTTTCGTCATGAAATTTGTCAGTAGTCTTTTACTGTCAGCTTCAGGGGTATCAGATTGTACAAAGTAAGGGCCGCCTTTTGTTGCCCTCAAGGCGCGTTTTTCGCCGGTCCCTACAGCGATGCTTCTTGGCTTTTTGAAACCAGATGCAGCGGTCCATTTTTTTACCTGCAGATTGCCAAAGAGAGCTTTATGGCTTTTAGGAGGCCAATCAGAAACTGTAGGACCTTCAATTTCAAGCCAGTCGATAGCAACCCCATCCCAGATTTCAGGTTTTTTACGAGTCTTAAATTTTGAATTTCTAAGAGGGAGATCGTTGCAGTTAATGCTCAGTCTTTCACGACCGTTTAACCAAACTGTGCATTCCTGAACTTCAGCATTTGCACTCAAGTCAAAGGAGTGAAGGTAGCGGCCAAGAGCAATGCCAATAGAAACAGTCTGTTTTGTTTTACCTGGGAGTAAGTTAGAAGAAGGAGCAGTCTTCCCTGCAGTTTTAAAGGCTTCTGTTTTGAGTTGAGCGCTGTGAGCGTTTAGGCGAATTTTATAATAACCCGGTTCTGCAGGTGAGTAAAATAATGACCATGGGCCTTGAGACAATTCGGGCTGTTTTATGAGAACAAGCTTATCATCTATTAGCTTACAGGCATTGGGGAAAAATTTTCTAGCAGCAGACAGTTTAGAGCCAGGAACACGCTTGGGATTGAAACGCGGTTTGGGACGCATATTTACGGCCGCTTGCAATGACGTTTCTGCAGCTTCCAGGTATTGGGCAATCTGGTTATAAGCGATCTGCTGTTTATCGGCGACGTTTTCTATACCATGGTAAGTTGCGTCTGCTGGCAAGAACTGTTTTACTTTCAATTCAGGAAGATGAAGAAGGTCGCGCATTGCATATTCGTATTCACTCGAACTTAAACGACGTAGGACAACACGGCCTTGAGCTTCTTTTTGTTGCTTATCGAATGCACTGAGTTCAGCACCAAGGACTTTTAGGAATTCATTTTTCTCTTCTTCAGAAAAGGCTTTCTTTTTTGGCGGCATTTCTCCAGACTCGACTTTATCGTAGATGTCGAGCCAGGTATGCATAGCTTTGGGGTCGTCTTTTAATGAAGCAAGGTTATCGAGTCGCAGGTTGCCTTTTTGAATATCTTCATCGTGACAGTCAATGCAGGAGTCTTGGATTAATTTCAGAGAGGGATTTTCAAGGGCATAAGTAGACAGGCTCAATGAAAAGATGATAAGGAATATAGGCAAGACCGACTTGTCTATAAAAGTAGTTGAAAGAGGACTTAACATATTCAGTATTACTCGCGACACATTATTATACACAAATTTTTTTTTAACAAATTTTACATTTATCATATTTATTAACTACAACTGAAAGTCAAAATTTAACATAGTCAGCATAAATTTTTTTGAGCATTGAGTACTGCAGTTTTATCAGTTTATGCTTCTGGTTATCATTCGTAAACAAAACAACCGAGTTACTTTTAACAAGGGGCTTTAAAAAAAGTTCTAATTTAAAGAGTGGGTTATTTAACTTTTTATTCCGATGATGACACGATTCATAGGGGTTATGAGGGCGGGCACAGATTTCCAGTAAACATGGTAGCCGGCTTGTTCAAGTCGATAAGTTCTGTCAATATCGAAGGCTGTTTCGATTCCCAGTTTTGATTGCAATGCATTCGGAGCTTTACATTTCTTTTCCGGGTAGCAGCAAGGCATGACTGCAACTTTGCCGTTGACTGCCATTGCTATGTCCAGTGTCAGGTCTGTAAGTATTCCGCAAGCGTGTGTACTAACAACTGACATGTTTTTCTCCAGCCAGGATGACTCAGGAGATATTTCATCTTCAATATTGTGTATTTTAGATTCTATCCAAGGAGCAACTTCTATACAGGCTTGTATGAGTTTTTGTCGACTGGCGGGTTCTACTTTATCTACTAAGAAAACCTTTGAGACTTTGCGTTCAAATATGGCAAAAAGAATTCCGATGAAACCGTGGCCACAGCACAAGTCGCACATAACCTCAGCTTTAACGTTCTTGCGTATTCTTTCAAAATACTCGAAGCTCTCAAGAATTTCCTTTATGGGCAGCATATGAGTATAAGCCAGCTTCTTTAGTAATTTGTTCTGCAAAGAATCGCCACTGAAGTACTCTTCAAAATATGAAGGTCTAAAGCGTGCACCAGAATTAAGCCAACCGGTATCCACCAGATTATTGAGGTCAGGAAAGAATTTAAAGGTGCTGTCTTCGGCGATTGATGTCATAGACTTTGTAAAGTGTTTGTGATTAACAGGTGGCTACAATGACCTTAAAGAAGGAAAAATCGTACTCAATTGACAAACTTTTCGGGCTTTTTATCCTTAGGCTAAACTTTTAAGCTTGTGTTAGAAAGATTCCTTTATCACCACAGATCTTGAAGCGTTCATAATAATTTGAGTTGATATTTTTTTGCTCCTGAAAAAAGAATGAATTAATTTTAAGGAGGGGGGTATCAATATTTACTGTTTCAGCCTCTTCATCTTGTGCATTCGCTGTGTTTAAACAAGTGAAATTTTAACGCATAAAAAATTAAAGGATTGTGTGTAAATTATGGTTAAGTATCTTTTCTTAATTGCCTTTTCATTAACTTATATTGTCAGTGCTTCCTCAACAGATCCATCGCGCTTTAGTGTTGCCGATGGTTTCAATGTTGAACTTGTCTATGAGGTTCCTAAAGATCAACAGGGTTCCTGGGTTGCGATGACGAATGACTCTAAAGGTCGCTTAATTGTCTCTGATCAAACAGGTGCGCTATACAGAGTCGATGTCTCTGAGAAAAAAGCTAAAGTCGAAAAGATTGAAGTCGATGTCGGTATGGCTCAGGGCTTACTATGTGCCTTTGACGCTCTTTATGTTATGGTCAATGGCGGCCGTACAATCGGTTCTTACCTTGTTAAAGTTACTGACACCGATGGTGATGATAAATACGATACAAAAAAAGAACTGATCAATTTTAACCAGGGTACTGGTGAGCACGGCCCGCATGCACTGCTTCTTAGTCCAGATAAAAAATCAATCTATATGGTTGTTGGTAATCAGTTAGATCTTCCTAAGTACAAAAACACACTTGTACCACCACTTTGGGGAGAAGATCAGCTTCTACCAAGAATCTATGGCAAAGGTTACATGAAAGGTGTAACTGCACCTCGTGGTTTTATTGCAAAAATGGATCCGAATGCTGAAAATATCGAGATTATGGCAACTGGATTTCGCAATCAGTATGATGCAGCTTTCAATAGAGAAGGGGAGTTATTTACTTTCGATGCCGACATGGAGTGGGATATCAACACCCCGTGGTACAGACCAACTCGTGTCAATCACGTAACCAGTGGTTCTGAGTTTGGCTGGAGGAATGGTTCTGCAAAGCTTTTAAACCATTACCCAGATAATCTACCAACTACTTTGGATATTGGTCCTGGTTCA
The DNA here is from genome assembly GCA_022446985.1 of Lentisphaerales bacterium. Lineage (GTDB taxonomy): Bacteria > Verrucomicrobiota > Lentisphaeria > Lentisphaerales > Lentisphaeraceae > JAKVBD01. The sequence goes on from JAKVBD010000162.1 coordinate 6,846, forward strand.
CCAACTGGTGTAGCTTTTGGCTATGGCGCAGCCTTTCCAGAAAAATATCAAGAAGCACTATTTATCTGTGACTGGAGTTACGGTGTTCTTTATGCCGTACATCTCAAACCGGATGGAGCGACTTTTAAAGCAGAAAAAGAAGTATTTATCAGTGGTCAGCCTCTACCTCTAACCGATCTTTTGGTTAACCCTAAAGACAATGCTCTTTACTTCACTACTGGTGGCCGTCAGGTTCAATCTGCTCTTTACAAAGTTACTTACAACGGCAATGCTAAAGTCGTCAATAAGGATTCAGGAGTTATCACTTCAGAAGCTAAACTTCGTCGTGAACTTGAGAAATACCATGGTCCAAATAAACCTGAAGCTATTGCTAAGGTTTGGCCTTACTTGAGTCATGCGGATCGTCACCTGCGCTGGGCAGCGAGAACAGCGGTTGAACATCAGCCTGCACATAGCTGGGCGAAAAAAGCTTTGTCAGAAACAAATCCTGAAGCTTCACTTGAAGCTCTTTTAGCTTTGGCTCGTGCTGGAGATAAGAAGTATAAAACTAATCTCATTAACAGTCTTTTAAAGTTAGATTGGTCGAGTTTGACGAAAGCTCAGAAACTGGCACAACTTCGTATTCTCCACATTGTCAGTGCGAGAATGGAAGGGATAGAGTCTGCGAAAGCTGAGTTGTTGGCAAAATTCGACAGCCAGTATCCAAACAAAGACACAGAACTGAATATGGAATTGGCTCAGATTATGGTTTACCTACAGTCTGAAACAGCAGTGGCCAAGACAGTTCAACTTTTAGAAAAAGCTACGAGTCAAGAAGAGCAGATTCACTATGCTAAGACACTCCGTTTAGCCAAAACTGGTTGGACAGATGAAAATTATAAGAAACTCTTTAACTGGTTTGCTATTTCTTCCAGGTATGGCGGCGGAGCTAGTTTCAAACTATTCATGGCTGAGATTAAAAAAGATACTCTGAAACTGATGAGTAAGGCTGACAAGGAAACACTTAAGGATGCTATCAACGCTAAAGCTCCAAAAACTGAGACTCGTCCAAATCCGGCTCTTCAGGTTATTGCTAAACGAGGCTCATATACAAACTGGAAGGTGAGTGATTTTAACGAAACTGTTGCCGGTGGCTTAAAAGGCAGAAGTTTTGAGAATGGTAAAAACTTTTACGGTGCTGCGAACTGTACAGCCTGTCATAGGTTTAATGGCAATGGTGGTGTGATCGGACCAGACTTAACAGGCTCTGGTGGCCGTTTTGCGCCACTTGATTTACTTGAAGCTATCATTGAACCGAGTAAACAGATTTCTGATCAGTATGGCTCTGTGATTTTAAATATGAAAGATGGTTCATCTATCAGTGGAAAAATAGCCAATATGAAGGGCGATGAACTGAGAATTATCACCAATCTTTATGCTCCTGGTGAAATGACTAAGGTTGACAACAGAAAGATTAAAAAGATTGTTGACTCTAAAGTTTCAATGATGCCTCCCGGTTTGATCAATATGATGACTCAGGAAGAAGTCCTTGACCTTCTTGCTTACGTTCTATCCCGCGGGGATAAGAACAGCTCAATGTTTAAGTAATCTTATTTTGGGCCCGGAGTCCCGGGCCTTCATATCAATACTAATTAAGGAAAAACTATGTTTGTACGCTTATGTACACTTCTTATGACTCTTGCGCTGGTTTCTTGCTCTACAGCAACAGACTGCAAGTCACTCTTCAATGGTAAAGACCTTTCCGGCTGGAAAGATGATACAGGATTATTCTCAGTTAAAGACGGTGTTATCTATGGTTCAACACATGGCCAAAAATTACCATCGAACAGATTTCTTGTTTGGGAAGGTGAAGTTGGTGATTTTGAACTGACTTATGAAGCAAAAGTCATCGGTAAAAATAACTCTGGTATGATGTACCGCGCCCAAGTTCACAAAACTGAAAAGCTGCGTTTGGTAGGTAATCAGTGTGACTTGCACCCAAAAGCCGAGTACTGCGGCATGCTTTACTCAGAAGCTACTGGTCGAGGTATTGTCGCTCAGCGTGGAACAAAAGTAGTTGTTGAAGCAGCTTCAGGTAAGCCAAAAGTTACAGGTAAAACAACTCCTGCCACTTCTGTTGATATTACTAAGTGGAATACTTACAAAATCGTTGCTAAAGGAAATCACCTACAGCATTTTGTTAATGGTAAACTTGCTGTTGATCTGACTGATAATCATAAAGATGCTAAGCTTAGCGGTTTAATTGGTATTCAGCTTCATAAAGGCAAGCCAATGGAAGCTTACTTCAGAAATATCGTTCTGAAAAAGCTTAACTAATTTTTAGTGTTTTGAATTAAGGCCGGACTGTTATAGTTCGGCCTTTTATATGAATTTACTTTTTCTTGTTTGAAGTTTTCTTTTTCTTTGGAGCAGGGAATGGTTTGACGAAGGCTCTCTTGGCCCATTTGTCCCAGGCAATTTCAAGCTCTTTGGCTTTGGCCGGCATCTTCAATGAAAGGTCATTCATCTCTGTACGATCAGCTTCCATGTCGTAAAGCTCCCACTTACCTTTGAGTCCTTTTGCTACCAGTTTGTATTTTCCCGCACGAACAGCTCTGTTGCGCTCGTGTTCGAAGAAAATGGCACGCTCTTCCATAGTATCGTTATCAAAAACAGACTTGAGTGATTTACCTTCCAGTGGAATGATTTTATTTCCTTTATAGTTTGCAGGATACTTCGCACCACCCAGGTCAATACATGTTGCCATTAGATCGATTAGGTGAGTTGGAGTACGGCGCCATTCATTTTTCGCCTGAATTCCAGCCGGCCATTGAGCTACGAGTGGAGTTGCGATACCACCTTCATGGACGTAGTGCTTATAGAGGCGGAAAGGCGTGTTAGAAACATTGGCCCATTCAAGACCGTAAGCGATGTATGAATCCGGGCCACCAGGCATAACATCTTGGCCAGTTAGAACGGGTTTGTTATCACGGGTGACGTCTGGAATCATTTTAGTCTGAAAGTCGTTTT